>JBGPYB010000003.1:0-68862 GCA_041493035.1 Vicinamibacteria bacterium | reverse complement strand
GGGTCAGGACGTGGCCGAGGCGCGGCGCCACGTCGAGATCCTGGAGTTCCTGTTGGACGTGGTGGGGAGGAGCACATGGCGGTCCTGAGGATTCCCGAGGAGAAGCGGACGATCACCGATCCCGCGGCGCTGGCAGCACGGCTGGCCGAAGTCGGGATCGACTACGAACTTTGGGAACCGTCGCACCCCGTGGCGTCGGGCGCGGCCGCGGCCGAGGTGCTCGAGGCGTACAAATCCGAGATCGACCGCCTGAAGGCCCGCGGCGGGTACGTGGCGGCCGACGTCATCGACGTGACCGCGGCAACGCCCGGCTTGGACGCGATGCTGGCGAAGTTCAGCCGCGAGCACTGGCACGACGAGGACGAGGTCCGCTTCATCGTCCGTGGCAGCGGCCTCTTTCACGTCCGTCCAAAGGGCGGCAAGGTGCTCGCGATCGAGGTCGAGGCGGGAGATCTGCTCCGGGTGCCGCGGGGAACGTGGCACTGGTTCGACCTCTGCGCGACCAGGGACATCCGCGCCATCCGCCTCTTCCAGGACCCGGCCGGGTGGAGCCCGCACTACACGGAGAGCGGCGCCGAGGCGGGGTTCGAGCCTGTCTGCCTCGGCCTCGCGCAGATTCCGACTGGAGCGGCGACGCTCTGAGCAGGATCGACGCGCTCCTTCTCGACATCGAGGGGACGACAACTCCCGTCGACTTCGTGGCCCGGACCCTCTTTCCGTTCGCCCGCGCCCACGCTGGACCGTTCCTTGCGGCACACGTGGAGGATGCCGGGCTCGCCGGCGACCTGTCGCACCTTCGAGAGGAGAACGCCGCCGATTGGGTCCATGGGGACGATCCGCCGGCATGGGGAGGCGGTTCGGCGGTGGAAGTCCTAGCCTACGTCCTATGGCTGATGGATCGCGACCGCAAGTCGACGGGCTTGAAAGCGCTCCAGGGGCGGATCTGGGAGGACGGCTATCGGAGCAGCGCGCTGCGTGGGGAGCTGTATGATGACGTCCCCACGGCTCTCCGCCGATGGCGCGATGAAGGGCGTCGCGTCGCGATCTTCTCCTCGGGGAGCATCCTCGCCCAGCGGCTCCTCTTCCGTCACTCCACGGCCGGTGACCTGACACCCCTGTTGGACGCCCATTTCGACACGACCACGGGGCCAAAGCGCGAAGCGAGCAGCTACCAACTCATCGCCGGCCGCCTCGGCGTAGCACCCTCCGCCGTTCTCTTCGTTTCCGACGTCACCGACGAGCTGGACGCCGCCCGTGCCGCGGGAATGGAGACGGCGCTCGCGGCCCGCGACGCGCTCCCGGTCCAATCCTCGCACCGCGTGGTCCGCTCCTTCGACGCCCTCCCGTGAAAGCGCCGGGGCCTTGCGTCACCGCGGACCGTTCGCCACGATAGGCCGATGTCTCGATCCGCTCGCGCGCGCATCGTCGCCGTTCTTCTGATCATCGCTGGCGGCAGCGCCTTCGTTCTGCGCTCGCATCGACCGGCTCCCACGATCGAACGCGTGGTCCTTCTCGGCTTCGACGGCGTCGCGCCCAACCTCATGGAGCCTCTGCTCGCCCAGGGGAAGCTCCCGGCGATTCGTCGACTGATGGCGGAAGGGACCTACGCTCCGCTGCACTCCTTCCATCCCTGCAAGAGCGGTGTCCTCTGGACGTCGATTGCGACGGGGAAGACGATGCTGAAACACGGCATCCTCGATTGGACCTACATCAATGACCACGGCATGGCACTTCCGTACGAGGACACCGGGCGTAGGGTGAAGACTTACTGGGAGATTCTCTCGGAGCGCGGGATCAAGACCGGGACTCTGAACTGGTGGGTCTCCTATCCGCCGCCGGCGATCCCCGGCGGCTTTCTCGTGAGCAACGCCTTCCGCAATCGCGCGGACGTCGACACGGTCTCCCCTCCGAGCCTCTTCGACTGGATCAATCCCGTGCGGCTCCCGTATGAAGCCGTCCCCGACGAGATGAAGCGCGAGGGATTCCCGGTCTGGAAGAAAGAGGACGCGACCGTGCCGCTAGGGGCGGCCGAGAGTGTCCTGCAGTCCTACGCGACCTACTTCGGCCAGGACGTCACAGTCGATCGTGCGAGCGACTACCTGTGGACGCACCAGCCGGTTCAGGTCTTCTCCACTTACTTCAGACTCCCCGACGTCACGAGCCATTTCGTCGGCCACTTTGTCGACCGCGCTCTCTACGACGAGGTCGTCTCCCTCGATCAGCAGGGGAAGCGGACCGCCGCGGCGCTGGCGCGTCTCGACGCCGACATGGCGCGGGTCGTCGCACCGGCCTACGAGCGGGTGGACCGCACGATCGCCAAGTATCTTGACCGCCTCGACGACCGGACGCTGCTGCTCGTCTGCTCCGATCACGGCTTCGCCTTCTTCGGCGGAGGCTACAACCACTACAACCCCGCCATGGAGGCTCCCGACGGCGTCCTCTTCCTCCGAGGTCCGGGGATCCGAAAAGGGGGACGCCTGACGGGCCCGAGGCTCTTCGACATCGCGCCGACCATCCTCCATGCCATGGGGCAGGCCGTGGCGGAGGACATGGACGGCACGGTTCTGAGGAACGCCTACGAGCCCGCGTATCTGGAGCGACACCCTGTGCGGACCATCGTTACGTACGAAGGCTCTGGGCGTCGCTCCGGGGCGCCGCCCTCCCACAGGAGCGACGAGGAGACTCTGGACGACCTCCGCACCCTCGGGTACATCGACGCCGGAAAGGCGACGGCCGTCCCCAGCCCTACGGCGCCGTGAACGAGGGCGCTACCGTCCCGCCCACACGGGCCTGAACCGGGGATCGAGATCGTAGGCTTTGGAGAACAGCTCCGCGGCCCGCCGCTTTTCGGGGTGGAAGGGGCGCTTCGGCTCCGCGATCTTGTAGACCGTGTATCCCAGATAGAAATAGCCCGCGGCCCCGGCGGGGTCCGCGTCGACGGCCTTCTGGAACTCGGCCTCGGCTTGAGTGAAGTGGCGCCTCTTGAAGAGAGCCAAGCCCGCGTCGATGGAAGCCTGTGCCACGGCCGGCGTGGCGGCGGGGATGTCTCGCGACTGGACCGGCGCATTCTGTGGCGCCGCCAGGGTGACGAGAAGGATGGCGGGGAGGATCATGTCCCACTCCTTGTCTCCGGTGCGTTCGTGGCCCGGACGTCGCAAGTCTAGTCCAAGTCCGCAGGGGCCGCGCGGTGTCCCCGATCACGTCGCCGTCAGAGGCCCAGGATCACCTTCGCGATGCGGAAGTAGATCACGAGCCCCGTCGCGTCCACGAGCGTCGTGATGAGCGGAGCCGATAGCACCGCCGAGTCGATGCCGAAGCGTTCGGCCACGAGTGGAATCACCGACCCGACCGTCGTGGACCAGGTGCAGATGACGAGGACCGTGATGGCCACGGTCCACGCCAGGGGCGTATGGGCTCCCCACATGAGAGCCCGGGTGAAAGCCACCGTTCCGATGAGCAGTCCCACGGTGAGGCCGGTGGTTGCCTCGCGGGTGAGGACCCGCCAGCCATCCTCGAGCTTGATTTCCCCCAGGGCCAGGCTGCGGATGATCGTCGTCACGGTCTGGGATCCGGCGTTGCCGCCGGTGCCGATGAGAAGAGGTATGAAGAACGAGAGGGCAACCACCGCGGCCAGTTCGTTCTCGAAATGCCGAAGAACCGTGCCCGTGCAGGTCTCGGCCACGAACAGGAGGAGTAGCCAGCCGATGCGCTTCCGCACCACGAGCCAGATGGGATTCTCGAAGTAGGGCTTGTCGAGGGCGCTCCCCTCGATACCGGCCATCTTGAGGACGTCCTCCGTCTGCTCCTCGACGACGACGTCGATTACGTCGTCCACCGTGACGAAGCCCACGACGCTCCCGTCCTTCTCGAGAACGGGGACTGCGAGGAGGTTGTACTTCGCGATCTTCTTTGCCACCGCCTCCTGGTCGTCGAGAGCGTTCACGGTGACGGGTTTCTTGCGCATCACGTCGGTGATCACGGCCGACATCTCGGCCATCACCAGGTCGCGCAGCGAGACGGAGCCGAGGAGGCGCCCAGTGCCGGGCTCGAGGACGTAACAGGCGTAGATCGATTCCTTCTCTCTCGCCACGCTTCGGATGTGCTTGAGGGCGTCGGCCACGGTAATCCCGGGCTCGAGGCGGACGAACTCCGTGGTCATGATCCCGCCGGCGGTCCGTCGCGGGTACTGGAGGAGCTTTTCCACCTCACCCCGGGCCTCCGCCGCCAACTTCGGGAGGAGTCGCCGGCGCTCCAGCTCCCCCATGTAGCGGATGATCTCGGTGCGCTGGTCGGCCGAGAGCCCGGAAAGAATTTGAGCAGCGCGGGCCGGATCGAGCTGCTGGAGGATCCCCGCCCGACGCCGCAGCGTGGGCTCGTCGCAGACTTCGATCGCTCGTGCCACCGAGACCATGCTGAAGACCGCACCGGCCTCGGCCAACGTGAGCTGGTTGACGAGGTCGGCCAGATCGGCCGGACGGAGGTCGGCGACGACCTCGCCGATCCCGACGAAGCTTTCGTCCAGACGGTTCTGGATCCGCTCCAGCAGCTCTTTGGGTGCGGTCACAATCCAACCTCCTGGGCCCGGTGGCCGCTCGTCGCGCCTCCGTCTCCCGTCGCACCGCCCCTGCGCCACTCCCAGGTGGCGCGCAACTCGGTCAGCAGGTCCGCGAAACGCGGGTCGGCGCGGAGCCCGTCGAGCTTGCCGCTGGTCGAGAAGAGGGGGTAGTTGTGGTTGCCGAGACGCACGGCCTGTCGCGACCACTCGATCCCCTCGTCGACCATCCCTTCCATGGCGTAGAGTGACGCGAGCCACAGAGCGATGTCGTGGTCCGCGGCCGCCGTCTCCTTCACGCGGTCGGTTACGACGGCTCGCGCCTGGTCGTGTTCCCCTCGGGCCGAGAGGCACCACCCAAGGACAGGGAGCAGGCCGTCGAAGTGCGGGTTCTGGCGGAGGACTTCCTCGACAAGGGCCTGGGCCTCGTCCACTCGCCTCTGGTTGAAATAGGTGATGGCGAGGAACGTCTTGACGAGGGGGTGCTCTGGCTCGATCCGCCGCGCCTCTTCCAACTCGGCGACAGCCCGCTCGTGGGCTCCCATGTAGGTGAAGACCCGGGCGCGGTTGTATCCGGCGAGAACCCGTGAGGTCGGATCGACTTCGATGAGGCGGGCGTAGTCCGCCAGCGCCTCGTCGTAGAGACCGTCGATCCTGTGGATCATCGCGCCCACCAGGAGCACCGACGGATCGCCCGGGGTCTCGCCGCGAAGAGCCTCGATGGTCGTTTCGGCTCGTTTCTTGTCGCCGCGATGGAGGTCGACGTACACCGTCTGGAGCCGGGCTTCGGCGAGCCCGGGGTCGATCTCGAGGGCACGCCTGAGCGACCGCTCCGCCAGGGTGTAGTACTCGGTTCCGCCGTATCCCTGAGCGTGGTGGACGTAGCACCGGCCGAGCGCCGCGTGGGCCGCGGCGAAGGCCGGGTCGAGGCCCGCCGCCTCGTGGAACATCTGGATGGCGGCCTCGAGGTCCGCCTCGTCGAAGCTGTGGGACGCGTAGCGGAAGAGACAGTCCCGTCCCTTGAGGTAGAACTCGTAGGCTTCGCTGTTCGTGGTCGGAAGGCGGTCTATCCGCTCCTGCTCCTGTTCCGTCAGGCTGAGGCGCAATCCCGCGATGAGCCTTTCGGCGATCGTGTCCTGGATGGTGATGAGGTCCGAAGCGGGGACGTCGATCCGCTCGCTCCAGACGATTTCTCCCGTGGCCGCGGCCAGGAGTTGGGCGCTGACGCGAAAGCGCTCTCCCGCTCTCGCGAAACCGCCGGTCAGCACGAGTTGCGCCGCCAGGGCTTCTCCCGCCTCCCGCGGGTCTACCCGCTGGCCCACGTAGGGCGCTATGTACGCCGAGGGACGCACGACGAGGGAGCGGAGCTGCGCCAGCTCGGTGATGATCCCGTCGGCAAGTGAGAACTCGTAGAAGCTCGCCCCTGGATCCCCCGTGAGATTGGAGAATGGGAGGACAGCCAGCGTCGTCTTCGTCTCGGTCCCCCACGACGCGGGGCGATTCGACGAGAAGCCCGGGGGGGCGTGATGCCGCGAGGCGGTACGCCAGCGGCCGAGGACCCGCACGAGCGTCCCGCCCAGGTGCCAGCCGCTGCGGGCGCGTTGTGGCGCCACGAGTGTCGCGGAGGATTCGGTGGGGACGACCCCGGTCTCCCGAGACAGGCGGCGCATGAGGGCTTTCAGCTCGTCCCGGAGCCCCGCCATCGTCTGGTAGCGGCTCGCCGGGTCCTTCGCGATGGCGCGCGCCACGATCGCATGGACCTGCGGGGGAGCCGCGGGATTCAGCACGCCGATCTCCCGAGGCGTGTCGGCGATCACCGCACGCAGCACCTCGAGGCGTCCCTTGCCGCGGAAGGCGGGCTGTCCCGTGAACATCTCGTAGAGCACGACCCCGAGGCTGAAGATGTCGGAACGATGATCGACCGACTCGCCCGCGGCCTGCTCGGGGGAGCCATATCCGATGGAGCCGCACGGCACGCCGACCTCGGTCAGGGGGTCCGCGCCGGCCGTCTCGGGGACGTCGCCCTCCGCGTGGTATGCGAGCATCTTCGCCAGACCGAAGTCCAGGACCTTGGCCTGGCCCGCGGGGGTCACCATGATGTTCGTGGGCTTGACGTCACGGTGGATGATCCCCGCGGCGTGGGCGACAGCCAACGCGTCGGCGATCTGTATTGCAATGGAGAGAGCCGAGAGGGTCTCGAGGGGCCGGCCGTGGAGCAGCTCCTTCAGGGTCTTGCCTTCGACGAGCTGCATCACGATGTAGATGAGCCCGTCCTCCTCGCCCATGTCGTAGATCGCGCAGATGTTGGGGTGCTCCAGGGCCGAGCAGAGGCAGGCCTCCCGCTCGAAGCGGCGCCTGGCGGCGTCGCTCTCCGCCAGCTCGGGGCGGAGCGCCTTGATGACCACGGGCCGATTGAGGCGGAGGTCCTCGGCGCGGTAGGCCGTCGCCTGCCCTCCCTGGCCGAGCTTCTCCACGATCAGGTAGTGGGAAAGCGTGCGGCCTGGATCGAGGGAGATCATGGGGAGTGCAAGAGCGATGGGACGCTACGCCGATCGTCCATCTCAGTCAAATGACTTTTCCGTGGCAAACGGGACGGGCTCAATGCGCCCCCCCCGGTGCCTCCACCGGGACTTGGGATTGGGAAAGAAGGTGTAGCCCCCCTGTGGCGGCCGAAGCCAGGAGCCGTTCGGGTGCAGAAGGGTCGACGGCCATCGACCAGATGCGCTCCGAACTGAGGCCGGCCGTCGGGAACCGGCGCCAGGTGTCCCCTGCGTCGTCGCTCCGATAGAGACCGCCGTGTGCGTAGTCGCTCGCATAAACCGTCCGCCCGTCGGGCACGAAAGTCAGGCCGGCGATGTCCGAGAGGGGGAGGCCTCCGGCGCGCCGCTGCCAGACCCGCCCTTGATCGGTGGACTTCAGAAGACCAGTTGCCGTCGCGGCAAAGATGACGTCGGCGTTCCCCGGCAGAAAGCCGAGGGAATGGATCTCGACGTCGGCCAGTGCCCCTGAGACCTGCTCCCAGGACTCTCCCGCGTCGCGGCTCAGGAAGGCGCCCAGCGGTGTCGCCGCGACAACGAAGCCCGGGCTCGTGGGCGATGCACCCAACGCAAGGACGGAGCGCGCGAGCCCCAGCGGCTTTCGTTGCCAGCTCTGGCCTCCGTCGGCGCTTCGCAATAGACCGCCGCTCGTTGCCGCGAGCAAGACGCCTCCGGGCAGGGCCGCCACATCGTCGGCGTGGGGATGCACATCGGCGCCGTCCACCACGGTCGCGAGCCGGCGCCACATACCGCAGTGGGAGACGGAACGGAAGACGCCGTCGTCGGTCCCGGCGATGATCTCGTCGCGGTCTAGCGCCACGGACAAAATCTCCCGCCCCTCGAGCCCCTCGCCGACCTGTGTCCACGGGCCGGCGGGCCTCGGGGCTTGCAAAACGCCGC
This sequence comes from Vicinamibacteria bacterium, assembly GCA_041493035.1. GTDB lineage: Bacteria > Acidobacteriota > Vicinamibacteria > Fen-336 > Fen-336 > JBGPYB01. Next base: position 60,873 of record JBGPYB010000003.1, on the reverse strand, counting down.
CATGCCGCCGGTCTCCGGCCACCCCGACGACGACGCGGCGCTCCGCCGGATCGACGAGGACGCGGGAGAAGACCTGCTCGGCGAACCCATCGTTGGACGGTTTCCAGGTTCGTCCGCCGTCCGTGCTGCGGAGAACGCCGGCGCCGTCGGTTCCGAGGAGGATGGCGCCCCCGTGTTGGTGGGGGAGGGGAGCAATCGCATTCACCACGACGTCCTTGCCCGTCGCGAGGCGCCATGTCGAGGTTCCGTCGCCGCTGATGAAGAGCCCCTCGGTGGTGCCGGCGTAGAGCGTGTTGGGCTCGGCGGGGTCTTGTGCGAAGGCCCGCGTTCTCCGGCTGCTGGCAGGGATGCCCTGCGCCTTGGCCCAGCGAGCCGCAGCGTCCCCCGAACGGTAGATGCCCGTGCAGGCGGTGGCGTAGACGACGTGGGGGTCTCGCCTATCGAGGGTCATGGTGAAGACGTCGGAATCGTCGATCATCCCGTTGTGGACCCCCCGCCATGTCCGCCCGCCGTCGACGGTCTTCCAGGGGAGATGCCACGTCCCGACATACGCGACGTTCGCGCTCGTCGGATCGATGGCGATCGACTCCACGTTCCTGAGTTCCGTATCGCCCTTGGGGCTGATCCGCCGCCAGGTATCGCCTCCGTCGTCGGACCGGAAGACGCCGCTGATGGCTCCGGCCACGAGGATGTCCGGGTTCGAGGCCGATTCGTCGAGGGCTCGTACGGATTCGCCGTCCATGCCGGGCAGGATCGCGAACGTTCGGCCCTCGTCGAGGCTGCGGGCCACGCCGCCCCCGTCCCCCGCGACTCCCCAGTAGCCCACGAACACTCGCCCCCGAGGGTCGACGTGGATGTTGTCGAGGCTCTTGCCCCTGAGCGGGAAACCCGGCGTTAGCCGTCGCCAGCGGCTTCCGGCATCCTCCGAGCGATAGAGCACGCCGTCAGCGGTCCCCAGGTAGAGGACCCGGGCGTCCCGTGGATCGGTGGCGAGGGCCCGCACGTCTCCCCCTGTTGGCCCGACGGCCGTCCAGCTCTGCCCCTCGGCGGCGCCTCCAGGCGCGAGGGCCAGCAGGCAGCCAACCCAGAGCGGCAAACGGCTTCCAAGTCGTTTCACTGCCCCAGTTTACCTGAATCGTTTTCAGGTTTGCCCCTATTTCCTTTTGCTGTTACCATCGTTTGCAGTACTAGTTGCCGTTCCTCTGGCGTTCGGAGGGGGCTTGCTCATGGTGAGCGGCTTTCGTTCGTGGGCGCGCAGTCGACGAAGCTTCTAGTCTGAGGCCAAGGAGGCCTGCGGTTCATGATCGAAGGTACCGTCAAGTGGTTCAACGAGTCCAAGGGTTTCGGTTTCCTCTCGCGTGAGGGTGGTCCTGACGTTTTCGTCCACCACTCCGAGATTCGCGCCGAGGGGTTCCGTACCCTGCACGAGGGTGATCGCGTGCGTTTCGAGGTGGTGGACAGCCCGAAGGGGCCCCGCGCCGCGAACGTCACCGTTGCCTAACAGCTAGAGAAGACCACTCTCCGAGCGCCCGGGGCACCGAGCCCCGGGCTTTTTCGTGTATTCCGGGCGCCGCCTCCGGCGCCCCGCTCTCCGACAGAAGGGGATCCATGAAGCGACTCAGCATTGCCGCTCTCGTCGTCGCACTCGCCGCCCTATCCGGGGCTTGCAAGCCTCAAGAGCCGCCGAAGCCGTCCCCGACCGCGCCTGCCGCCGCGGGGATGAATGAGCAGGAGAAGACCGTCTACGCCCTTGGCGTGATGCTTGGAAGGAACATCGAGCCGCTCAATTTTTCGCCGACCGAGATCGAGACCATCAAGAGCGGCCTCGTGGACGCCGCCTCGGGGAAGAAGCTCCAGGTGGACATGCAGACCTACGGCCCGAAGATCCAGGAGTTCGCACAAGCCCGGATCGCCGATCGCGCGAAGGGTCAGAAGGAGAAGTTCAAGGCCTTCGCCGACAACGCAGCCAAGGAAGCGGGTGCCGTCCGGACGACCTCGGGTCTCGTCTTTCGGAGCCTGACCGCGGGCAAGGGCGCGAGTCCCAAAGCCGCCGACACGGTCACTGTGAATTACGCCGGCACCTTGACCGACGGTACCGAATTCGACAGCTCCGCGAAGCACGGCAAGCCGGCCCAGTTCAAGCTCAACGAGGTCATTCCTTGCTGGACCGAGGGGGTCCAGAGGATGAAGGTCGGGGAGAAGGCGCGCCTCGTCTGCCCCTCGGACATCGCCTACGGGGACCAGGGGCATCCGCCGGCCATCCCCGCCGCGGCGACCCTGGTTTTCGAGATCGAGCTCCTCGACATCAAGTAAGTGACAAGAAAAGGGCGCGGCCGAAGCCGCGCCCTTTACCGACGACTCGGCTCGCGCGAGCTTAGTCGTCGTCCTCCGGAGCCGAAGCGCCATCCGGCACGAAGATCACCTCGACGCGCCGGTTCTTGGCGCGGGCGGCGACCGACGCTCCGTTGTCCAGGGGCTTGCTCGCGGCGGCGCTCTTCGCGGTGATCCGCGATTCGTCGACGCCACGCTCCGTCACGAGGTATGTCTTGATCGCTTCGGCACGCTTCCGGGCGATCACCTCGGGGTAGCGCTCCTTGCTATCGGCGTGACCGACCACGACGACTCGCGCGCGGGGGTCCTGACGGAGCCGCGCCGCCACGTCGTCCAGGCAGGCCTTGTCCACATTGTTGAGGCGCGCCAGATTCCGCGGGAAGCCGCCCGAGGTGCAGAGTGTCGTCGCCTCCGCCTTCCGTTCGGGAGCCTTGACGCAGACGTTCGTGGTGGCTTCGGCCGTCCCACTGCGCCCGTCTGCGACCTTGACGGTCACTGGGATGCAGTCGCCCGGGTTGACACCGGCGGTATCGAGGTTGGCGTCGGCGCCGTTCCCCACGATCTTGCCCGCCTTGGCGGTCCAGGCGTAGGTGAGCGGGTCGCCGTCGGGATCCGAGGCCGTCGCATGGCACTTCGAGACGACGCCGGGCAACACGGGTGTGTCGCAGACGACGGTCACCGTCGGCGGCCGGTTGGCCGGCGGAGGCGGAGGCGGAGGCGGCGCGACCACCGGGAGGCACGGGGTCCCCGGGTGGAAGCCGACCGAGAGCAGGTGCCCGCTGCGGGTGGGGAAGCCGGTGCCCGCTCCGCGGCCGTCGAAGCCGAAAGCGTACGACAACGCCGGCCGGATGAAGACGCCCGGCTTGATCCAGATCACCGGTCCGACGATCAGATCGGTCGTGTTGGTCTGGGCGAACTCGGCGCCGTTGTATGCCTTTCCCGTCAGCTCGGCCTGGACCTGGAAGATTCGGCAGGCGGGGATGTTGAGGCCCACCCCCCACTTGAACGCGTTGCCGATGTTGAGGCCGTCGGGGTCGCTGTTGATCTCGTACCCAAGAGACGCGTGGATGTCGGCGTCGTGGTTCAGGCTCTTCGACAGGATGAGGTCGGCTCCGTAGGACGTCTTGCCGGTCCCCAGCCCCTTCGCGTCGTCGGCCGTGCCGAATTTCACGTACCCTTTGAGGGCAAGGCCGACGGCATCGCTCCGGTAGTCATCGAGGAACTTGTACTTGGCGCCCAGGCGGATGTCGCCGAAACCCGTCTGCCAGTGCTCGGCACCGGCCCCCGGCAGGTCGTTGAAGAAGCCATCTTGGTCTTGAGCAGCGGTTCGCACTCTGTTCTGAAAGCCGGCGCTGCCGAACAGCTCCAGCTTGTCGGTGGCTCCGAATCCCAGCGAGAGGCCGTGGACCGAGAAGTCGATGTCCTTCGGATCCCGATCGAAGTTGTCCCGGAAGAGGTTCACCGAAACCTTCCCCTTGGGGAGGGTATAGGCGGACGACAACCGGTAGAGGCCCGTGTCCCCGTCATCGGTCGGCGTCGCGGGGCGGACTTCGTATTCCTTCCCGTCGATGGTCGCCGTCCAGGTCTTCACGTCCTCGGGCTTCACCGAGTCGTGGTGGGCATCTTGGGCCCATGTGGTTCCCGCGAGTGCCAGGAGGCCCCCCAGCGCCCATGCTGTCGTTCTGCGTTGCATCAACGTTCCTCCTTACAAGAACTGCGAAAATTGCGGAGACGACCCAAGAGTATCAATAAACTCAATTATATCGAGGTTTGGCCGGCTCTCCCATGACCCGGATCCGCTCTGTGACGTCTGACACACCGGGTGTCTCCCGGGCGATGTCCACGGCCAAGGCCTTCTGCTTCCCCTTGTTCACTTCCCCCGAAAGCGTGACGCCTCGTTTGTAAGCTTCTACCTTGATCTCGGTGCCCTTCAGCTCGCGGTTCAGCGACAGAGCCAGCCGCACTTGCACCTCGAGAGCCTGATCGTCGATGGACTCGCTCACCGTACGCTCTGGGCGCGGCGATTCGGCGGGCCCACCGGTCACCTGGAGGTGATTGACCACCTGGCGCACGTCGGGCACCGACGAGGCCACGCGCTCGGCCGCGGCCTTGGCGTCGTCGTGCGGCACGTCCCCCCTGAGGGTGACGACGGCGTCCTCGGTGCTTACGTGGATCGTGAGGGGCTTCAGGGTCCGGTTCAGCTCGAAGGCCGTCTTCACGGCGCCCGTGAGAGCCGTATCTTTCAAATCACGGCCGACCACTTCGAGCCCGTGGGTCCCTGAGAGCGACCCGCCGCGAGTCTTCCAGTAGTAGAGTCCCCCCGCGGCAAGCGCAAGGAGGACGATGAGGGCGAAAAGCCTGCGGATCATGTCGAAGTCCCCCGACGCCCCATTCTACTCCCTGCAACCCGCCACATTCGTCTCTCGCCCGAGCCGCTTTGTGGTCATCGCTCGCAGCGAAAACCGAATAATCCGCGCCGCCTGCCGCGACCCCGGGAGGCTTCGGGAACTCCTCGTACCAGGAGGCCTTGTCCTCCTGGAGCCAGCCTCCACCCCCGGACGTAGCACGTCCCATACCATCGTTCTGGTCCGCCACCGCCGGCGCTGGGTCTCGGTCGTCCCAGCCTTGGCGAACCGCATCTTCGAGGCGGCGCTCACCCGTGGCGGAGTCCGGGGCCTGGCGCGGGCCAGGATCGTCGGCCGAGAGGTCCGGCACGGCCGCAGTCGCATCGATTTTGCGATCTCCTGGCGCGGACAGACGGCTCTCGTGGAGGTCAAGTCAGCGACCCTCGTGGAGCGCGGGAGAGCCCTCTTTCCCGATGCGCCCACAGCCAGGGGCAGGCGGCATCTCGAGGAACTGACGGCACATTCCAGAAAATCCCGACGAGCTTTCGTCGTCTTCGTCGTGCAACGGGACGATGCCCGGAGCCTTTCGCCCCACGCCGAGAACGATCCCGCCTTTGCGATGGCCCTCGGCGCCGCCGTGCGCGCGGGTGTGAAGGTGCTGGCCTTCGCCTGCAGCGTCAAGCCCGAAGGGATTCGCCTCGACCGGAGCATTCCCGTCGTGTTGTAATCCCACATGCCCACCGAGGCCTACGATCTCGTCGTGGTCGGCTCCGGCCCCGCCGGCGAGAAGGGCGCGGCCCAGGCGGCCTACTTCGGCAAGCGCGTCGCCCTCGTCGAGAAGGCTCCGCACCTCGGCGGCGCCGGAGTCAACACCGGCACCGTTCCGAGCAAGACCTTGCGCGAAACGGCCCTCTATTTCTCCGGCCTTCAGCAACGCGGTCTCTACGGTATCGACTACAGCATCAAGACTGACATCACCGTTCCCGACTTCATGTTCCGCAAGGACGAGGTCGTCAAGAACCTGCGAGAGATGATCGGAGCGAACCTGGAGCGCCACCGGATCATGGTCGTCCGCGGCCAGGCTTCGTTCGAGGACCCGCACACGTTGCGGGTGGCGGCGCCCGGGGAGCGGGACCGCTGGCTCTCGGCCCCGGTAATCCTGGTCGCCACCGGCTCTTATCCCAACTGGCCCGACAACACGCCGCGTGATCCGCGCCTCTTCGACAGCGATTCGATCCTGCTCATGGACCGCCTGCCGCGGTCCATGGTGGTCGTGGGTGGCGGCGTCATCGGGTGTGAGTACGCCACCATCTTCCGCGCCCTCGGCCTCGAGGTCTCTCTGGTGGGCGGACAGGATCGTCTTCTTCCGTTTCTCGACCAGGAGATCGCCGAGCGTCTCCGACTCCAGATGGAGCTTCTGGGCTTGAACGTCCTGTTGAGCGACGCCGTCACGCAGATCGATCGTGGCGCCGCAGAACTCACCCTGGCGCTGAAGAGCGGAGGTTCCCTGGAGACAGAGAGCGTCCTCTTCGCGACGGGGCGTATGGGGGCCACGGGCGGGCTCGCCCTGGAGAAGGCCGGCCTCGCCGCCGGGCCGCGGGGACACCTCGCGGTGAACGCCCACTACCAGAGCGCGGTTCCCCACATTTACGCCGCGGGAGACGTCGTGGGTTTCCCGGCGCTGGCGTCGACCTCGATGGAGCAGGCGCGGGTGGCGATGTGCCACGCCTTCGACCTGAAGTACAAATCGCGGGTCTCGCCCATCCTTCCCACCGCCGTCTACACCATCCCCGAGATCGCCTCGGTCGGGGAGAGCGAAGAGTCATGCCGCGAGAAGGGGATCGCCTACGGCGTCGGTCGCGCGCTCTACATCGGCAATGGCCGAGGCCAGATCATCGGGGACCTCTCGGGGATCGTGAAGCTCATCTTCGCTCCGTCGGACCTCAGGGTCCTGGGCGTCCACATTCTCGGTGAGATGGCGTCGGAGCTGGTCCACGTGGGCCAGGCCTGTCTGCACTTTGGCGGAACCCTCGACTACTTCATCCAGTCGGTCTTCAACTATCCCACCCTGGCCGAGGCCTACAAGTACGCCGCCTACGACGCCCTGGGCAGCCTGACGAAACGCCCTGCTCCGTCGTCGGAATAGAATCATCAGTGGGACGATGGCGACGACTTGGCGGTGCGCTCCGGGGTGGACCGTCCCCGTGCTTGCAATTCTTGCGGGCGCCTGCGGGGGAGCCGGGCCGGCCTCTCCGTCGGCATCGTCTGTGCCGACGGTCGTCACGGTGGTGTCGGGGGACACCGCCGCCGCCGCCGCCGGAGCGTCGGTGTCCGTGGGCGGCCAGAGTGTCACGACGGACGCCGGTGGCCGTGCCACTCTTTCGGTAACGACCGGATCGCCCATCGCAATCGATGGCCGTGGCTTCTTCCCGCGCGAGACCCTCTGGCGCGGCGACCCCGTCTTTCAGCTCTGGCCCATCCGTGCCGACGCCGGAGAGACGTTCGTGAACGAGTTGGTCTACAACCAGCTCGTCTCCGACGGGTCGGTCACGCGACCTGTCGCGGGCGTTACCGTGGTCCTGTCGGCGGACGTTCGCGCCGACTCGGCGGCGCGTGCGGCTCAGGAACAAGCGGCCGCCGTCGCCACGGCCGCGACCGATGGTGCCGTCCCCTTCGTCGTTGCCGACGCCGCGCCCACAGGCGGGATCAAGGTCGATGTGCGCATCGATCCGGCGGACGCCTTTCTGGCCGCGAACCCCTCCTACGGTGCCATCACCCGCGTCACCTTCCCGGGGAACCGCATCACCTCGGGCTCCACGACCTACCGTGGGCGGCCGGAGGCCAGCGCCCTGTCCCTTGCAGCCCACGAGATGGGCCACATCCTCGGTCTGGGGCATCCGTCTCAGCGAGGCTTGATGTCGCCGGCCACGATCGCCCAGTTCTCCGACTTCAGCCGCGCCGAGGCCTTTGCCATTCACATGATGCGGCTCCGGCCTCCGGGAAACCGGCCTCCCGACAACGATCGCGGTGTCAGTGCCTCTGCGGCGCGTCGTAGGGTCGCGGTCGGCTGCCCCTGGGTGCCCTGAGCCATGGGCCTGCTGGCACTCCTCGTCGTGGCGGGGATCGACTGGCAACCGTGGTCCGCGGCAACCCTCGACCGCGCGCGCCACGACGAGCGATTGATCTTCGTGGTCGTCGCACGCGGCGAGAACCCAGTACTTCTGGGCGACGATGCCGTCGCGGCGGTGTTGGCCGACGGTTTCGTGGCCGTGCGGGTCGATCGCGACGAGCGCCCCGACCTGGCCGACGTCGCACGTCTCGCTCTGACCCTGTCCTCCGACGCCGCTCCTCCCCAACCGATGACGCCTCTCTGGATGCTGCTCACGCCGGCGCTTCATCCTGTGTCCGCCGGAGCGCTCGCCACCGCGACGTCCGCCGGCCTCGCGGCCCACCTCGCGATGATCATTGACGCCTACAGGCAACGTCGGGCCGAGGTCGAGACGCGGGCCGGCGTTGCCGCAGCGCGTCTGCTCGCGGCTCAGACGCCAGAAGCGCCGCAGGGACCCCTGGGCCGCGCGGTCGTCGAACGGGCTCTCAAGGGTGTGGACGAAACCAGCGGCGCACCGTCCCCGGGGGCCCTCCGCCTTCTCCTGGCCGAGTTCTCGCGATCCCCGACTGCCCAGAACAGGAATGCTTTGGCGCGAGGTGTCGCATTGCTTGCAGCGTCGCCTGCGCCGACGGACGTCGCCGGCCAGGCGCTGCGCCTCCGCTCTCTGGCCGAGGGCTTCGCTGCCACGGGGTCAGCGCCGCTTCGAGAAGCCGCATCCGCCGCTGCGTCACGACTTGCAGAAAGCGCTCGCGATTCCGCCGGCGCCTTCATCCGGGACGGCGAGAGCCCGCGTGTGTTCGCCTTCGAGAACGGGCTCGCGATCGGTGCCCTCGTGGCTTCGTCCTCGGCGCTAGGGCGCGCCGGCGACCGCGACGTAGCGGCGCGGGCGGCCTCCGCGATCATTGCGGCCCTCGGTCCCTGGGCCGCTCTCGCCCGCTGCGCGGGATCCGCCGGTGGCTGCAGCAGCGCGTTTCTCGAGGACTACGCCTTCCTGGCCGAGGGGTTGCTGGACCTGCACGACGCCACCCGCGACGCTCGTTGGCGAGACGAGGCCCGCCGCGCCGTCGACGCAGCCATCGGCCGCTTCCTCGACGCATCGGCGGGCGGGTTCTTCGATACGGATGCGGCCCACGCTCCGCTCCCCGCGCGCCTGAAGAGCGGCTACGACGGCGATCGGCCCTCCGCGAACGGCGTGATGGCCACGGTGCTCTTGCGCCTCACCAGAGTCACGGGAGAGAAACGCTATGCGAACCTCGCTCGTGGCAGCGCCGAAACCTTCCGCGGCGACTTGCAGCGTGCGCCCCGCGGGATGGAGACGATGGCGTCGGCGGCCGTTCCTCTCACCGCGGTCCCGGCCAATGCCGCGAGCGAGCCGGCGCATGCGGCCCGTGAGACTCGCGGGCCCGTGACCATCGAAGCATCTCTTGAGCAGGGCCACGTTCGTTCCGGGGCGACTGTCACCGCTCAGGTGCATCTCGCCATCGCCCCGCCCTGGACCATCAACGGCCATCGCCCTCTGGCCGGTGATCTCATTCCGCTTACCGTCAGCGTTCCCGGCGACCGCTTCGCCGTCGGTGCTGTGACGTACCCCCAGGAACGTACCTGCGCGGGAGACGCCGCGATCGTCGTGCCGCTCCGCCTGCGCTCCGACGCCGCGCCGGGACCGACCGCCGTGCGCCTCACCGTCCGCTTCCAGCGCTGCCATGGTGCGGAATGTCAGGCCCCCGAGAGCGTCATCCTCGAGGCTCCCCTCGTCGTCGAGGCCTCGGGGAGGTGACGCGATGGCTCGTGGCGGCGCTGCTCGTCCCATCGGATCGATCCCCGCCGACATCGAGAGCTACGACCCCGGGGCGCTGATTCGGCGTCGCGAACCGGATAGCGAGCCTTCCGGAGATCCGCCACGATGGGGGCGAACGGAGGACTCGATGACCCCCTACCAGATCGTCGCGATACCCGACGCGATTGCCGAAGCGGTCCGCTCCACGGGACGGTCGCCCCAGTACGGCCACCCGGCCCACGCCGAGGTGGCCACGGGACGCGGACCGTGCCGGCAGTGCCTCCGCAACTTCGTCGTGGGTGAAGAGCGCCGCCTCCTCTTTACCTACGATCCCTTCGAAGGGACGGACCCGTTTCCGTTGCCCGGCCCCGTGTTCATCCACGAAGCTCCGTGCCAGCGCTACGCGGAGAGCGGCGGCTTCCCCGACGATGTTCGCGGCAGCGCGCTCACGCTCAACGCCTACGGACGAGGCCGGTTGTTGCGGGCCCAGGAGTACGTGGCGGACGGGCGGATCGAGCCCGTCCTGGCTCAGCTCCTCGGGCGGGCGGACGTGGACTACATCCACGTACGGAACACCAGGGCCGGTTGCTACAACCTCCGGATCGAGCGGAGCTGACGAGACCTCGCGGCCCGCTAGAGCATCACCTTCCGATGCTTGGCGGTCTCTTCTTCGTAGTACTTGCGGTAGAGGACGTCCCACTCTTCGGAGCCTTCGACGATGGTGCGCTTCTGGGTCTCGATCTTGCGGCGGACGAGGGCGTCGATGGCCTCGTCGGCCCTCATCTCGCCCTCGATCAGGCGCAGGATCTCCTGACGCAACTCCTGCGTCTCGACGAAGTATTCGATGCCGTCATCCTCGTTGATGTAGTCGAGGATGAGGTGGGAGAGGCGGAGGACCTTCTCGCGGGAGAGCTTCACAGGATGATCCCCTTCTTCTTCGCCAGCTCTCGCTTCACCTTCTTGAACATCTCGGTGTAGGTGATGTCCGACCGCTCCATCTGCGAGGTGTGCTCCATGAGCACCTCGCGCACCTCGTCGTTCAAGCGGTCTTCGATCTGGAGCTCCTCGGCGATCACTTTGCCGATCGCCTCTTCGACCCGAAGCTGGGAATCGACCTCGAGTTTCCCCTCGGTGACGAGGGTCTTGACGATCTTGCGGGAGATGTATTGGATCTCTTCGGGGGTCAAGCGCATTCGGAGGCGAGTATAGCATCGGCGCGTGGTATCCTCCGACCGCCGATGGCGCTCCATCTGCTCGCTCATCCGATCGCCGAAGAGGTTCTCGCCCGGCTGCGCGACAATGCGACAGCGCCCGAAGAGTTCCGGCGATTGGCGCATCGCGTCGGTCTCCTGTTGGCTGCCGACGCCACTCGGGGACTCGCGCTGCGCGAAGCCACCGTGGAGACGCCTCTCGAGACGGCCGCGGTGAAGCGGCTTGCGTCGCGGGTCGTGGCGGTGCCCATCCTGCGCGCCGGGCTCGGGATGTTGCCGGCGTTCCTCGAAATTGTCCCCGAGACGTCGGTTGGTTACCTGGGCCTCGAGCGCGACGAGGAGACGGCCGTGGCGCGGCGGTACTACGAGAAGGTCCCCGATGTGGGCGGCGCCGACGTCTTCATCCTGGATCCGATGCTGGCCACGGGCGGGTCGGCGGCGATGGCGGCCGAGCGGCTGCGCGGGCAAAGCGTGCGTCGCGTGAGCCTGCTGTCGATAATCGCGGCGCCGGAGGGCGTCGCGCACGTCGAGAGGATGGCGCCGGAGGTTGCGATCCACGCCGCCGCCCTCGACCGCGAGCTGAACGGCCGCAAGTACATCCTCCCCGGCCTCGGTGATTTCGGCGATCGTCTCTACGGGACCTGATTGAGATGAGCCATGCCGGTCAGAAGCCCGGGTTCCGCGTATTCGCGTGCGCTGTCGCAGTGGCGTTGTCGTCGGAGCTCGGCGCTGACTCGCCGCTGACGTCGACCGACCTGGCGACGGCCTATGGAGAGCTGGCCGCGGTGCGGAGGGCTCGCGAGGCGGGGCATCTCGAGGGAGATGTGCTCGCGTTTCTCGTCGGCGACCATCCCACCGACCAAAAGGCCGCGGTCGTGAACGCTCTGGGGTGGAAGACGCCTGGGAACGCACTGGCTTTCGTCCGTGGGATCGCGCAAGCACGGGGCGTGGACCCGGCCGATCTCAAGCTGGCTCAGCTCACGGCCGCCGATCGCTTCGTGCTCGGGTACCTGCGAGCGCTCGAAACGTACTCGAAGCCCGCTCCGCTCAAGGCCGGCGGCCTTGATCTCTGGGGCGCGTCACCCTTCCTGCTTCTCGACGAGGCTGCCCAGGCGCTTCCCGGCGACTTCGTCGTCCACTACGTGCGGAGTCTGGTGGAGGCGCAACGCGCGATGGGCGACTCGTTTTGTTCGGCCTACATCGTCACCCACGGGGTACTCGACAGCTTTCCGCCAAAGAAGCGAAACCTGCGCCCGAACGCGTTGGCTGCGGCCCAGGGCTATATGGAGGCCTACAAGGGCGACTGCGCCAAGGCGCCCATGACCACACCTAAGGCGGGCGCTCCGGCGCCCCTGACTGCCGAGCACGAGCAGGTCTATTCGCTGGCGCGATTGGGCGACACGATTGTCGCTGGAACCCAGGCTGGCGTCGTCGTCTGGGGACGTGACCGACGCCGTCCGATCGCAAGCCGAGACCAGAGGATCTGCGCACGGGTAGTGGTGTGGCAGGAATCGGCATGGGCCGGTTGCTACGGCAGCGTGGTGCGCTGGGACGGTAAGGCTTGGAAGGCCTACCTTCAGGATCCCGGTGGCGCGGACGACGCCTACACCCCCCTCGTGGGGAGCGGAGGCCGCCTGCTCGTTTGGCGGGGGCCGAGCGCTTGGGAGTACGACCCGGCGGCCGACCGCTTTCTCCCGACGGCCCTCGTCACGGGCACGGCGTGGGATCGCGTCCCCTTCTTCCGTCGGTCCGGGGACTTGTTGTGGAGGGAGTCGCTCAAAGCGCCGGTCGGTCCGCAGCGCCGGTACAAGGTGGCGTCCGCCGATTATCCGGGTCGCGACCCGGGTAACCTGATCGAGGATTCGGAAGGCCGGCTCTGGGTGGCCGACTTCAAGGACGGCTTCTATCGCCTCGACGAGGCGACCGGACGCTTCGTCCGCGAGGAAGGAGTGGACGGGCAGGGCATCGCAGTGGCGGTCGACAACGCCCGTGAGCGCGTGTGGTTCTTGCACTACAGGGTCGGGCTGCTGCTCAAGACAATGAGCGGAGTGGAGACAATAGACCTGCACGACCTCCAGTACATGCGCGACATGCTGCTCGATGACCGAACCGGCGATGTCTGGGTCGCGGGCTGGCCGGGAATCGCGCGCCTGCAATCTTCGGGAAAAGGCTGGAAGCGGGAGGACTGGCGCGTCAGCCTGCCGCTCCACCCCTGAGCTGGAGGAAATCCGGGTCAGATGACCGTTCAGGGGGGCGCTACGACGAGCCCGGTACCCGCGAGACCAGAGCCTCTCGAAGGCGCACCGCGGCGGTGTCGTCGACGCCCAAGGCGTGGACCTGGTCGAGGAACCGCAGGGCTTCGGGGATGTTGCCCTCGTCTCGAGCTACTTGTGCGAGGGCGAAGAGAAACTGCGCGCGCTGCAAAGGCTCCGGGCTCGTCGCGAGGCCTTTGTTGTATTCTTCCCGGGCGCGCTTGGTCGAGCCAGCGCCAAGGTAGACGTCGCCCAGCAGCGCGTAAGTTTCGGTGATGCGGCGCGTCCTGAGCAGCGCCGCGTCGGCGGGGGAGGCGCCGAACAAGGGCACCGGCTCCAGCGGCCGAAGGCTGTAGACCGTTACCAGGGCCTGAAGCTGATCCTCCGAATAGATCCCCCACGAGCGCGCCAAGCTGTGGCGTGGCCCCTGGTACTCGAGGCTTGGGCGATCATCGGTCACCGCCGCCACACCTCGGGTCAGCGCAGCGACACCCGACGGGCCGAGAGCGTACATCCCGAGAAGCGCGTCGACGTTTGGCACGCCGAAGCGACCCATCTCGCTCGCGACCGGTGCGAATCGTTTCGCAAGACCCTGGAGGTCGATCGTCACGGCCCCGTCGCGGCGAGCGATGACGATGCCGGTGTCATTGTGGATCCAGAGGGTCGTTTCAGGGAAGACGTCTTGGATCGATCGCAGTATGGACCACGCCTGGACCGGAGTGACGAGATGGAAGGGGAGCCACTGGACCACGAAGCCTCCCGGCCGTAGATGCGCCCGCGCCAGCGCGTAGTACTCGCGAGAGTACAGGCTTGAAACGCCGGCAAAAGTGGGCGGCATCGGCTCTGACGTAATCACGTCGTAACTCTCGGTCGACGTCAGGAGGAAGCTCCGTCCATCCTCGACCACGAGGCGCGCGCGCGGGTCGTGGGCGGCACCGTGGTTGAAGTCGCGGAAGTGGTCGGCAAAGTCGAAGACGGTGCGGTTGATGTCGACGATGTCCACGCTCACACCCGGATTGCCGAGCACGGCTCCGGCGGTTGTGCCGGTGCCGAAGCAGACCACCAGGGCGCGTTCGGGATTCGGGTGGAGCAGCACCGGCAAGTGGCCCATCATCGCCATGTAACCCGACCGGTCGTCGGCCGAGGCCGCTTCGAATCCGTCAATGAGGAGGCTGCGCCCCCCCGAAGGGGATACCACGATTGACACCGAGGCGGTGGCGTCTTCGCGATGCGCGATCATGCGATCGCTGGGAGTTCGGTCGAAGGGGCTCGGCCCTGCAAGGGCGCGGGAGACCAGGGCAAAGAGAAGGCCCAGGCCAGATGCTGCCAGGGCTGCCGAGGCCATCCGATGCGACCGCCCGCGCCGGCTCCACAGGACGGGAGCCCAGCCGGCAACGACCTGCATTCCTGCCAGGAGCATGAGGCCCCCTTTCAGGCCCAAGGCGGGGATGAGGACGAAGCCTGTCAGGATCGCTCCGGCCACGGCGCCAGTCGTGTTGACCCAATACGCGCGGCCCAGCGCCGTCCCCGAGTGCGCGACGTCCGTGATCAGGAGGCGAGAAGCAAGGGGAAAGACAAGTCCCATGAGCGTTGCCGGAATCAGCATGAGGAGCGCCGATCCGGCCGCCATCGCGAGAACGAAGGTCGCTCCGGTGAAGCCCACTCTGAGCGAAAGGCTCTCCACAACATCCTTGATCCGCGAGCCAAGAGGAGCGAGCCCCAAGGCGAAAAGCGCTGCGACGACTTGCACTACGCACAACGTCTCGATGCCGAGGCGACCCCGTTTCTCGGCCAAAGTAAACGCCATGCTGCCGAGCATCAGGCCCGAGAGGAAGATGGCCAGGATGACGGCGAACGCGTAGACCGTGCTGAGCAACGAGAACACCAGGATCCGCGTCCAGAGGACCTCATAGCCCATCGTCAGGAAGCCGGACAAGAAGATCGTGACCAGGAGAATCCGGTCGGGCGGAAGGCCGGTCGACGGAGTGGTCTCCTCTGGCGAAACGGCAATCGGTTGCGTGGTTGAGCTTCTGGGCCCTGGCCAAACCAGGGCGGCGAGCGCGATCGTCAGGTTTCCCAGGGCGGCAAGGACCACTGTCCCGCGCATTCCCAGGGAGCCGATGAGGACGAAGGCGGCGGCGAGCGTGCCGGCGACTCCTCCGAGCAGGTTGGCCGTATAGAGCCTGCCGAGATCGACGCCGAGACGGGTCGGCCGCGTCGCAACGACCCTCATCAGGGCTGGGAGGGTGCCCCCCATCAAGGCGGCAGGCAGCCCCAGCAGAGCGAAGCCAGCGACGACCCGCAGGAGCCCAAGGAGGACGGGCTCCCCATGGAGCGCATGGGCGGCGCGGACGTAGGCTGGAGTGACACTGTGGATGAGAGCAGGCAGCGCCAGCGCGTAAGTGCCGATGCCGGCCTCGAGGAGGCCGTAGAGTTTGAGCGGCGACGCGCTGCGGTCGGATAGGCCGCCGAACACGAGCCCGCCCACGGCGAGGCCCGCCATGAAAACGCCCAAGACAGTGCTGACGGCGGGTGTCGAGGCCCCGACGAGGAGGACCATCTGGCGCGTCCAGACGACCTCGTAGATCAGGGCGATGGAGCCCGAGCAGAAGAAGAACGCCGTGACCCACGCGCGCGTGGCTCCCAACCCAGGCACAGTGACCGCGGGGCTTGCGAGCACTGGTCTCACTTAGCGCATGATCGTTGGCCCAAGACGGCGCGTCAAATTCGGTAACGCCGAGAGCGCGGCCGGTGAATTTGACGGCTCTCCAGCCCGTGGGATATTCTTCGCGTCGCCCATCGCCGCGCTGCCAGAACGCTAATGTAGATGCCTCAAATTTTTCACCACAGCACCAACAGCCTCTCCAAATTCAGCGTCTTCGGCGCGCTGTTTCTCGCGGTCGGTGGGCTATGGTTTCTCCTCGAGGTCAATCGGTCTTCCTACGTCACTCGCGCCCACGAGGCGCGCCCGCAGCCCGTCCCTTTCAGCCACGCCCATCACGTGGGCGGGCTGGGCGTCGACTGCCGCTACTGCCACACGTCGGTGGACAAGGCGGCCTACGCCGGGATCCCGCCTACCCAGACTTGCATGAACTGTCACTCGCAGATCTGGAGTCAGAGCCCGACGCTCGAGCCCGTGCGGGCGAGCTACAAGACCGACAAGTCCATCGAGTGGACGAAGGTCCACGACCTCCCCGACTTCGTCTATTTCAACCACAGTGCCCACGTGAACAAGGGCGTGGGGTGTTCCACCTGCCACGGCCGCGTCGACAAGATGCCTCTCGTCTGGCAGGAGAAGTCACTTCAGATGGAGTGGTGCCTCGATTGTCACCGCCACCCCCAGCGCTACGTGCGGCCCAAGACCGAGGTCTTCAACATCGCCTGGGAGCCGCCGGCGGACCAGGAGGAGAAGGGGCGAGATCTGGTGAAGGAATACAATATCCACCCGCGCACCACCTGCTCCACGTGCCACCGATGAGCGCCGAACCCGGGGTGCCTGTCGTCCGCGTCGACCTCTCCGGCGTCCGGCGCCGGCTCGACGGTACCCAGGGGCGCACCTTCTGGAAGAGCTTGGAGGAGTTGGCGGAGACCCCGGGATTCCTCGAGTTCCTGCATCGCGAGTTCCCCGAGCAGGCCTCCGAGTTCGACGACCCCGCGGGTCGCCGCGAGTTCCTTCGCGTGATGGGGGCGTCCCTCGCACTCGCGGGGCTCACGGCGTGCACGAAGCAGCCAACCGAGACCATCGTCCCCTACGTCAAGGCTCCCGAGAACGTCATCCCCGGTCGGCCGCTCTTCTTCGCCACCGCCGTGACCGAGGGGGGATACGCCAAGGGCGTGCTGGTCGAGAGTCACATGGGCCGGCCCACCAAGATCGAGGGCAACCCCGATCATCCCGCGAGCCTGGGGGCCACCGACGCCGTGACCCAGGCGGCGATCCTGGGTCTGTACGATCCCGACCGCTCCAAGACCCTCACGTCGTACGGCGAGATAAGGTCGTGGACGACGTTCGTCGACACACTGCGCGCCGCCCTGGGCCCACAGCGCATCAGCAAGGGCGCAGGGCTTCGCATCCTCACGGAAACCGTCACGTCACCCACGCTGGCGCAGCAGATCAAAGACCTCCTCGCCGACTATCCCGAGGCGCGCTGGCACCAGTACGAGCCCGCGGCGCGCGACAACGCCCGTGCCGGGGGCATCCTCGCCTTCGGCGAGGCGGTCGAAGCGCGCTACTCATTCGCCAATGCCGACGTCGTCCTATCTCTTGATGCCGACTTTCTGGGGACCGGGCCGGGAGCCGTGCGCTACATCCGGGACTTCGCCTCGCGCCGCAAGATCACGAGCGAGCGCCCCGAGATGAACCGGCTCTACGTCGTCGAGAGCTCGATCTCCGTGACCGGCGCCTCGGCCGACCATCGGTTGCCCGTGCGGCCGTCCCAGGTCGAAGGCTTCGCCCGCGCCGTGGCTGCGGGGTTGGCTCTCGCCGTCGAAGGTGGAACCGCCGACCACGCCGATCTGGTCGCGGCCCTCGTCAAGGACTTGAAGCGCACTGACGGTCGAAGCGTGGTGGTTGCGGGGGACGCTCAGCCGCCTGCTGTTCACGCCCTCGCTCACGCGATGAACGAGAAGCTGGGAGCGGTCGGGAAGACCGTGGCCTACACCGCACCTGTCGAAGCCGAGTCGGTGGATCGACTCGCATCGCTGAAGGCCCTGGTGGCCGACATGCTCGCCGCCAAGGTGCAGGTGCTGGTGGTCCTCGGTGGCAACCCGGTCTTCACGGCGCCGGCGGACTTTGGCATCGCCTACGCCATGGAGAAGGTGGCGTTGCGCGTGCACCTCGGCCTCTACGACGACGAGACCGCGGAGCGTTGTCACTGGCATATCCCCGAGGCCCATTCGCTCGAGACGTGGAGCGACGCGCGAGCATTCGACGGCACGGTGACGGTGATGCAGCCGCTCATAGCACCACTCTACGGCGGCAAGTCGGCCCACGAGGTCGTCGCCGCCTTCCGCGCTGATCGGTCGGGCCATGACGTCGTCAAAGACTACTGGCGGGCGCATCTCGGCGGGGTCGACACCGAGCGGACCTGGCAGCGGGTTCTCCACGACGGTGTGGTCGCGGGAACGTCCTTCCCGGAAAAGAACGTGACCGTGAAGCTCGGGGAGTGGGCCCGCGTCGCCCCGCCGCCCCCGGCGAAGGGCGTCGAAGTCGTTCTGCGTCCCGACCCCAGCATCGGCGACGGTCGCTACGCGAACAACGGCTGGCTCCAGGAGCTGCCGAAGCCCCTCACCAAGCTTACCTGGGACAACGCGGTCCTCATGAGCCCGGCCATGGCCAAGGCCCTGGGCATCGTGACGACGACCAACTACGACGGACGGCTCGAGAACGGTGGGAAGCGGATCTCCACCGGGACGATCAGCGACGTCGTGAAGGTCAAGGTGGAATCGCGAACGATCGAAGGTCCCGCCTGGGTCGTCCCCGGCCACCCCGAAGGCGTCGTGACCGTCCATCTGGGCTTCGGGCGCACGAGAGCGGGGCGCGTAGGCAACGGCGTCGGCTTCAACGCCTATGCCCTCCGAGCGAGCACCGCCCTTTGGTCGGCAACCGGGGTCGAAGTGACCAAGTCCGGCGCTACCCATCTCGTGGCTTGCACCCAGGACCACTGGAGCATGGAAGGGCGCAACCTGATGCGCGCCGCGAGCCTCGAGGAGTTCGAGAAGAACCCCGAGATCGTCCATGAGGGAGGCGAAGAGCCTCCCGCCGAGCTTTCGATGTACCCCCGCCACAAGTACGAGGGGCACGCGTGGGGGATGTCCATCGACCTCAACTCCTGCGTAGGCTGCAACGCCTGCGTCACCGCCTGCCAGTCGGAGAACAACATCCCGGTGGTGGGGCGCGACCAGGTGGGGCGCGGTCGGGAGATGCAGTGGATCCGCGTCGACCGCTACTACGAGGGACCCCCCGAGGCCCCCGAGACGTACCACCAGCCGGTTCTCTGCATGCACTGCGAGAACGCCCCGTGCGAAGTGGTGTGCCCGGTCGCCGCCACCGTCCACAGCGACGAGGGGCTGAACGAGATGGTTTACAACCGGTGCGTGGGGACCAGATACTGCTCCAACAACTGCCCCTACAAGGTGCGGCGGTTCAACTTCTATCTGTACCAGGACTGGGAGACGCCCAGCCTCAAGCTCATGCGCAACCCCGACGTGACCGTGCGGAGCCGGGGCGTCATGGAGAAGTGCACCTACTGCGTCCAGCGCATCAACGAGAAGCGCATCGACTCGAAGAACGAGGGGCGCGAGATCAAGGACGGCGAGATCAAGACCGCCTGCCAGCAGGCCTGTCCCGCCGAAGCTATCATCTTCGGAGATGTGAACGACCCGGAGAGTCGCGTGTCGAAGCTGAAGGCCACGCCGCGAAACTACGGGCTCCTGGCCGAGTTGAACACGCGGCCCCGCACGTCGTACCTGGCCTCGGTCAAAAACTACAACCCGGAGATCCGCCGTGGCTAGCCCGGTTCCGAAGGACACCCACCAGACCGAGCACGATCGGCTCATAGCACCAGGACACGATTTCGGAACCGTCACCGACACGATCAGCCAGATCGTCCTCCAGCGGAAGACGCCTCTCGGCTGGTTCATCGGCTTCGGCATCGCCTTCTCGTTGATGCAGCTCCTGTTTGTCGCCACGGCCTTTCTGCTCTTCAAGGGGATCGGTGTCTGGGGCGTGACGATCCCGATCGGCTGGGGCTTCGACATCATCAACTTCGTCTGGTGGATCGGCATCGGCCACGCAGGGACCCTGATCTCGGCCATCCTGCTGCTCCTGCGCCAGGAGTGGCGGACGTCGATCAACCGCTTCGCCGAGGCCATGACGCTCTTCGCCGTGGCTTGCGCGGCCTTCTATCCGATCTTTCACACGGGGCGCCCGTGGGTCGCGGTGTATTGGTTGATGCCCTATCCCAACACGATGGGCCTCTGGCCGAACTTCCGGAGCCCCCTGATCTGGGACGTCTTCGCGGTCTCCACCTACGCTACGGTGTCGGCGATGTTCTGGTTCGTCGGGCTCATCCCCGACCTCGCGACGCTGCGCGACCGGGCCAAGAGCAAGGTCTGGAAGGTCATCTACGGGATGGCGGCCATGGGATGGCGGGGGTCGGCGAGGCACTGGCACAACTACGAGACGATCTACCTCCTCCTGGCGGGCCTCGCGACACCCCTCGTGGTCTCCGTGCACACCATCGTCAGCCTGGACTTCGCCACGGGGATCGTCCCCGGATGGCACGCCACGATCTTCCCGCCCTATTTCGTCGCCGGAGCCATCTATGCCGGCTTCGCCATGGTCCTCACCCTGGCGATTCCCCTCCGGAAGTTCTACGGCCTCGAGGACTTCATCACGATGAAGCACCTCGAGAACATGGCCAAGATCATGATGGCGACCGGCCTGATCGTGGCCTACGGCTACATGATGGAAGCCTTCATGGCCTGGTACAGCGCCAATCCCTACGAGCTGTTCATGATCAAGAACCGGATGACCGGCCCCTACGCATCGAGCTACTGGGCCCTCATCCTCTGCAACGTGGTGGCGCCCAACTTCCTTTGGGCGAAGAACCTGCGCACCAGCGTCCCGTTCCTCTTCTGCATCTCCCTCGTGGTCAGTGTCGGGATGTGGCTCGAGCGCTTCGTGATCATAGTCACGAGCCTCCACCGCGACTTCCTGCCGTCGTCCTGGGGGATCTACTCCGGAACGCGCTACGACTGGGCGGCCTTCGTGGGGACCCTCGGCCTCTTCGTCACGCTGCTTTTTCTCTTCGTCCGCTTCCTGCCAGCGATCTCGATCTTCGAGATGCGCACCATCCTCCCGGGCGCCGCCATGGGCGACGAGGAGGGGAAGTGAAGGTCACGACGCCGATCTACGGGTTGCTCGCGGAGTTCCGTAGCCCGGCCGAAGTGGTGGCTGCGGCGCGACGCGTCAAAGAAGAGGGGTACAAGAAGGTCGACGGCTACTCCCCCTATCCGATCGAGGAGCTATCGGAAGCTCTCCACTTTCATCATTCGCCGCTCCCCGCAATGGTGCTCGCCGGAGGAATCACGGGGCTTGTCGCGGGCTTCGGCCTGGAGTACTGGGCCTCGGTGATCGAGTATCCGTTGAACATCGGAGGGAGGCCTTTCTTCAGTTGGCCCGCGTTCATCCCGGCGGCCTTCGAGACGACGATCCTCTTCGCTGCTGGGACGGCGGTCCTGGGGATGCTCGCCATCAACGGCCTCCCCGAGCCGTACCACCCCGTGTTCAACGTCCCGGGCTTTGCCCTCGCGACGCGTGACAAGTTCTTCCTCTGCATCGAGGCGGACGACCCGAAATTCAATCTCGACGCCACGCGGAAGTTCCTAGAGGGCCTCGGCGCCTCTGAAGTATCCGAGGTGGAGCACTGATGCGTCGGCCGTGGGCAGCCCTCACCCTATCCCTCTCCCGCAAGCGGGAGAGGGGAGTGGCCTTGCTGGCGCTTGTGGCGCTCGTGGGTTCGGCCTGTCGCCAGGACATGCACGACCAGCCCAAGTACAAGCCCCTCGCGAAGAGCGATTTCTTCGGTGATGACCGGTCGGCCCGACCCCTCGTGGCCGACACCGTGGCGAGGGGCCAGCTCCACGATGACGATCATCTGTACACCGGGAAGGTCGGTGGGCAGCTCGCCACGACCTTCCCCTTCCCCGTGACCGCCGACGTGCTGGCCCGTGGCCAGGAGCGCTTCGATGTCTACTGCACTCCGTGCCACGGCTTCCTGGGGCGCGGCGACGGCATGATCGTCCAGCGAGGGTTCAAGCAGCCGCCGTCGTTCCACACCGAGCGCCTTCGGCTCTCGCCTCCCGGGTACTACTTCGACGTGATAAGTCATGGCTTCGGCGCCATGTCGGACTACGCGGCACAGGTCCCGGTCCGGGACCGCTGGGCCATCACGGCGTACATCCGCGCCCTCCAGCTCAGCCAGCACGCGACCCTCGATGACGTGCCAGCTGACAAGCGCGCCCTGCTCGATCAGCCATCGGGGGAGAAGCACGAATGAACGCCCGGATCGATTCCCTGCACCGAACGGGACTCGCCCTTGCGGTCGTCGGGCTCGTGGCGTCGGCCCTGGGCGGCTGGGCAAACCCGACCCAGTTCTTCCGCTCCTATCTCTTCGCCTTCCTCTTCTGGGTGGGCCTTACGGTGGGATGTCTGTCGGTCAGCATGATCCACCACCTGACCGGCGGGTTCTGGGGCCTCGTGATCCGCCGCATCCTGGAAGCGGGAACCCGCACCTTGCCTGTCCTGGCTCTGCTCTTTCTGCCGATCGCTTTCGGCCTGAGCCAGATCTACCCATGGGCTCGTCCTGGCGCCGTGGAGGCGGACCCCGTTCTCCAGCACAAGGCTCTCTACCTGAACCCGGGCTTCTTTCTCGCCCGGGCCGCATTCTATTTCGCTGTCTGGATCACCCTGGCCTTTTTCATGAACAAGTGGTCCCTGGCTCTCGACGCGGGGCCGAGTCGCGCGATCTCGCGCCGCCTGCGCGGCCTCGGCGGCGTCAGCCTTCTCTTTCTCGGTTTCACCGTCACGTTCTCGTCCATCGACTGGGCGATGTCTCTCGATTCCCACTGGTCCTCGACCATCTACGGGGTGCTGTTCATGGTCGGGCAGGCTCTCTCGGCTCTCTCCTTCGTCATCGTCTGCATTGCGGTGTTCGGCGGCGAGCAGCCTCTTTCCGACGTAGTGGGCCCCGGAGCTGTCCACGACCTCGGCAAGCTGCTCCTGGCCTTCGTGATGCTCTGGACCTACATGAACCTCTCCCAGTTCCTCATCATGTGGTCTGGGAACCTTCCCGAGGAGATCCCCTGGTACATCCGCCGCCTCCACGGCGGCTGGCAGGCGGTGGGTCTCGTCCTCGTGCTCTTCCATTTCGCTTTGCCGTTCCTGCTGCTGCTCTCCCGCGACCTGAAGCGCAACAGGCACCTGCTGGGTTCCGTGGCAGGTGGGGTTTTCGCGGTGAGGCTCCTGGACCTCTACTGGCTCGTGGCCCCGGACCTGGCTGACCACGCCGCCTCCCAAGGTGTCGCGTTTCACTGGCTCGACGTGACGCTACCCGTCGGCATCGGCGGCCTCTGGCTGGCACTCTTCGCCCGCCAGTTGAAGGGGCGTCCGCTCGTTCCGGTGGGTGAGCCGGAGATCCGCGAGCTGCTGGACCAGGCCAGCGGGGTCGTGCGATGAGCGACCACGCCGTGGAAGAACGGAACGCCGAGATCCGCTCCGAGAAGACCGACGCCCATCCGCCCGCCATCCTTCGCTTCCTGCTATGGCTTCTCTTCGGGACCATCGCGGTCGTGATCCTCATGCGATGGATGTTCGTCAGCCTCGCGGCCTTCGAAGAGCGGCAACAGCCGCCTCCCCCCGTGATGAAAGCGCGAAACGCTCGTGAGGCGCCTCTTCCGCGCCTCCAGACCCATCCCACGCGTGAGCTGGCCGACTACCGGAAACAGCAGGACGACATCCTCCACGGCTACGGCTGGATCGACACACAGGCGGGGATTGTCCACATCGACATCGACGAAGCCATGCGACTACTCGCCGAGCGAGGCCTCCCGGTAGGAAGCCCGGAAGCCGCAAGAGCCGACGCGCCACCCCAGGGAGGGAAGAAGAAGTGACACGGCGCCTGGTGATGGCATTGGCCCTGCTCGCGGCCGCCACGCGGGGCCGAGCCGATGAGCAGCGACCGCCGGTTCTCACGGAGATCGGCTTCGACCAGCGTCTCGGCGAGAGCGTTCCCCTCGATCTACCGTTTCGCAACGAAGCAGGGGAGACGATTCGTCTCGGAGACTACTTCGGCAAGAAGCCCGTGGTCCTTTCCCTGAACTATTACGCCTGCCCGATGCTCTGCACCGTCACCCTCAATGGCCTTGCGAGCGCCCTCAACATCATCTCGATGAGCGCCGGCAGGGAATTCGAGGTCGTGACCGTCAGCTTCGACCCCCGGGAGACGCCCGCCCTCGCCGCCGCCAAGAAGAAGTCCTATCTGGAGCGGTACAAACGCCCCGGAGCCGCGGCAGGCTGGCACTTCCTGACGGGAGACCCCGCCTCGATCGCGGCCCTCACGAAGGCCGTGGGCTTCCGGTACGTGTGGGACGCGGAAACGAAGCAGTTCGCCCACCCGGCGGGCGTCCTCGTCCTCACGCCCGAGGGGAAGGTCGCCCGCTACCTTTACGGGATCGAGTACGCTCCGCGCGACCTGCGCCTCGCGGTCGTCGAAGCCTCGGCGGGGCGCATCGGCACGCCGGTGGATCAGATCATCCTCGCCTGTTACCAGTACGACCCGACCACCGGGAAGTACGGTGCGGCCATCATGCGGATGGTCCGCGCCGCCGGCGCCCTCACGGTTCTCGGTCTTGTCGGCTTCATCGTCCTCATGCTCCGCCGCGAAGGCGTTCTGAGGCGGACGAGGGCGGCTGAGGCCTCTCAGGGAGGGGTGCGCTAGGCCATGTTCTCCGGGTTCCCCCTCTTCCCCGAGCAGGCCTCGAGCCTCGCCCCAGGCGTCGACGGTCTCTACTTTTTCCTCCTGGCGATCACGGCTTTCTTCTCGGTGGGGATCGCGGCCGCTCTGGCTCTCTTCGCCATGCGCTATCGTCGGCGCCACGCCGACGAGCGGCCGGGCGAGATAGAGGGCTCCCTGGCGCTGGAGCTCACCTGGACCCTCATTCCCTTTGCCATCTGTATGGTCGTCTTCGTCTGGGGGGCCGTAGTCTTCTTCGCCCAGAACCGCCCCCCCGACGACTCCATCGACATCAACGTCGTGGGGAAGCGCTGGATGTGGAAGCTCCAGCACATGACGGGCCAGCGCGAGATCAACGAGCTTCACGTCCCGGTGGGACGCCCGGTGAAGCTCAACCTCACGTCAGAGGACGTGATCCACAGCTTCTTCGTCCCCGCCTTTCGCATGAAGAAGGACGCCGTGCCGGGACGGTACAGCGTGGCGTGGTTCCGGGCGACGAAGCCGGGGAAGTACCATCTTTTCTGCGCCGAATACTGCGGCACGGAGCACTCGCGGATGATCGGCCAGATCGTGGTCATGGAGCCCGCCGAGTATCAGACCTGGCTCCAGGGAGGGCCGGCGCCGGTGTCGCCCGTTGCGGCGGGGGAGAAGTTCTTCACGGAGCTCAACTGTGTCACCTGTCACCGCGGCGACTCTGGGACGCGGGGTCCGATCCTCGACGGCGTCGCCGGCCGGCGCGTGCGCCTCCAGGGCGGCCAGGTCGTGATCGCGGACGAATCCTACCTGCGCGAGTCGATCGTGAACCCGTCTGCCAAGATCGTGGAGGGATATCAGCCCATCATGCCGACCTATCAGGGCCAGGTGACCGAGGACACGCTTCTCCAGCTCATCGCCTACATTCAATCCCTGAAGGGGCCCCAGGCGATCGCCGCAGGCTCCCCCGCGGGAGGGCAGCGATGAGCGCCGCCGCGGCTCCTCTCGTGCCCGCGCCCGAGTTCCCGAAGCGGCACTACCTGAACGCCGACTACGGCATCTGGTCCTGGCTCTTCACGCGGGACCACAAGCGGATCGCGCTC
This sequence comes from Vicinamibacteria bacterium, assembly GCA_041493035.1. Classification (GTDB taxonomy): domain Bacteria; phylum Acidobacteriota; class Vicinamibacteria; order Fen-336; family Fen-336; genus JBGPYB01. The sequence goes on along the minus strand of JBGPYB010000003.1, from coordinate 35,259 downwards.
CTCTATCTCGCGTCTGTCACCGTAATGTTCTTCCTGGGCGGGGCCTATGCCGTCCTCATTCGCTTGGAGCTCGTGACGCCGCCGGGGGACCTCGTCTCGTCCGAGACCTACAACAAACTCTTCACGGCCCACGGCGTCATCATGGTCTTCTTCTTCCTGATCCCGGCCATTCCCGCAGTGCTGGGGAACTTCCTCATCCCGCTCATGCTCGGCGCCAAGGATCTCGCGTTCCCGCGGATCAACCTCCTCAGCTGGTACCTCTACATGATCGGGGCCTTCTTTGCCCTCTTCGCCCTGGTCCACGGCGGTCTCGACACCGGCTGGACGTTCTACACTCCTTACAGCACGGTCTTCTCCAACTCCGCTGTCATTCCCGCTGCTCTCGGGATCTTCGTCGCCGGCTTCTCCTCGATTCTCACGGGCCTCAACTTCATCGTGACGATCCACAAGATGCGGGCTCCGGGCCTCACCTGGTTCCGGCTGCCCCTCTTCGTCTGGGCCCACTACGCCACGAGCCTCATCCAGATCCTCGGCACGCCGGTGGTTGCCGTCACGATTCTGCTCGTGGCCTTCGAGCGCGTCTTCCACTTCGGCTTCTTCGACCCGAACCGCGGCGGGGACCCAGTCCTCTTCCAGCACCTCTTCTGGTTCTACTCCCACCCGGCGGTTTACATCATGATCCTGCCGGCCATGGGTGTGATGAGCGAGCTTGTCACCTGCTTCTCGCGCAAGCGGATCTTCGGTTATCCGTTCATTGCCATGTCGAGCCTGGCCATCGCGGTTCTGGGATTCCTGGTCTGGGCGCACCACATGTTCGTGGCCGGCATCTCGGTCTACTCCGCGATGATCTTTTCGGCGCTCTCGTTCCTCGTGGCCATCCCTTCGGCCATCAAGGTCTTCAACTGGACGGCGACCCTCTACCGCGGCTCGATCTCGTACCAGACGCCGATGCTCTACGCCTTTGGTTTCATCGGCCTCTTCACCATCGGCGGCCTCACCGGGCTCTTCCTCGCGGCGCTGGGTCTCGACATCCACGTGACCGACACCTACTTCGTGGTGGCCCACTTCCACTACATCATGGTGGGCAGCACAGTGATGGCGTACCTCGGCGGGCTGCACTTCTGGTGGCCCAAGATCACGGGTCGCCTGTACCCGGAGTGGTGGGCGCGGGTATCGGCCTTCGTCATCTTCATCGGCTTCAACCTGACCTTCTTTCCCCAGTTCATCCTCGGCTACCTCGGGATGCCTCGGCGCTACCACTACTACCCCGAGGAATTTCAGGTCCTGAACGTGATGTCGTCGGCGGGCGCGTCGATCCTTGGTGTCGGCTACCTGATACCGATGGTCTACTTTGCCTGGTCGATGCGCTACGGGAAGATCGCCCCCGCCAACCCCTGGCCCGCCACGGGTCTCGAATGGCGGACTTCGTCGCCTCCTCCCCCCGACAACTTCCGCGAAACGCCCGTCGTCGACGAGGAGGCCTACGACTACACGGTGCCGCCCAAGGAGCCCTTCCTTGTCTAACGCGTCGGCGCTCCAGCACCATTTCGAAAGCCTCGAGCAGCAGAAGGAATCCTCCACTCTCGGGATGTGGGTCTTCATCGCCCAGGAGGTCCTCTTCTTCGGCGGGCTCTTCGCGACCTACACCGTCTATCGGGTGAAGTATCCGGAGGTCTTCGCGGCGGCAAGCCATCACTTGAACGTCACCCTGGGAGCCGCCAATACCGCCGTTCTGATCTCCAGCAGCCTGACCATGGCGCTGGCGGTCCACGCCGCCGCCCTCGGCCGGCGGAAGCAGATCGTCGCCTGGCTCTTGCTCACCGTCTTGCTGGGGGCCGCCTTCCTTGGCGTGAAGGTCGTGGAATACCAGGACAAGTTCGAGCACCACCTCGTCCCGGGACCGAGCTTCAGCGGCCACGTTCTCCACCTCGAGGGGGAGGAGGAGAAGCAGGCTCAGATCTACTACTCCCTCTACTTCGCCATGACGGGGCTCCACGCCCTCCACATGATCATCGGCTTCCCGATCCTCTTGGGGCTCGCCGTCTTCGCATGGAAGGGGCGTTACGGGCCCGAGTGGAGCACCCCCGTGGAGCTGACGGGGTTGTATTGGCACTTCGTCGATATCGTCTGGATCTTCCTCTTCCCGTTCCTGTACCTGATCCACTAGCGAGGCAGGGCATGTCCGAACATCTCGTTCCCGTGAGAACCTACCTGGCGGTCTTTGCCGCCCTGCTGGTCCTGACTCTCGCCACGGTGGCCGCAGCCCGCGTCGATTTGGGGGAGCCGGAAGTGGGCGGTTTCCGGATCCCCGTGAACGTCGTCGTGGCGCTGAGCATCGCCTGCCTGAAGGCGATCCTGGTGATTCTGTTCTTCATGCACGTGAAGTACAGCGGGCCCCTGGTCCAACTGGTCGTGGCTTCCGCGTTCGTCTGGCTCTTCATCCTCATCGCCATCACGATGAGCGACTACCTGACCCGCGGCTGGCTGCTCGGCCGACCCGCCGCCTGATCTCCCGGCGAGATCCTACCGGACGGGCCCTCCGGGCCTGACCACCGTGTAGCGCGTCTGCAGGAACGCGACCACGTCCACCAGCTGGCGGACCGTCATCACCCTGGTGAGGTCGGGCATCCGCGACGAGCCGTCGGGCTGCCTCACCTCCTCCGGCTTGTAGGCCGCGGATATGCGGTGGGAGGGGTTGATGATGGAGGTGACGAGATCGCCGTCGGTCTTGACGTGGGGAACCTCGCCCCCCAGGACCACTGGGACCGGGGGTTTCACCGTCGGAGCCGCAAACTCAACCCCCTGCACCCGGTGGCACTCGCGGCACTTCAACTCCTCGAACGCCACCTTGCCGGCGGCAGGATCCCCGTCAGGTAGCCGGAAACCCGCACCGGATTTCTGCCCGGCGCATCCGAGCAGGACGACGGCCAGAAGGGCCGCAATCGACACAATGAGAGGTCTCATGGAACACCTCCCTCTCCAACCTACAGACTGAGGCCTCCGAGCAGGCAAGACCATGAGCCGTATGAATCATCCGTTCCCGCGCGCCCTGCCGGCGCGCCGTGGCGCTCCGCTCACGGCGGGGCTACACTACCCGGGCCCCATGCCCCCTCCGAAGGACGAACCCCGCGGACGTCTCCTCCACGACCTTCGGACGCCCCTGAACCAGATCATCGGCTACAGCGAGATGCTCGAGGAGGAGGCGCAGGACCTCGACCAGCCGAGCTTCGTCGAGACCCTCCGGAAGATCGCGTCGGCGGGTCGGGGGCTCTCCGCCCTCCTCGAAGACGCTTTCGGTGTCTCTCGCCGCGCCGCCGAGGTCGTGGCTCCGGCGCCACCGCTCGCTGAGCCTCTGGAGGAACCCGAGGGCGACGCCGCGCCGCGGGATGGGAGGCTCCTCGTCGTCGACGACAACGAGATGAACCGCGATCTCCTGTCGCGTCGTCTGTCGGCGCGGGGATACAGCGTCGGTCTCGCGAAGGACGGCACCGAAGCCCTCGAGAAGCTGGACGCGGAGCCGTTCGACCTGGTCCTCCTCGACGTCATGATGCCCGGAATCTCGGGCTTCGACGTCCTGAAGATCGTCCGCGGCAAGCACTCGCGGGGCGAGCTGCCCATCATCATGGTCACAGCCAAGGACCAGAGCGAGGACATCGTCCAGGCGCTCCGCCTCGGAGCCAACGACTACGTGACGAAGCCCATCGACTTCGCCGTGGCGCTGGCGCGCACCGACGCCCACTTATCGCTGAAGCGCGCCACCCAGGAGGTCCGCCGCCTGGCCCAGGGCCTGGAGGTGCGCAACCAGTTCATCCGCGCGACGTTCGGCCGGTATCTGAGCGACGAGATCGTGGCCGGACTCCTCGAGGGAGCCGATGGGCTTCGGCTCGGCGGCCAGAAGCGCGACGTGACGATCCTCATGTCCGACCTTCGTGGCTTCACGTCGGTGACCGAGGGGCTTCCGCCCGAGGCCGTGGTCGGTATCCTGAACAGCTATCTCGGGGCCATGGTGGACATCATCGCCAAGCACAACGGGACCATCGACGAGTTCATCGGCGACGCCATCCTCGTGCTCTTCGGCGCCCCAGTGCCCCGCGAGGACGATGCGCGGCGGGCCGTGGCGTGCGCCCTCGAGATGCAGCTCGCCATGGCGACGGTGAACGAACGCTTCCGGCGCGAGTGGCTACCCGAGGTCGAGATGGGGATCGCCATCAACACGGGTCTGGTCGTGGCGGGCAACATCGGGTCGCCCAAGCGAACGAAGTACGGGGTGGTCGGGAGCCATGTGAACCTCACCGGCCGCATCGAGTCCTTCACCGTGGGGGGGCAGATTCTCATCTCGGAGCACACCCTCGAGGCGGCCGGCCCCGGCGTTCAGGTGGGGCGCGAGATGACCATCCAGGCGAAGGGATTCAAGGAGCCGATCAAGGTCTACGAGCTGACCGGCGTGGGGGGAGAGTACGGGCTCTTTCTCCCGGAGCGACGGTATTCCATCGTGCCGCTGGCGACACCTCTCTCCGTTCGCTACACGATCGCCGAGGACAAGGCGGTGGGAGGCCCGGCCCACATCGGAGCCCTCATCGGGGTCGGAGAGGGGATCGCGGAGATCCGGCCGGAGCGCCCCTTGCGCCTCTTCACCAATCTCCAGATGCGGCTCCAGGGCATCTCTGGAGAGGAGGTCCCCGGCGACCTCTACGGAAAAGTGGCCGATATCCCCGCCTCCGGGGACTCGGTCCTTGTCCGCTTCACGTCGCTCCCTCGGGGTGTGCGGCGATTCCTTCGCGACCTGGCGGCCGCGGCCCAGGGTTAGGCCTCAGGGCTTCGGCAGCAACGCTTCGATCTTGCCCAGGAGGCGGGGAAGTTCGATCGGCTTCGTGTCGTAGTCGTCGCAGCCGGCTTCGAGGGCCCGCTCGCGATCGCCGGCCATCACGTGGGCCGTGAGGGCCAGGATGGGAATTCCGCGCGTCTCGGGGTCGTCCTTGAGCCGCCGCGCCAGCTCCCAGCCGTCTATCACCGGGAGGCTCATGTCCATCAGGATCAGGGCGGGCTTGGACGAGCGTGCCATCTCGGCCCCCTGGCTGCCGTCGGTCGCGATGACGACCTCGTACCCCCGCCGCTCGAGGCGGCGCGACAGCATGTCCCGGTTGAGGTCGTTGTCCTCGATGAGCAGAATCTTGGGCATCACGGGGCGAGTATTCCTATCATAGCGGCCCCCGCCGACAAACTCACCCTAGGGCGATAGGATTTACCTCATGGAAGAGCGCTCCATTGCCCCGGCCGTCCACGGCGATCGCGAGACCCTCCTCGGCCTCCTCGCCCAGCAGTTCTCGGAGCTGGAGATTCCGCTGGCCGCCGACAGGCTTGCCGCGGGTGTCGACGGAGTGCTTGCCGATGGCCGTCGGGGGAGCTTCCTGATCGGCCGCAAGGTCGATGAGCCCGTCGCCGTGGCATACCTGAATTTCCAATGGTCCCTGGAGCATGGCGGGTTGTCCGCCTGGCTCGAGGAGTTGTTCGTCCTGCCGGAGCACCGCGGCTCGGGCTTCGGCCGGGAGCTCCTCTTGGCCGCGTGCGCCCACGCTGCGGACCGCGGCTGTGCAGCCGTGGACCTCGAAGTGGAGGGAATGCATCCGCGCGCCGCTCGCCTCTACGAGCGGGAGGGCTTCGAGCCCCACCGCCGCGCACGGTGGGTGAAGCGGCTCACGCCGCTCTCGCTGCCGGCTACGAGCCGCTTGTCACCTCGAACGCTGTCGTGAAGTCCGTGCCAGGCCAGGTCGGGGGTGAGAGGAGGCTTGGGCTCGCTCAACGACGATTCCCGGCGAGCTACGCGTTCATCGCCATCAGCCGCTCGATTCGCTCCTCGAGAGGCGGGTGGGTGCTGAAGAGGCCCATGAGCGACCGGCCCGAGAGCGGGTTCACGATGAAGAGGTGGGCCGTCGACGGATCGGCTCCCTGCAAGGGGATGCGCCCCGACGCCGACTGAAGTTTGCGAAGGGCGCTCGCCAGGCCGTTCGGGTAGCCGACGAGCCGTGCCCCCGACGCATCGGCCGCGTACTCCCGCGACCGACTCACGGCCATCTGGATGAGGAGCGCGGCGAACGGAGCCAGGATCAGCATCAAGAGGCCGGCCAACGGGTTGCCGCGGCGGTCGTCGTCGCGGCCTCCGCCGATCGGCATGAAATAGGCCATCCGAGCCAGGAACCCGATGGCGCCGGCCAGCGTCGCGGCCACGGTCGATACGAGCGTGTCTCGGTTCAGGACGTGGGACAGCTCGTGGGCTAGCACCCCCTGGAGCTCTTCGCGATTCATGGCCTTCAGGATCCCCTCGGTCGCCGCTACCGCGGCGTGAGCCGGGTTCCGGCCCGTGGCGAAGGCGTTCAAGGCCGGGTCGGGGAGGACGTAGAGGCGCGGCATCGGGATCCCCGCCTTGGCCGCCAGACCCTCGACGATCGAGTACAGGTCCGGCGCCTCCTCGCGGGTCACGGGCTGAGCACGGTACGAGGCCAGGACGATCTTGTCGCTCCAGAAATAGGATACGAAGTTCATGACGCCGGCCATCCCGAGGGCCATCAGCATTCCGTTCTGACCGCCGATCAATTCTCCTACGAACAAGAACAGACCGGTCATCACCCCGAGAAGCAGCGTCGTCTTCATCATGCCCATGTCTCGACCCTACAACGATCGAGCGGTCGGGGCAACTGCGGCGCTCGTCCGCCCCTTGACACCGCCCGGGCGGAGCCCCTATAGTCGCGGTTCGAGACATTCAATGACTTCGACCACTGCGACGGCCGGGCACTATGATCACTCGGGCGTCGTGTGGCCTTGGCGTTCGATCCGTCATCACCACCGCTACCATCGTTAGCGCCGGGCCAGGAGGCCCGGCCGCGGCAGCGGAACGGGGTTCCTGGAGAGATCGAACGAGGGCAACGAGGCCTCTTCAGGGAATCCTGAAGAGGCTTTTTGTTTTGTCCCTATGACGCAGATCTGTGTGAGCTTGACGGAGGAGACAACGGAAGCGGTCATCGACCGCATGGTGGACCTCGCTCCGCTCGCCGACCTCTTCGAGATCCGCGGGGACATGATCCTCGACCTCGACCTCCTCACGATCCTGCGATCCCGCACCAAGCCGCTTCTCTTCACGTGCCGCTCCTCCAAGGAGGGGGGGCGATGGACGGACACCGAGACGCGGCGGAGGATGATGCTCCTCGAAGCGGTGAAGCGGGGCTTCGACTACGTGGACGTCGAATACCGCGCCGAGTTCCTGGACGTCATCATCGAGAAATCGGGAAACGGCCTCGTTCTCTCTTACCACGACTTCGAGGGAACCCCCGAGAATCTCGACGACCTGTACGCGCGGATGTGCGCGAAGGGAGCCGATATCGTGAAGATCGCCGTGACGCCGCGGTCGATCGCCGACGTCGGCCGCCTCATCGACTTCGCCCGGCGGATGACCCAAGGGGGAGGGAAGCCCCTGATCGCCCTGGCCATGGGGCCGATGGGGCTCATCACGCGTGTCGCAGCGGGTCGCCATGGGTCCCCTTTCACCTACGCGGCCGCGGCGCCGGGGGCGGAAGCGGCGCCGGGGCAGTTGACGGCGGCCCTCATGGCGGACCTCTATCGCGTCCGAGAGGTCACTGCGTCCACCAAGGTCTACGGCGTGCTCGGTTCCGACGTCACCCGCAGTCTCTCGCCGATCCTCCACAACCGCGCTTTCGAAGCCCGGCATCTCGACGCCGTCTACGTTCCCTTGCAGGCCGAGGCCCTCGAGCCGTTCGTGGCGGCGCTGCCGCAACTCGATCTCGCTGGCTTTAGCGTCACGCGCCCCTACAAGACCGGGATGCTCCAGCATCTCCAAGAGATCGAGGAGGCCGCCGCGCTCTGCGGAAGCGTCAACACCGTACTCGTCCAGGACGGAGCTCTTCGCGGATCGACCACGGACGGCATCGGCGTCACGGCTCCCCTCAAGAAGCTCATCGATCTCAAAGGGAAGAACGTGGTGGTGCTGGGAGCCGGCGGGGCGGCCCGGGCCGCGGCCCTGGCTCTTCGCGGGAAGGGGGCTCGAGTCACGATCCTGGCGCGGGACGAGGTCAAGGCGGCGGCTGTCGGACAGGCTGTCGGCTGCGCTCACGCCCCTCTCGCCGAAATCCGAGGCCGCACCTGGGATGTCCTCGTCAACGCGACCCCCGTGGGCTCGGCTTCCGCTCCCGACGAGACGCCCGTTCCGGCGGAGCTGCATCGGAGTGGATCGGTGGTCTTCGACATGGTCTACGACCCTCTCGAGACGCGCCTGCTGCGCGAGGCGAAGGCCGCCGGATGCCCGATCGTGGGCGGCCTTGAGATGCTCATGGCGCAGGCTGTGGCGCAGTTCGAGACGTGGACTGGACTCGAGGCGCCCGTCCAGGTCATGAAGTCCGCCGCCCTCTTCCTGATGCAGGAGGGGCAGTGAGCCGCTACTCCCGCCAGGAGCTGTTCGCCGGGATCGGCCCGGCGGGCCAGGGCCGCATCCGCCGGTCGCGAGTCGTGGTCGTGGGATGCGGGGCGCTCGGTTCGGTCCTCGCCGAGACGATGGCCCGCGCCGGAGTCGGTGCTCTCACGGTGGTCGACCGCGATTTCGTCGAGGAGTCGAACCTCCAGCGGCAGGTGTTGTTCGACGAGGAGGATGTCGCGCGTGGCCTGCCGAAGGCCGTCGCTGCCGAGACCAAGCTTCGTCGCGTCAACTCCGACGTGACGGTTCTCGGCGTCGTGGCCGATCTGTCGGCCGAGAACGTCGACGAGATCCTGAAGGGCGCAGATCTCGTCCTCGACGGCACCGACAACTTCGAGACACGCTTCCTGGTCAATGACTTCTGCGTTCGCGAGGGGATTCCGTGGATCTACGGCGCCTGCGTCGGCTCCTACGGCTTGGCGCTTCTCGTTCGGCCCATGGTGTCCCCGTGCCTTCGCTGCGTCCTCGAGGAGATGCCTCCTCCGGGCTCGGGCCCGACCTGCGACACGGCCGGCGTCGTGGCGCCGATCGTCCACGTGATCGCCGGCATCCAGGCCGGCGAGGCCCTCAAGGTCCTGGCTGAACGAAACGAAGACTTGCTGCCTGGAATCGTGACGGTGGATCTGTGGCAGGGGGTCTTCGAAGTGATGGACCTCAGGCGTCGCGTTCCTTCCTGCCCGGCGTGTACCGAGGGCCACTTTGACTCCCTGACTTCGGTGCCAGCGGGTGGGGCTGCATTCCTCTGCGGTCGCGACGCGGTACAGGTGCGCCCACCGAGAGGCTCGCGGGTCGATCTGCCCGCCCTCGCGGGACGTCTCGCCGCCCTGGGCGAGGTGTCCGCCAACGAGCATCTGGTCCGATTCTCCTCGCGAGAGGCCAACCTCGTCGTCTTCGGCGACGGTCGCGCCATCGTCAAGGGCGTCAAGGACCCGGCGCAGGCTCGCACGCTCTACGCCAAATACGTGGGGAGCTGAAGGATGAACGGCACGTCCCATCGGCTCGTCCAGGTTCCTCCCGGCGTCCAGTGCTTCGTCGGTGACGAAGCGCGGCGGCGCCGCGCCATCGAGAGCCGGGTCGTCGAGGTCTTCGAAGGATGGGACTACGAAGAGATCATCCCGCCTCTCTACGACTACGCCGACGTGTTCGCCGGTTCTGCCCTCGAGTCGAAGACGTACTCGTTCGTCGGACGCGACGGAAGCCTTCTCGCCCTGCGTCCAGACTTCACGAGCCTCCTGGCGAAGATCGCGGCGGGGCGGCTGGCGGATCGTTCGGCACCGATTCGGCTCTACTACTCGGGGGAAGTGCTCCGCTACGAGCCGCCGAAGGCAGGCCGGCAGAGCGAGTTGTTCCAGATGGGCCTGGAACACCTGGGTGGCCCCGGTCCCGCGGCGGACCTCGAGGTACTTGCGATCGCCGCGGAGTGCCTGGACGCTCTCGGCGCCGGCGGGTGGGTGCTGACCCTCGGCCACGTCGGGATCTTCAGCGGCCTCGTGGCGGAATCTGGCTTGGACGCCGCGCGTATCGAGATCCTTCGGGAGAGGGTCGAGGCCAAGGATGAGACAGGGGTGCGCGATGGCCTCGGCATGGCATTCTCCCCGTGGGGTGCCGGCAACGCGCTCGCCGGCCTCACCGCTCTCGCCGGCGGGCTCGGCGTCCTCGACGAGGCGGAACGCGCTCTGTCCACGTCTCCGGCCGCCCTGCGTTCGCTGACGGAACTCCGCGTCGTCGCGCAAGGTCTTCGGGACGCCGGCCTCGGCGATCACGTGGCGATCGACCTCAGCGAGGTGCGGGGTCTCGACTACTACACCGGCATCGTCTTCCGGGTCTACGCGCCCGGGCTCGGCTTCGAGGTCGGCGGCGGCGGGCGCTACGACGCCCTCCTGGGGCGCTTCGGACGTCCCATGCCGGCGGTAGGCTTCATGCTCGGTCTGGATCGTGTCGCACTGCTTCTCGGTCGACAGGGTGTGCTCCCCGAGGTTCCTACGAGTCCTGTCGAGACCGTCACCGGCGCGGACATTGGCCAAGCTCTCCGGAAGGCGCGCCAGAAGCGTGCCGCCGGTGATCGCGTTCGGTTCGTCGACCCCTCCGAGGGAAGGCAATGAGCCTCACCGTGGCCCTTTCCAAGGGAAAACTCCTCGCGGGCTCCGAGGCGCTGTTCCGGAAGGCGGGCCTCCCGTTCCCGGAGGGCGAAGGGCGCAAGCTCGTGGTCTCTTTGGGCGGCCTCCGGTTCCTCTTCGTCAAGGACATGGACGTCCCGACCTATGTCGAGTACGGCGTCGCCGACTGCGGGATTGCGGGGCGTGACGTGCTTCTGGAGACGGGGAGTGACGTCTACGAGCCCGTGGACCTGGGCTTCGGTCGCTGCCGCCTCGTGCTCGCAAGGCCCCGGGCCTCGGCGGGCGCGGAGCGCGCCTCCACCGTTCGCGTGGCCACGAAGTATCCGCGTGTCGCCTCGGCCTACTTCCTCGAGCGCGGGGTGTCGGTCGAGGTCGTGAAGCTCTCCGGATCCGTGGAGCTTGCCCCCGGTCTGGGCCTCGCCGACTGCATCGTCGACGTGGTCGAGACGGGACGCACTCTCGAGGAGAATGGCCTCGTCTCAGTGGAGGAGGTCGCTGCGTCATCGGCGCGCCTCATCGTCAATCGCGCGAGCTACCACGCCCGGAGGCAGGAGGTCTCGGGGCTTCTCGAGACCCTTCGGAGGGCATCCGCGTGAAGACGCTGCGCTTCGGTACCGCCGCGTGGCATCTCTACGTCGCCTCCCTGCCTCGCGGTGGCGCACGAGATGGGCGAGTGGAGCGGGCGGTAGCCGCCGTTCTCGCCGAGGTGCGTCGATCGGGCGACGACGCCTTGGTGCGTCTCACGCAGCGGTTCGACGGCGTCCGCCTCACCCCTCGCACGCTTCGCCTCCCCCCAGCCGAGACCCGAGCCCTCGCGCGACGCGCCGCGCCATCGGTGGTGGCCGCGCTCCGGCAAATGGCCCGCCGGGTGGAGGCTTACCATCGTCGCCAGCGCTCCGCGGGATTCCGTTTACCGCTCCCCGGGGGAGGGAGCCTCGAGGAACGGGTCGCGCCTCTCGATGCCGTAGGGCTCTACGTGCCGGGAGGGGCGGGTGCCTATCCCTCGTCGGTCCTCATGAACGCGATCCCGGCCCGAATCGCCGGCGTTCCGAGGATCATCGTGGTCACGCCACCCCGCGCGCTCGAAGCGAACCCCGCCGTCGCCGCCGCTCTCGTCATCGCCGGCGTGGAGACCTCGGTCTTTCGGATCGGCGGGGCGCAGGCTGTGGCGGCACTCGCGTACGGCACCGAGAGCGTCTCGAAGGTGGCGAAGATCGTCGGCCCCGGGAATGCCTACGTTGCCGCGGCGAAACGCCAGGTGCGTGGCGCCGTCGAGATCGACCATGACGCCGGGCCGAGCGAGGTGGTGGTCCTCGCTGACGACTCGGCCGACGCGGGTTGGGTGGCCGCCGACCTTCTGGCGCAGGCCGAGCACGGGAGCGGGGACGAGACGGTCGTTCTCGTCACACCCTCGGCGACGCTGGCCGCCGAGGTCCGGCGCCGGGTCGAGGCGGGGCTTCCGTCAGTGGCGAACGTCGCGGCGGCGCGGCGTGCGCTGGATCGAAACGGCGCTATCGTTCTGGCGAAGGACCTTGAGCAAGGGATCGCGGCGGTGAACGCCCTCGCGCCGGAACACGCCGAGGTCATGACGCGACGATCCGGCACCGTAGCCAAGCGGATCGTGGCGGGGGCGGTCTTCGTGGGAAGACACGCGCCGGTCGCGGTGGGGGACTACGGCATCGGCCCGAACCACGTACTGCCGACGGGCGGCGCGGCGCGGTACGCCTCGCCTCTCTCGGTGCGGGACTTCCAGCGGCGACAGAGCGTCGTGACGATGACGAAGAACAGTCTTCGCCTTGTGGCCGATGGAATAGTGGCCGTGGCACGAGCCGAGGGGTTCGTCGGCCACGCTGAGAGCGTCGTGACTCGGTTCGTGACCGGTGATCGCCGTGTCCGGCGGGGCGCGGGGAGGGCGGGGTGATCGTCAAGGACGACGTTCTCCGCCACGTGAAGCCATCGGTGAGGGGCGTGGCGGCCTACACGCTCGCGGCGCGGAATGCTGCCGTGAAGATCAACCAGAACGAGAACCCGTACGATCTCCCCGAAGCCATCAAGCGCCGGGTGGTGGAGCAGGCCATGCGGCGTCCGTGGTCTCGCTATCCGGAGTTCGATCCTCGCGAGCTGATTGCGGCGCTCGCGCGCTTCTCCGGCTGGAGAGAGGACGGAGTTCTGGCTGGGAACGGCTCCAACGAGTTGATCGAAGCCCTGCTCCTCATCACGGTGGGTCCGGGGACGCGGGTCGTCATTCCGGAACCAACCTTCACGCTGTACGCGCTCTTGACCCGCATCCTCGGCGGCGAAGTCATCCGCGTGGGCGTTGGACCCGAGCTGGAATACGACACTGAGGCCCTGGCCGCGGCACGCCGCGAAGCCGAAGCGCCGGTGACCATCGTCTGCTCCCCGAACAACCCGACGGGTAGCCTCTATCCCGCCGCCGCCGTCGAGAGGCTCTGCCGGGAATCTGACGGCCTCGTCATTGTGGACGAGGCCTATCACGAGTTCTCGGGAGAAACGGTCGTCCCCCTTCTGGCCACCTGTTCGAACCTCGTCGTCCTCCGCACCTTCTCGAAGGCCATGGGCCTGGCCGGAGGGCGCGTCGGATACCTCCTTGCGTCCCCCGACCTTGTCCGCGAGGTCAACAAGGCACGCCTCCCTTACAACCTCAACTTCTTCTCGGAGCTGGCGGCCAGGGCGGCCATCGAAGAGTGGGAGAGCCTTCGCGACACTGTGCGCCGGCTCATCCAAGCTCGCGAGGCTTTGACGGCGCGGCTTCGCGAGGTACCCGGAGTCAGGGTCTATCCGTCGCGGGCCAATTTCTTTCTGATCGAGTTCCTCGAGGCCGAGCCGAAACGCATTTTCGAGGCTCTCTTAAGTCGTGGTGTTCTCGTCCGCGACGTGACCTCCTATCCTCGCCTCTCTCGCTGCCTTCGTGTGAGCGTCGGGTCGGAATCCGAGAACGAGACATTCCTCGGTGCCCTCCAAGAGGCGCTCGCCGAGAACGCCCTTGGGAGGCCTTTGTGAGGCAGACGCCGGTGCGCCGCAACGCTTCGATCGATCGCAAGACCCGCGAGACGGAGATTCACCTTTCCCTCGACCTGGACGGCGAAGGGCGCTCAAAGATCCAGACGGGGATCGGCTTCTTCGACCACATGCTCACGGCGCTCGCGACCCACGCGCGCTTCGACCTGGATCTCCGGTGCAAGGGCGACCTCCACGTGGACGCCCACCACAGCGTGGAGGACGTGGGAATCGTCTTCGGCCAGGCCTTGCTGAAGGCCCTCGGCGACAAGAAGGGCATCGTTCGCTTCGGACACGCATACGTCCCTCTCGACGAGGCCCTGTCCCGGTGCGTGATCGATCTCTCGGGGCGTCCCTATCTCCACTACGACGTCCCCTTCAAGGCGCGACAGGTCGGGACGATGCCGACGGAGCTGTTCGAGGACTTCTTCTGGGCCCTCGCGGATCACGGCCGTCTCAACATCCACATCGATCTCGTGCGCGGCCGAAACGCCCACCACATCGCCGAGACCCTGTTCAAGTCCAGCGCCCGCGCCCTTTCGATGGCCGTCGCCAGGGATCCGCGTGTGAAGGACGTTCCAAGCACGAAGGGGAGCCTGTGATCGCCATCGTCGACTACGGTCTCGGCAACCTCGGCAGCCTCACGAAGGGCTTCCGCTACGCCGGAGTCGAGACCGTTCTCACCGGCGACCCCGCGGCCCTCAGGGCCGCCAACGCTCTCGTCCTCCCCGGCGACGGAGCCTTCGGCGCGACGATGGAGGAGGTCCGGAGCCGCGGCCTCGTGCCCGTGCTCCGGGAGGCGGCGTCCACCGGCAAGCCTCTCCTCGGAATCTGCATCGGCATGCAGCTTCTGTTCGAGGGGAGCGAAGAGCACGGCGATCACGAGGGCCTCGGCCTTCTCCCCGGCCGAGTGCGTCGCATCCCGGGAACGCTGCCGGTACCCCACATGGGCTGGAACCGTCTACGCCGCGATCGCTCTCACCCGCTTCTCGATGGGGTCGAGGACGGGGCTCATGTGTACTTCGTCCATTCCTACTACTGCGACGCTCCCGCGGACGTCACGATCGCCTCCACGGACTATGGCCGCGACCTTCCCGCCGTCGTCGGAGCTGCAAACATTCTGGGAGTCCAGTTCCATCCGGAGAAGAGCCAGCACGTGGGCCTCCGGATGATCGCGAACTGGGTGGCGAGCGTCGCCTCCGATCCTCTCTCCAAAGGAGCGCGGCGCGAGGCCGCACCGGCCGCGGAAGTCCAGCCATGATCGTCGTCCCGGCCATCGACCTCCGCGGCGGCCGCGTCGTGCGCCTGCGCCAGGGGCAACTGGAGAACGAGACCGTCTACGGCAGCGATCCAGCCGAGGCCGGACGACGTTGGGAGGCGGCGGGCGCGCGCCGCCTCCATGTCGTGGACCTGGACGCGGCCATCTCGGCGAACCCGCAGTTCGACGCGGTGGCAGCCGTCATCGACGCCGTGAAGATCCCCGTGGAGGTGGGCGGCGGCCTGCGGATTCTGGAGAACGCCATGCGGTACCGCGACCGAGGCGCCAACCGCGTGATCTTCGGGACTGCCGCCGTGGCGGACCCCGGTGTCGTACAGCAGGCCGTGCGACTCTGGCCCGAAGCCGTGGCTGTCGCTCTCGATGCGAAGAACGGCATGGTGGCCGTGGCCGGCTGGCGCGAGATCACGACCATGGGCGCCCTCGATCTCGCCGAGCGGGTGAAGTCCTGGGGCGTCCCGCGCATCCAGTACACCGACGTGGTGCGCGACGGAACGCTGGTCGGCCCGAACATCGAGGCGATCGAGCAGCTCGCCCGCTCGTGCGGCCTTCGCATCACCGCCGGGGGCGGCGTCTCGACGCGTGAGGACCTGGTCCGGCTCCGGGACCTGGCCCCTCTCGGAGTCGACGAGGTGATCGTGGGGAAGGCTCTCTACGAAGAGCGGTTTACGATGGCTGAAGCCCAGGCCGCACTCGGAGGCACGCACGGTGACGATGCTGCGGATCGGTAAGGGCGTGGACCGCCAGGCCGTGCGGCGCGCCCTCGAGAAACCGGGGGGCGCCGCAACGGTTGTCTACGATGACGTCCTTGCCGAGAAGGACATTCGTGAAACCGTGGCCGGGATCCGCGACGCCGGAATGCCAAAGGACGCGGCCGCGCTCCTGGCGTGGCTCGCCTCCCACCCCAACACGCCCGAGGATGTCCTGCGTGACCTCGGCCGGGAGACGCGACGGGAGATCCTGGTGAGCCTCGCCACGAACCGCAAGCTTCCCCAGGACATGCGAAAGGCCCTCTTGAGTCACGCTGACGAGGACGTGCGCGAGCACGCCAACCACACGTTCTCCAGGGCGAAGAAGCACTGATGCTGGCCAAGCGTCTCATTCCGTGTCTCGACGTGGACCGCGGTCGCGTGGTCAAGGGCGTGAAGTTCGTCTCCCTACGCGACGCCGGGGATCCCGTGGAGTGCGCGGTGCGCTACGACGCCGAGGGGGCCGACGAGCTGGTCTTCCTCGACATCACGGCCTCGTCCGACGCACGCCCCATCGTCCTCGACATGGTGAGGCGCGTAGCGGACGCGGTCTTCCTGCCGTTCACCGTGGGCGGTGGTGTGCGCTCCGTCGAAGATGCCGACGCGCTGCTGCGCGCCGGCGCCGACAAAGTCGCCGTCAATACCGCTGCCGTGGCCGACCCGTCTCTTCTGGATCGCCTCGCGAGGCGCTTCGGTGCCCAGGCCGTGGTTCTCGCCATCGACGCCCGACGCGCGGAGCCCGAGAGCTGGGAGGTCTTCGTCCATGGTGGGCGGACCGCTACTGGGAGGGACGCCGTGGTTTGGGCGCGGGAAGGGGCCGAACGCGGGGCGGGAGAAATCCTTCTCACCAGCATGGACCGCGACGGCACCAAGGACGGCTTCGACGTGGCGCTGACGCGCGCGGTGACTGACGCCGTGTCGGTGCCGGTCGTGGCCTCCGGGGGGTGCGGAAGCATCGATCACATGGCCGAGGTCCTCACCAAAGGAGCCGCGAGCGCCGCTCTGGCCGCGTCGCTCTTCCACTTCGGCGAGATCCGGATTCCCGAGGCGAAGGCCCGCCTCCACGAGGCGGGTGTGGAGGTGCGCCTTGTCTGACGGCGCGCCGGCGCTGACGGTCCCCGTTGGTCTCAAGTTTGACGAGAGGGGACTCCTCCCCGTCGTTGCCCAGGACCGCGTGAGCGGGGACGTCCTGATGGTCGCCTACGCCACCGCCGAGGCTCTCGAGCGGACGGCGGAGACGAGGCTGGCTCACTTCTGGAGCCGCAGCCGTGGCGCTCTCTGGCAGAAGGGAGAAACCTCGGGGAATCGTCTGTACGTCCACGCGATGCATGCCGACTGCGACCGCGACACGGTCCTGATGACCGTCGAACCCGACGGTCCCATTTGTCACACGGGGACCCGCACCTGCTTCGGCGATGGGACGACCACGGCCGCCGGAATCCTCGCCGAGGTCGGCCGAGTGATTGCCGAGCGCGGGCGCACTGGTGGCGAAGGCTCCTACACCGCCCGTCTGTTCGCCAAAGGGCTCGATCACACGCTCAAGAAGATCGGTGAGGAGTCCACGGAGGTCATTCTCGCGGCCAAGGGCGAGACCGACGAACGACTGGCCGAGGAGACCGCGGACCTCCTCTTCCACCTTCTCGTCGGCCTGGCGCAACGTGGCGTCCCCATGGAACGCGCTCTCGACGTGCTCCGGCGGCGGAGAACCGAAAGGTGAAATCCCTCTCTTTCGAGCACTACGATCGACTCTCGGCAGGAGGCGGCCTCGTCCCGGTCTACCGTGAGATTCCGGGAGATCTGCTGACTCCTGTGTCGGCGTTCCTGGCGATCGAGGGGCGGTCGGATCGCGCCTTCTTGCTGGAGAGCATCATCGGCGGCGAGCGGATCGCGCGTTACTCCTTCCTGGGCCGCGGTCCCGAAGCGACCGTCGAAGTGCGGAACGGAAAGGTCATCGAACGCGACGAGCGAGGAAGCCGCGTGCGGGAGGAAGGCCTCCTGCCCGTGCTCCGAGGACGCCTCGGGGCATCGGCGGCCGAGGTCCCCGGCCTCCCGCGGTTCACGGGCGGCGCCGTGGGCTACCTCACCTACGACGCGGTGCGCCTCTTCGAGCGGATCCCGGATCGTCATCCCGTGGGGGACGGGCTCCTGGCCTCGTTCTCCTTCTATCGCTCCCTGGTGGCCTTCGATCACGTCCTTCAGCGAATCGTCCTGATCGCCGATGCCGAGCCAGGGAGTCGAGCTTCCTTCGACGCTGCCCAGGCGACTCTCGACGCGCTCGAAGACGACCTTCGGAAACCGGCCCCGCCGTCTGCATCTCGTTTGGGAGCGGTAGCCCCGGCAGCGATGGCCGAGGACGGCGGCTTGGGCGACGGTGCGTGGTATCAGGAGGCCGTCCTCAAGGCGAAGGAGTTCATCGCCGCCGGCGACATCTTCCAGGTGGTGCTCTCGCGGCAGCACTCCCTTCCCTGCCCGCTTCCCCCGTTCACCGTCTACCGTGCGCTCCGGATGGTGAACCCGTCGCCCTACATGTACTTCCTCAAGGACGGTGAATCGGCCGTGGCCGGCGCATCCCCCGAGATGCTGGTCCGCGTCGAGGGAGGTCGGGCCGAGGTGCGTCCCATCGCGGGAACGCGTCCGCGCGGGCGCAGCGAGGAAGAGGACGAACGTCTCTCTCGGGAGCTGTTGGCCGACGACAAGGAGAGAGCCGAGCATCTGATGCTCGTCGACTTGGGCCGGAACGACCTGGGCCGCGTCTGCCGCTTCGGCAGCATCACCGTGCCGGAGTTCATGAAGGTGGAGAAATACAGCCACGTTCTCCATCTGGTGAGCTCGGTCCTCGGGGAGCTGGCCCCCGGCAAGGACGCGCTCGACGCCGTGGCCGCCACCTTCCCGGCCGGGACGCTCTCGGGAGCCCCGAAGATCCGCGCCATGGAGATCATCGACGAGCTGGAGCCGGCCCGGCGCGGCCTCTATGGCGGGGCACTCGGATACCTGGACCTCCGCGGCAACGTCGATTTCTGCATCGCCATCCGAACCCTCTTGCTGGGTCAGGGCCGCGCGACTCTGCAAGCGGGCGCCGGCATCGTGGCCGATTCGGATCCCGCGGCGGAGACTCGTGAGACCGAGGCGAAAGCGGGCGCGATGATCGAGGCCTTGGGCCTCGCCCAGAGGCTCGCGTGATCCTCCTCGTCGACAACTACGACTCCTTCACATACAACCTCTACCAGTATCTCGGTGAGCTGGGAGCGGAGATGCGAGTGATTCGGAACGACGAGATGAGCGTCGATGAGGCGATGGCGACGCGCCCCGACCGGATCGTCATTTCGCCCGGGCCGGGCACCCCGGACCAATCGGGGATTACGCTCGAGCTGGTCCGCCGCGCGGCGGGTCGCGTGCCGCTCCTGGGCGTCTGCCTCGGTCATCAAGCCCTCGGTCAGGCCTTCGGCGGGCGCGTCGTGCGGGCCCCAAAGCTCATGCACGGGAAGAGTTCCGAGGTGCGTCACGACGGTCGCACCGTCTTCGCCGGCTTGCCGGACCCGTTCACGGCCACGCGGTATCACTCCTTGATCGTCGCGAAGGAATCGGTCCCCGACTGTCTCGAGGTCTCGGCCTGGACCGACGACGGGATTGTCATGGGCCTGCGACATCGCAGCCACCCCTTGGAAGGCGTCCAGTTCCACCCCGAGAGCATCTTGACCTCCACCGGGAAAGATCTGCTCCGCAACTTCCTGGACCGACGATGAAGGACGCCCTCGCAAAGGTGATGAAGGGGGAACGGCTCACCGAGAGCGATGCGGGCCGGGCCATGTCGACTCTCATGGACGGTCAGGCGACGCCGGCGCAGATCGGCGGGCTCCTCGCGGCCCTCGCCGCGCGTGGCGAGACCGAGGACGAAATCGTCGGTTTCGCTCGGACGATGCGGGCCCGGGCGGTATCCCTCGCGGCGCCGGGAGCGATCGACACCTGCGGCACGGGCGGCGACGGCGCCGGCACGTTCAACATATCGACGGTGGCATCCCTGGTCGTGGCTGCGTGCGGCGTCCCGGTGGCCAAGCATGGCAACCGGTCGTCGTCGGGTGGGTGCGGCAGCGCGGACGTGCTCGAGGCCCTGGGCGCGCGCATCGATACCTCCGTCGCCACGACGCAGCGCTCCTTCGATGAAGTCGGATGGGCGTTTCTCTTCGCCCCAGCCTTCCACGCGTCGACGCGACATGCCGCCCTTCCCCGGAAGGAACTGGGCGCTCGCAGCGCCTTTAACCTCCTGGGACCTCTCACCAACCCCGCGCACCCCGAGGCGCAGGTGGTGGGGGTTCCACGATCCGAGTTGCTTCGTTTCGTGGCGGCCTGCCTCGGTCGTCTCGGCACGCGGAGGGCGTGGGTCGTGCACGGGTCAGGGCTGGATGAAGTCTCCATCGCGGGGCCGACTTCGGTTGCGGCCTTCGAGAACGGGGAGATCCGCCTCTTCACGATGTCTCCCGAAGACGCAGGGCTTCCGCTGGCGAACATCGAGGCTCTACGTTGCGCGACGGTTGCCCAGAGCGCCGCGATGGCTCGAGAGGTCCTCGGGGGCACGGGCGGGCCCTGTCGAGACGTGGTTGTGCTCAACGCCGCCGCGGCCTTGGTCGTGGCGGGACGTGCATCGGGTTTGCGGGAGGGAGCGCGGGAGTCGGCCGAAGCCATCGACGATGGCCGGGCCGCCCGTCTTCTTAGCCGCGTTATTGAGGTGAGTCAGACATGAGCGGGTCCGTCAGCATCCTGGGAGAGATCGTCGCGCGCACTCGGGCGCGGGTTCACGAACGCCGCAAAGAGCTTCCCCTCGACCGCATCCTCTCGAACTCGCCGACGCCTGGTGGCCGGAGGAATTTCGCCACCGCCATCGCGCGGCCCGACCGCGTCAACGTCATCGCCGAGTTCAAGCGGCGCTCGCCGTCGCGAGGCCCCATCCGCTCGGACCTCCATCCCGTACTGGTGGCGCAAGCCTACGAGATCGGCGGGGGCGCGGCCCTGTCGATCCTGACCGAGGAGGAGTACTTCGGGGGAAACCTCGACGATCTCCAGCAGGCGCGGTCGGCGACGCTCCTCCCGTCGCTCCGGAAGGACTTCATCATCGACCCTTATCAGATCTGGGAGTCGTGGATCGCGGGGGCCGACGCCATCCTCCTCATCGTAGCCGCTCTCTCCGATGCCGAGTTGAAGACGCTGCTCGCCGCTGCGGTGGAGACCAGCCTTGACGCACTCGTGGAGGTCCACGACGAAGAGGAACTGTCTCGCGCTCTCGGGGCGGGAGCACGTCTCGTGGGTGTGAACAACCGGGACCTGAGAACCTTGCAGGTGTCCCTCGACGTGTCCTACCGCCTGGCCGACTCGATTCCCGACGACGTCGTTGCGGTGGCCGAAAGCGGCATCACCAGCGGCGCCGATGTCCGGCGCCTTCGGAACGCCGGCTTCGCCGCTGTCCTCGTGGGCGAGCACCTCATGCTGGCCACCGACCCCGGCGCGGCTCTCGAGCGCCTCATCAGCGCCGCAGCCCCCGACGACACAGGCCCCGATGTCGCGTAGCAGGCTCTTCGTGAAGATCTGCGGGATCACTCGTTCGAGCGACGCGTTGGCGGCCGCTGAGGCGGGAGCCGACGCCGTGGGCTTCGTGTTCTGGAACAGGAGCCCCCGAGCGATCGATCCGAAGAAGGCCCGCATCATTGCGGCGGGACTCCCTGCCTCCATCGTGCGGGTCGGTGTCTTTGTGGATCCCCGGCCGGAAGAGCTGTCTCAGATTGCCGACGAAGCGGAGCTGGACATCCTCCAGCTTTATGGCACGGAAGCCCCGGAGTCGTTGGTCAACCTTCCGCGCCGCTGCTGGAAGGCCGTAGGAGTGGGGCCGGATTTTGTCGCCGCCGACGCCCTGCGTTACGAAGGGCGGGTCGCGGGCATCCTTCTCGACACGCGGTCGGATGGATCGACTGGTGGGACCGGCCGCACGTTCGACTGGCGCCTGGTCCAAGAGGTGCGGAAGCGGGTCTCCTTCCTGGTGCTCGCGGGCGGTCTCGATCCGGAGAATGTTGCGGCGGCGGTTCGCGCGGTGCGCCCCGACGGTGTGGACGTTTCGAGCGGCGTCGAGTCGGCCCCGGGGCGAAAGGATGAAGGCCGAGTGAGAGCGTTCATCGAAGCCGCGAGGCGAGCGTCGTGACACTGCCGGACGCGGCCGGGCACTTCGGTCCCTACGGGGGACGCTACGTCCCCGAGACCCTCATGGAGCCCCTCCGCGAGCTGGAGGAGGCCTACGGCGTCGCCCGTCAGGATCCCTCATTTCAGCAAGAGCTTCGGACGCTTCTTCGCGACTACGTCGGACGACCGACGCCTCTCACGTATGCCGCCCGGCTCTCGGAGAGGGCCGGTTGCCAGGTGCATCTGAAGCGCGAGGACCTCTGCCACACGGGCGCGCACAAGATCAACAACGCCCTGGGTCAGGCCCTGCTCGTCAAGAGAATGGGGAAACGCCGGGTCGTGGCCGAGACGGGTGCCGGCCAGCACGGCGTGGCGAGCGCTACCGTCTGCGCCCTCATGGGTCTCGAATGCGTGGTTTACATGGGGACCGAGGACATGGCCCGCCAGGAGCCCAACGTGCGCCGCATGCGCCTCCTGGGCGCAGAAGTGCGCGGCGTTCTTTCGGGGGCACGGACCCTCAAGGACGCCATCAACGAAGCGATGCGCGACTGGGTCACGAACGTGCGGACGACCCACTACCTTCTGGGATCGGCGCTCGGCGCGCACCCGTATCCGATGATGGTTCGCGATTTCCAGGCCACCATCGGTATTGAAGCGCGACGCCAGTTTCTCGGGGCCACAGGGGCCCTCCCGGATCTCCTCGTGGCCTGCGTCGGCGGCGGCTCCAATTCCATCGGCCTTTTCCACGCGTTCCTGGAAGACCCCGTCGCAATGGTCGGTGTCGAGGCGGGAGGGCGCTCCGCGAGGCCCGGGGACCATGCGGCGCGCTTCCTGACGGGCCGGGACGAGGGAGATGACAACCGGATCGGCATCCTCCACGGTACGAAGACCTACTTGCTCCAAGACGAAGCGGGGAACGTGCTGCCGACCCATTCCGTCTCCGCGGGCCTTGACTATCCCGCGGTGGGTCCGGAGCACGCCTGGCTCCACGACCAGAAGCGCGTGCAGTACGCCTCCGTCGGAGACGAGGACGCGCTGGCAGCCTTCCATCTGCTCGCGGAGACGGAAGGGATCATTCCGGCGCTGGAATCGGCCCATGCGGTGGCGTGGGTGCTGCGAGAGGCTGCCGCCCTCCGCGGCAAGCGGATCCTCCTGAACCTCAGCGGGCGTGGCGACAAGGACCTCGGGATCTTGGGATGACGCGGATCTCGGACCGATTTCTCGCCCTGCGGCAGAAGCGCCAGAAGGCCTTCGTCGGCTTCGTGACGGCGGGAGACCCGAGCCTCGACCGAACGGAGGAGATCGCCGTCGAGTTGGACCACGCGGGTGTCGATGTCCTCGAACTGGGCGTGCCGTTCTCCGACCCGCTGGCCGACGGGCCCGTGATTCAGCGTGCCAGCGAACGAGCGCTACGGTCGAGGACAAGCCTCGGCGGAGTGCTGGAGCTGGTGCGGCGGATCCGGCGCCGGAGCCAGGTCCCGCTCCTTCTCTTCAGCTACATGAATCCATTGTTTCGCTACGGTCTCGAGAGGGTCGCCCGCGAGGCCCGTGACGCTGGAGCCGACGGGATACTGATCACGGATCTGCCGCCCGAAGAGGCGGGCGGATGGCTATCCACCGCACGCGCCGCTGATCTCGACACGGTATTCCTCGCCGCGCCGACGAGCCCCGACGAACGGCTGCGCCGCGTCGCCGCCGCGTCCCGGGGATTCGTCTACGCCGTGAGTCGCACCGGTGTGACGGGTGAGCAGGGGCGTCTTTCGGCCGACGCCGGCCCGCTGATCGGTCGCCTGAAGGCGATGGCCGACATTCCCGTGGCAGTCGGTTTCGGCATCTCGACACCGGAGCAAGTGGCGGCCGCGGCGGCCGTGGCCGACGGAGTCGTGGTGGGGAGCGCCCTCGTGCGCTTCATCGAAGAGCACCCGGACGGCGACGTGGGAGGGCAGGTCCGATGGCTGAAGAGCGCGCTCTGAAGGAGATCGACGAGTGGCGCCGGCGCATCGATGCCATCGACAACCAGCTCATGCGCCTGCTCAACAGCCGATCGGCGTGTGCCGTCGAGATCGGGCGAGTGAAGCGGCTCCTTGGCCTGCCCGTCTACTCGCCGGAACGGGAGCAGACCATCCTGGAGCGCGTCATGCGCGAGAACCCGGGGCCTCTCGACTCTCTGGCCGTCAGGCGGGTCTTCGAGCGCGTCATCGACGAGAGCCGGCGGCTGGAGCGCCTCGCGGCAGATGAAGAGGGTTCTGAGAACAAGGAGCAGGGGTAGCCATGGTCATCGTGATGGAGCACACAGCCACCGAGGAACAGGTCCAGAAGGTGATCGAAACCCTGGTGGGGGTCGGATATGACGTCCACCGCTCCACCGGGGTGAGCCACACGGTTCTTGGGGCCGTGGGCGTTCCGCGTCAGGTCGTGGATCCCGGGGTTCTAGAGTTGATTCCCGGTGTCCGCGAGGTGGTGAAAATATCCGAGCCGTACAAGCTCGTGGGCCGCACGTTCAAAGCAGAGGATACCGTCGTCGACATCGCCGGGGTTCCGGTGGGCGGGGCCGAGGTGATCGTCATGGCGGGGCCGTGCTCCGTGGAAAGCCGCGAACAGCTCGGGACCGTGGCCCGCTCCGTCCGCGCGGCCGGGGCGCGCGTCCTCCGCGGAGGCGCCTTCAAGCCGCGGACGTCACCCTATTCCTTCCAGGGGCACGGTGAGGAGGGGCTCCGTTGGATGCGCGACGAGGCCAACGCTTCCGGCCTGGCCGTGGTCAGCGAGATCATGGACGTTCGGACCCTCGAAATGATGCTCAGCTACGTGGACTGCCTTCAGGTGGGTGCGCGCAACATGCAGAACTTCGACCTCCTGAAGGAGCTGGGCCGAGTGCGACGGCCGGTGCTTCTGAAGCGAGGCCTCTCGGCCACCATCGAAGAGTGGCTCCTCTCGGCCGAGTACATCCTGGCGGGAGGCAACAGCCAGGTAGTTCTCTGCGAACGAGGGATCCGGACCTTCGAGAACGCCACACGAAACACCCTGGACATCTCGGCGATTCCCGTCGTGAAGAAGCTCAGCCACCTGCCGATCATCGTGGATCCGAGCCACGGCACGGGGCGGCGCGACAAGGTGACGCCGATGGCCCGCGCGGCGATCGCTGCCGGAGCCGACGGGCTGCTCATCGAGGTCCATGACAACCCTGAGAAGGCACTCTCCGACGGTGCCCAGAGCCTCTATCCGCATCAGTTCGAGTCCCTGATGGGAGAGTTGAGGGTCATTGCCCCCGTCCTCGGTCGCACGATTCCCCTGGCGCCGACGGTCGGCTCGGGGGGGCGTAGGTAGATGGACGAGGCGTCACATGCGATCGTCGTGTCGGGCCTGACCAAGGTCTTCCGACAGAAGACCGCCGTCGACTCCCTCTCGTTTCGCATCGCCCGCGGACGCTTCTTTGGATTCCTTGGACCGAACGGCGCGGGGAAGAGCACGACCATCAAGATGCTCACGGGGCTCCTGCGTCCGACGTCGGGGGATGCGTCCATCGAGGGGCACCCCATCAGCGGCAACCTTCTGGAGATCAAGAAGATCATCGGAGTGCTTCCCGAGGAACTGCCGCTCTACGAGCGT
This sequence comes from Vicinamibacteria bacterium, assembly GCA_041493035.1. Taxonomy (GTDB): domain Bacteria; phylum Acidobacteriota; class Vicinamibacteria; order Fen-336; family Fen-336; genus JBGPYB01. Next base: position 9,852 of record JBGPYB010000003.1, on the reverse strand, counting down.
CTGACCGGCGAGGAGTACCTCCACTTCGCCGGCCGCATGTACGGGCTGTCGGCGGCGGAAACGCGTCGTCGCACCGATGAGCTGCTCGAGTTCCTGTCGCTCGCCGAAGATCGCGGGACCCTTCTCCTCGACTACTCCCAGGGGATGAAGAAGAAGGTCGCGTTGGCAGCGGCGCTCATCCACAATCCGCGGGTCGTCTTCCTCGATGAGCCTTTGAACGGCATCGACCCGATCTCGGGACGGATCGTGACGGACCTGCTAAGGCGGATGGCCCAGAAGGGCGTGACGCTGTTCTTCACCACTCACGTCCTGGACGTCGTGGAGCGCCTTTGCGACGAGGTCGCGATCATCGACCGCGGCCACATCGTGGCTCAGGGTTCTCTTGATGAGATCCGCGCACAGCGAGCGGTGGGACAGGACGCGAGCCTCGAGGACGTTTTCCTCAAGCTCGTGGACGCCGACGTCCGCCGACAGGATCTTACATGGATCGGCTGATCGCTCTCGTCGCGTGCCGCTGGCGCATGGACCTGCGGCGACTGCTCGGCGCTCGGGAGCGGGCCTTCGGCCTCCTCTTCTTCGTTCCCGGCGCTCTCGTCTTCTCGGCCCTCGGCAGCATGATCGTCTTCGGCGTCTTCCGCGGACTCGAGGGGACCGAGCCCGAGTTGGTGCTGCCCATGGCTTCGGCAGCCGCCACGGGGATCGGCCTCTTCTGGGCGGCATCGCCACTGCTGGCGGGGGTCGTCCTCTCGGAGGCCGCGGACGTCTCGCGGCTCATGCACTTCCCGATTCCGCTGTCGACCCTGGCCGTCTCGTCCCTGGTGGCCAACCTGGCCCAGCCTGCCGCCCTCGCCGAGGCGCCGATCCTGGTTGCGGCGGCGGCGGCGGTTGCCGGAGTAAACGCCATTCGCTTTCCCGCAGCCCTGCTCGGGGTCGCCCTGACGTTCGTCCTGATCCTCGCCTGCGCTCAGGTCGCGGGGCTACTTCTCCACGGCCTCTCCCGCCAGAGGCGCCTCCACGACATCCTTCTCTTCCTTGGCCTCGCTGCCGGGCTTCTCCTGAGCCTCGCTCCCCTTCTGCTCTTGACGAGTGGCCCGGGCGGGTTGGCGACTGTGGCCCACGCGTTGTCGGCAAGGGATGTCTTCATGGCCTCTCCGTATGCTTGGGGAGTGCGGGCGGCGATACACGCCGGTCGCGGTCAGGCCGTGCCAGCGGTGGCCTACGGTCTCCTGGCGACGGCCGCGATCGGTGGAGCGATGGCAGCCTCGGCGGGGCTCGTACAGGGCATCCAGCGGGGCCACATCGCGATGGGCGGGGGCGCCGTCCGCTCACGGCGTCCGTCGCGCATGGCGTTGCCGGGCGCTCTCGGGGCGCTCGTCGAGAAGGACCTTCGTCTGGCGTGGCGCGATCCAGGCCTGCGGGCCGTGCTGGTCATGGGCCTCGCGGGATCGATCGTCGTTCTGTTCTTTCTCTCCCGTGGCGGACCGTCTCTCGCCTCAGGGACGCCGGTCCTGCTCCTCGCATCCTTTGTGGGCGTGTCCACCTTCGGGTCAAATGCCCTCGGCATGGAACGCCGCGGGATAGCACTTCTCCTTCTCTTCCCAGTGGATCGTTGGCGCGTTCTCGTCGGCAAGAACCTCGCGGCTCTGACTTTCCGGCTTCCGAGCCTGCTTACGCTGGCTCTGGCCACGGTTTTCCTGGCTCCGCCCACCTACGTTCCTGCTGCCGCGACCATCGCCGTGCTCACGCTCATGCTCTCCGCGGGGGTCGACAACTACATGTCGATTCTCTTTCCGATGGCCGTGCCCGGAGCGGCCGCAAATCCCTACGGTCGCGCCGCGGCCCGAGGTCGGGGGCTCGGGGCGGCAGCCGTCAGCCTGATGCTCCTCGTCCTCGCACTCGTCCTCTCCAGCCCGTTCGCCTTTCTCGCGTGGCTCCCGGCTCTTCTGGGTCGTCCGTGGCTCTGGGCCGCCACGCTTCCGCTGGGGCTGGCGGGCGCTGCCTGCGTCTACGCCATGCTCGTGGCCGGAGCCGCCCGGCTGATGGAGAAGCGCGAGCCCGAGATTCTGGAGCGCGTCCTGGTGGAGGCATGAAGAGCCGGCCCACGGTGGCGATCGTCGGGCTCGGGCTGGTCGGGGGATCCCTGGCCCGGGCCTTGAGTCGTCGGGGTTGGCGCGTCCTGGGTGTCGACAAACCGTCGGTTCTTCGGAAGGCACGGGAGGCCGGCGCCATCGAAGCCGGTATCCTCCGGCTCGAAAGGGCGGCGCGCGAGGCCGACATCGTGGTCCTGGCGGCTCCACCCCAGGCCAACCTCCGGCTGCTTGAGCGCCTGGCCGCCCTCGGAACGGCAGCGGTCGTCACCGACGTCGGAAGCGTCAAGGGCGCCATCTGCCGCGAGGCGCGTCGCCTGGGTCTTCGCCGCTTCGTCGGCGGCCACCCGATGGCGGGGACCGAGGCTTCGGGCTTTGGCGCTTCGACTGCGGACCTGTTTCATGGTCGTCCATGGGTCATGATGCCTGCGGAGCGCGCCGCGAGCCAGCGTGTCCGGGCTCTCGTCCGAGCCGTAGGCGCGCGGCCCGTTGTGATGACGGCATCGGTGCATGACCGATCCGTGGCGTTCTTGAGCCATGCTCCGCAGATTGCCTCGTGGGCGATCCAGGCCGCGGTCGACTGCGACCCCGTCGCCCGCCGATATCGCCGCATCGCGGGCCCTGGGTTCCAAGACATGACGCGTCTCGCGCGCAGCCCGCGAAGCCTTTGGCGCGAGATCCTGTCCCAGAATCGCGACGAGATCGCGCGAGCGCTCAAGGCCCTCGAGCGCCGCCTTCGTCGCTCGACCCTCGCCCTCCGCGCCGGACATTAGCCTCTGGTATCATCCTCCCCTCGAGGAGCAGCCCGATGAACAAGGTCGTCAAGGACGCGTCGACCGCGGTGAGCGACATCCCCGACGGCGCGTCGATCATGGTGTCGGGGTTTGGCCTCTGTGGAATTCCCGAGAATCTCCTCCTGGCCCTTCGTGACAAGGGCTCGAAGAACCTGACCATGATCAGCAACAACGCGGGGACCAACGACTTCGGCATTACCGTCCTCCTCCAGAACAAGCAGGTTCGCAAGATGATCTCGACGTACGTCGGCGAGAACAAGGTGTTCGAGAAGATGGCCTTAGCGGGCGAAATCGACGTGGAGCTCAATCCGCAGGGTACGTTCGCCGAACGGATGCGCGCGGGAGGCGCCGGCGTCCCCGCTTTCTTCACGCCCACGGGGTACGGCACGGTCATCGCCGAGGGGAAGGAAGTGCGGTGGTTCGGCGGCCGGCCCCACGTTCTTGAGACCGCGCTCAGAGCGGACTACGCTTTCGTGAAAGCCTGGAAGGGGGATCCGCTCGGGAACCTTCTCTTCCGCCGCACGACGCGGAATTTCGCGCCGATGATGGCCATGGCCGCTCATACCACCATCGCCGAAGTGGAGAAGTTGGTGCCCGCGGGCGCCATTGACCCGGACGCGGTCACCACTCCAGGGATCTTCGTCAATAGGATCTTTGAGGGACGTGGGTACGAGAAGAGGATCGAGAAGCGGACGGTCCAGGGTGGCGGGGGAGTCGAGAGCGATCCCAAGCGCGAACGCATCGTGCGTCGTGCGGCCCGGGAGATGAAGGACGGGTACTACGTGAACCTCGGGATCGGAATGCCGACGCTGGCGTCGAACTACGTTCCGGACGGGATTTCGATCGTGCTTCATTCCGAGAACGGGATGCTCGGTGTCGGACCCTACCCGGAGCCAGGCCAAGAGGACCCGGACCTCATCAACGCGGGGAAGGAGACCGTGACGGAGCTTCCCGGGACCTCCTATTTCTCGAGCGCCGATTCCTTCGCGATGGTGAGAGGCGGCCACGTCGATCTCACGATCCTGGGTGCCTTGCAGGTCGACCACGAGGGAAACCTGGCCAACTGGATGATCCCGGGGAAAATGGTCAAGGGGATGGGGGGCGCCATGGACCTCGTCTCGGGTGCGAAGCGCGTCGTCGTGACCATGGAGCATTGCGCCAAAGACGGGACTCCGAAGATCCTCGAGCACTGTACGTTGCCTTTGACCGGCCGCCGCTGTGTGAACTTGATCGTCACGGAGATGGCCGTGATCGAGGTTGCCAAGGAAGGGCTCGTTCTGAAGGAAATTGCCCCGGATACGACCCTGGACGCCGTGAAGAAAGCCACGGGCGCCGGTCTCATCGTAGATCCGGCGCTCAAGACCATGGAATCGTGAGGATCCCCCTGAAACCTGCCATCGCATTCGTCATGCTTCTCGCCTCGGGCGCTGCGTGGGCCCAGGAGGCCGCGTACAAGATCGTCGTGAACGCCTCCAATCCCACCACGAGCATCAAGAAGGACGTCTTGGCTCAGCTCTTCATGAGCCGGAACGTCGCCTGGGCTCACGGCCCCGCAGGAGACCCGGTAGATCAGTCGATGACCTCCCCGGTCCGCGAGGCCTTCTCCCGGGAGATACTTGGCATGCCTCTTCCGGCCGTCCAGAATCACTGGCGGAAGCGGATGTTGGAGACGAGGGAGTTCCCGCCCCTCGTCAAAGCGACCGATGCGGAAGTCATTGGTTACATCGCGAAGAACCCCGGGGGGGTTGGGTACGTTGCGGCTGCGACGGAGCTCCCGCCGACCGTGAAGGCGCTGAAGGTGGCGAACACGGCTCGCTGACGCCGTCGCCCTGGACCTGGAGTTGACACCCGCGGGGCGATTCCACTATCGTCCACTCATCCGATCCAGACGAGCGAACACCTAGTTCTGCTCTTCCCCCATCTCGCGCACCGACGAGACACGCCATGGCCAACGAAGAAGAGCCGTCCCCTCCTTCCCAGCCCGCTTCTTCTACGCGTCGCAGCCGGGCGCGGAGAGCCGCCCCCGGGCCGCGCGAAGAGAGCCCGGCGAATGCCTCGAGTGCGACGCCGGAGCCCGAGGAGCCCGTCGTCATAGTTGCCGAGGCGGCGCCCCAGCCTCTTGAGCCCGTGCCCGAGACTGCCGCCACGCCGCCGGCCGAGGTGCCAGAGGCGCCGCGTCTCGACCTTGCCGTTCTCAAGGAGATGGGGATCCAGAAGCTGTCTGCGGTGGCGAAGGGACTCGAGATCCCGGGCGCCGCGGCCATGAAGAAGCAAGAGCTGGTCTTCCAGATCCTCCGCGCCCAGGCCGAGAAGGAAGGGCTCATCTTCTCCGAGGGAGTCCTCGAGATCCTCCCCGACGGCTTCGGGTTCCTGAGGGCCCCGGAGTACTGCTATCTCCCGGGCCCCGACGACATCTACGTTTCGCCCTCCCAGATCCGCAAGTTCGACCTTCGCACCGGGGACACCATCAGCGGCCAGATCCGCCCTCCCAAGGAAGACGAGCGCTACTTTGCCCTCATCAAGGTGGATGCCGTCAACTTCGAACCTCCGGACCGTTCGAAGGAAAAGGTCCTCTTCGACAACCTGACACCCCTCTATCCCCAGGACCGCATCAAGCTCGAGACGGTTTCCGAGGCTCTCTCCACCCGTGTCCTCGATCTCATGGCGCCCCTCGGCAAGGGGCAGCGGGCCTTGATCGTCGCGGCGCCCCGCACGGGAAAGACGATGCTCCTCCAGGCGATCGCCAACGCCATCACGACCAACCACCCCGAAGTGGTCCTCATCGTGTTGCTGATCGACGAGCGTCCCGAGGAGGTGACGGACATGCAGCGGTCGGTTCACGGTGAGGTGATCTCGTCGACGTTCGACGAACCCGCCGACCGCCACGTCCAGGTGGCCGAGATGGTCATGGAGAAGGCCAAGCGTCTCGTGGAACACAAGAAGGACGTCGTGATCCTCCTCGACTCCATCACCCGTCTTGCGCGGGCCTACAACACCATCGTGCCGCCGTCGGGGAAGGTGCTCTCGGGGGGCGTCGACAGCAATGCCTTGCAGCGTCCGAAGCGCTTCTTCGGAGCCGCCCGGAACGTCGAGGAGGGAGGGAGTCTCACGATCATCGCCTCCGCTCTCGTCGAAACGGGATCTCGGATGGACGACGTGATCTTCGAGGAGTTCAAGGGGACGGGCAACGCCGAGATCGTTCTGGACCGCAAGCTCACTGACAAGCGCATCTTCCCCTCCATCGACATCAACCGCAGCGGCACCCGCAAAGACGAGATCCTCGTCCCGAAGGAAGAGCTGAGTCGCGCCTGGATTCTCCGCAAGGTCCTTTCGGCCCTGTCTCCCGTCGAGGCGATGGAGCTTCTCATCGAGCGCCTCGCCAAGACCAAGACCAACAAGGAGTTCCTGGAGAGCATGTCGAGCGGCGGCTAGCCGGAGGCCGTTCTCCTGGGCAAGACGAATACCGCCCGGGCGAGCGCGGAGTTCAGAACCACCGCATCGTAGTAAGCGTCGAGAACCGACGGCTGCCACGTCAGAAGGTCGCTGTTCCGCCGCGCGAACTCCTCCCACGGCGCGTCGCGCCCGCCGCGCTCCATGCGTTCGTTGATCAGGAGCAAGTAGGCCCAGGTGACCGTCTCGTGATAGAGGTTCGGCTTCCCGGCCCTCAGCGCGAGGCGCCGAAGTCCCTCGCTGAATCGAGAGAGCGCCTCAGCGGTCGGATAGCTCCGCAGGTGCAGCCATCCCATTCGAACGTGATCCTCGTGGTGGAACGCGTCTCCTGGGCCGCGCCCCTCCTCGAACCCGCGAAGGACGGCGTTCTCTGCTGGGGACAAGCCCTTAGGCCACATCCCCGGCCTCGCGAAGGCGGTGGCTGTCACGGGCATCGAGGTCCAGGCCGTAAACCCGTTTTAGCTCCCCGATCTTCCGGAGTGAGCTCTCTCCGAAGGGAGCTTTCCCTTCGAAGGCATGGAGGACGATCCCCTCGAGGAGGTCTCCGAGAGAGATGTCGTGGAGCTCCGCAAGTGCCTTCAGGACCTTGAGGAGGCGCTTTTCAAGGCGCACGCCCGTCTGAATCCGCTCCACGAGCAAGCTGCGGGCGCCGGCTTTACGAGCCTTCGGGGCGGGTCTGCGAGGCGTGGTTTTCGTTCGCATGGTACTACGGTACATATGTACCATATGTCTGTCAAGAGCGGCGTCCCGGCCATGGAACAGGCCCGCTCTCAGGGACTGTTCGAGGGATCCCCGAGGCCGGGGCGGACCGTCACGTTGGCCGTCTGCTTGGCGATCAGGTGGTTGGAGCGGCGCATCGTGATCTTGACCGCGTAGACGCCTGCCCGCACGAAACCGTGCTCCTGACTGAAGCGACGCTCGATGTGGGTGACGCCGTCCTCGTAGGGTGGGCAGTCCGATTCCTTGACGCTCTTGCCGCCGTCATCCCAGTCCCACTCGATCTCCGGGCAGTAGAACTCCTCGACGTCGGCTCCGCCCTTCAACTCCGCGATGAAGAGCACGTTCAGGGGGGAGAACCCGAACCGGGGTGTGAACCGAACCTCCAAGGCCGGCTTTTTCGGCTTCGCGGCCTCCGCCCCAAGGAGCGGGGACGCGGTGACGACCACGAGTGCCAGCGCGAGCCCTTTCATCTCCCCATTCTAGTGCAAGGCTGCCGCGCCGCGTAGAATCGATTCGTGGTGCGTCCCATTCGCCTCGCGCCGAGCGCCGCGCTCAAGGAAAGACGTCTTGGGACCCTTCTTGGAGAGCGAGGCATTGACGAGGGATCTCTCGCCGAGGAGGTCCAGGATGCCCAGCTTCTGGGAAGCCTGGAGCTCGCCGGCTTCTCGTTTTCATGGAACGAGATCAAGGCAGCGCGGCGAACCGGCGTCGGCCCCGAACCGGTGACACGGCTTCGGCGTGCTCAGTCTTTGCGCGAGAAGTCCTTTGTGTTGTCCCTCGACGGTCTCTTGGCCTGGTATGGGGAAGCGACCGGCAACCCGCCCGCGCTCCGCACGGTTCCCCGGGAACGCGCCGGGGGGCCGCCGGCCGCTCCTGTCGAGTTCATTCGGTCCAGGCTGGAGAGCCTCGTCCATTGGCTCTCGGCCGACAGCAGCCGGGAGCTCTCGGCGGCGCAGCGGGGTTCCCTCGCTCTCGCGCGACTCGTCGAGATCCTCCCCTTCGACGACGCCAACGGGCGCGTCTCGCGCCTCGCGGCGTCTCACCTCATGACCCGCGCGCGCGCCCGGGCGCCCATCCTCGTCGGCGGTGATCGCCAGCGCCTCGACCAGTGCCTCGCAGCCGCGTTCCAGCTCTCGATGGAGCCCTTGACCTCACTTCTGGAGGAGGCTTCGGAGCGCGCGCTCGACGTCGCGCTACAGACGCTGGAGCGGAGGTAGGTCGCGGTCGCGCGATCCACTCATGGCGCGCTGCTCTGTCAGGAATGCCATGGCCCGCTCGGCGGCCCAGAAGTGACCGGGAGCGGCCGTGGGCGCGACGAAACCGACATGCCCGCCGGTCGGAAGGATCTCGCGGGTCACCGGAGCGGAAGCCGGTAGTGGCCAATGTGCGATCGAGTCGCCGGGAACCATCGGGTCGTCCCACGCTGAGAGCAGGAGCGCTGGCCGTTTGACAAGGCTCAACCTTGGGCCGGCGCTGCACGCCGCGTAATATTCGGCGGCGCTTGAGTAGCCGCCGTACGGTGCCGTGATAGCCTCGTCGTACTGCCGGACCGTCCGAGTGCCGTGCTCACGACCCTGCTCGTAGACGTCGGGCCGACGCTCTTGCAGCCGACGGTAGGCTCGCCGCAGCATCACCATGAAGTAGTCCTGGTAGAGCCGGTTCTCGAAGCGCTCGAGGGCTTCGGCGCATTTGGCCAGATCGAGCGGCGCAGAGACGGCGACCAGGCCGGCCACGGCCGGCGGCAGGCGGGCTTCGCTTCGGGCGAAGGCCAACAAGGAGACACTCGCTCCCAGGGAGAACCCGACGACTCCGATCCACGCGGCCTCCCGTGCGACGTCGGAGAGGACACCGACGATGTCCAGCTCCTGGCCGGCGTTGTAAAGGCGAGGACACAGCGCCGCCGAGTCGCCGGCGCCTCGGAGGTTCATCCGGAGGACGTGCCAGCCGAGCGCCCAGGCGAGGCGACCTGTCGCCAGCGTGTAGCTGGCGCCATCGGATCCGCCGAGGCCGTGGACGAGGACCACGGCAGGGCGCGCCGCGCGCGGGCCCGGTTGCCACGTCGCGCGCACCAGAAGGCGGACGTCGTCCGCCACCGTCACGATTCGATCCTCAGAGGGAAGCGGCCAGCGCATACGGCGCCGTCGCCAGAAGCCGAGGAGCGTCTGCCGGTGACCGCCGATCGTCCAGCGGTGGGGGGTGAAAGGCCGGGGCAAGGTCAAGGCACTAGAACGAGCTTGCCGAAGTGTTCCGACGCTTCCATCATCACGTGGGCGCGCCGCGCCTCGGCGAGAGGGAGGACCGCATGGACCACCGCTCGCACGCGGCGATCGAAAAAGAGACGGGCCACATCCAGGAGATCGGCCTTGCTCCCCATGTACGAGCCGAGCAAGGAAAGTTGCTTCGCGAACAGATGTCGGATCTCGGTCTTTCCTTCGGGTCCCGTCGTCGCTCCGCAGGTCACGAGGCGCCCACCCTGGGCGAGACAGAGAATCGACCGTTCCCAGGTCGCCGCACCCGGGTGCTCGACCACGACGTCCACACCTCGCTTGAAGGTCACGCGACGCACTTCGGCGACGACGTCCCCCGTCGTGTGGTTCACGGTGACGTCGGCCCCCAGTTCGCGGGCCTTCGCGAGCTTTTCTTCGCTTCCGGCTGTGGCGATGACGCGCGCACCGAGGACCTTGGCAATCTGTACGGCCGCCATCCCGACGCCGCTTCCTGCGCCCCACAGGAGCACGTCCTCGCCCATCCGCAGGCCGGCCCGACCCGCGAGCATATGCCACGCCGTGAGGAAGACGAGG
>JBGPYB010000120.1:0-14310 GCA_041493035.1 Vicinamibacteria bacterium | reverse complement strand
GATGAGCATGAGCCTCGTCCCCCCCACCCGGAACTCCGCCTTGTCCTCGAGATCCCGCTCCTCGATCCGCTCGCTCTCGATGAAGGTCCCATTGGTGCTACCGAGGTCGCGGACGGCAACGCGGCTCCCGTGACACTCGATGACCGCGTGAGCGCGAGAGACTTCGGGATCAGCGAGTTCGATGTCGGCGCCGGCCCGTCCGCCACTCCGGCCTATCAAGGTCGTTGGCCCTCCGAGGACGAAAACCTCGCCCTGTCGAGCACCGCTCAAGAAGGCGACGGCCACCCGCTTGCCCGCAGGCAGTGACAGCCCGACCCCCTGCCCGGTGACTCCGCGGACGGTTCCCTCGCCGACGACGGGACGAGGTGCGGCCGGCGAAACCGGCGTCGGCCGCAGTGGAGCGGTGCGCGCCACCATCGTCGTCGGAGCCTTTGGGGCCGACAGAGCCGCGACGTGACGAGGCGCCCGATCCGCAAGGATGTCCTCGATGTCTTCGGCGAGGGCCTTGCCATTGGGATAGCGTGCGGCGCGCTCCTTGGCCAGCGCCCGGGCCACGACGGCGTCCAACGCCGGTGGAAGGCCTGGGTTGAGCGCGCTGGGCGCGACCGGGTCCTCGTGGGCCAGGCGCAAAAGGACCGTCGGCAGGTCCCGACCGGGGAAGGCCTTCTTCCCCGTGAGCAGCTCGTAGAGAACAGCCCCGAGTGAGAAGAGGTCGCTCCGTGCATCGAGGGTCTCCCCTTCGGCCTGTTCCGGGGACATGTACGAAGGGCTGCCGAACACCTCTCCGCCGGTGGTGAGGTGAGCGGCGTCAAGCTTCGCCACGCCGAAGTCCATGATCTTCGGCTCCCCCGTGGGCAGGACCATGATATTGGCGGGCTTGATGTCCCGGTGGATGATCCCATGGGCGTGAGCGTGGTAGAGCGCGTCGGCGACACGAGCCGTCGTACGGAGCGCCTCGCGCCATTCGAGGGCGTGTCCCGCGGCCAGAATCCCCTCGAGCGTCTTGCCGCGGAGGAACTCGAGGGCCATATAGAAGGTGCCGGCTCCCGCATCCACGCCGACGTCGTAGACCACGACGATCGAGGGATGGGAAAGACCTGCCGCCGCTCGCGCCTCCTGCAGGAAGCGTGCTTCGAACGTCTCACGCTCACTTTCCGAAACAGCAAAAGCCAGCGAGATCGTTTTGAGGGCCACGTTCCGATGCAGCGCTGGGTCCTTCGCCTGGTAGACGACCCCCATCATCCCGCGGCCCAACTCCCGCTGGATCTCATACCGGCCGATGCGTTGGGGTAGTGGCTCTTGCATTCCCTCCTCAGGCTGCGAGCCCAGTCGGCTCGGTATACGGCGTCATTCCCGCTCGAGGTTCAGGTACTCCGTGACCAGCCGCCGAGCCCTCCCTTCGGCCCGTCGCGAAGCGAGCGCTAGCGCCGCGGCATTTTGGCACGGTGGTGCCCTGATGACGAGGGTCCGGCGGACTTGACGCCCGCCGGCTCCGCGGCCGGCCCGCCGGTGCGCAGGCCACTGCCGTCCTCTGCCAGCCCGCGTGTGGCATCATGCTCGCCCGTGGAGTCCTCTCGCCCGAAGGTCGGCCGGTATCTCGTCGAGGAACAGATCGGCCGCGGCATGATGGGTGTCGTCTGGCGCGCCGTCGACCCCGAGCTAAGTCGGACAGTGGCCCTCAAGACCGTTCATCTCGCGTTCGCCGTGTCCCCCGAAGAGCGAATCGGCTACGAGAAGCGCTTCCTCGCCGAAGCGAGGGCGGCCGCCCGCCTGTCCCATCCTGGGATCGTAGTTGTCCATGACGTCGGCCGCGACGAGGACGACGGGACCCTCTACATCGCCCTTGAGTATTTGCAGGGGCGAACCCTGGCCGAGATTTCGGCCGGCGGGAGCCCAATGGGGTGGCGCGACGCTTTACGACTCACGGCGCGCGTCGCGGAGGCACTTGAGCACGCGCACGCCGCAGGTGTGGTTCATCGGGACATCAAGCCCGCCAACATCATGGTCCTTGACTCGGGGCAGCCGAAGATCATGGACTTCGGTATCGCCAAGATGCGGACCGAACAGCTCACGACCGTCGGCCAGTTCCTGGGCACGCCCGCCTACATGTCGCCCGAGCAGGCGTCCTCACAGGCGGTCGACGGACGGAGCGACATCTTCTCCTTGGGAGCAGTCCTTTACCGGCTCCTGACGGGCCGCTCGGCATTCGAGGCGGACAGCGTCCCCGCCATCCTGAACCGCATTCTCTTTCGCGAACCGCCGCCGCCCTCCACCTTGATTGAGGGGCTGCCTCGTTCTGTGGACGGCGTGGTCGCCCGCGCGCTCGCCAAACGGCCGGAGGATCGTTATGCGAGCGCCCAAGCGTTCGCGCGGGAGCTCGAGGGGATCCTCTCGGGCCGCGAGCCGACGGGTCCCACCGAGCGGCCTCCCGATGTCGAGGGCACCCGGGTCTCACGAGCCCTTCCCTCCCCTGCGCAGGCGCTTGCGTCGGCGGGGGCAGCTCGCGTGGGAAAGGCCGCGGCAGTGGGGTGGGTTCTAGGAAGGCGGCGGCGCTTTGTCCTTGGCGCCAGTGGCGTTGGCGTGGCGTTACTGATCCTGCTCTGGCGGCTTCTGGGGACGGCCTCCGCTGCGCACGTCGAGGTCAATTTTGAGCACTCCCTACGAAACGGCGTTCTCAAGGTCTTCGTCGATGATGGTCTCGTCCTCGAGGAATCACTCGAAGGCCGACAAGAGGACATGATCGTGGTCAAGGTCTGGCGAGGCCGGCTGCGGAAGAGCTTCGACGTGCGCCCGGGCAACCGGAAGGTTCGCCTGGAGGTCGTCGGCGAGAGCTTCAACGGCACCCAGCGCATCGACGGCCGGCTCGAGCGCGGCGAGACCCGTCGCCTGGAGGTGAGGCTCGGCGGGCTGCTCAGGAAGGAGTTGACAGCGTGGTGGGGCCCGCGGCCGGAAGCACCGGACGCCGATCGCTGAGCCCGTCCCCTCAAGGCCGGGGCGGCTACTCCCACTCGATCGACAGATCCTTTCCGATCCGGCCGACCCTAGCCGAGAGTCGCCGCGTGACCCCCGTGCTGAAGTTGCCGGCGATCTTGCTGGTGCGCTCGTCATCCCCCCAGAGCACCCGCACGGTAATCTCGTGGCGTCCGGGCGAGAGGGCGACGACCTGCTGCAGGCGGCCTTCGCGCAGCTTGATGCCGAGCACGGATCTCTTGATCACGCCGCTGACACCCCGCTCAAGGACTTTCGCACCGTCGACCGACACTACGAGGGTGCCGGTTTCGAGCGTGTGCCTGAAGTCGACTGAAAGGCGCGCGGTCGGCGCGGACGCTTGTTCAATGGACGGCAGGCCCGAAGCGCTCTTGGGTTTGGGGTCCTCGGCCCGCGGGAGAGGATCCGCGGCCGGGCGCGCGCCGGGTGTTGCATCGGAGGTCTCGAGCTCGCGTCGTAGCAACTCGAGGCCCCCGACCAGCGCGAGTGCGACGAGGCCCACGAAAGCACGGACAAAGGGGCGCCGATGCAACCGAACGGAGCCCATACCCGTGGTCTCGCCGACGAGCGTGTCTGCGCTCGCTCCCACCAGGAAGGTCGCCGTGTCCTCTTTCTTGAGACCGCTTGGAGCGTTGGCGGGGGGCCTGCCTGCCAGCAGGTCGTCGAGGTCGTCGCAGAAGGCCATCGCATTGGAATAGCGGTCCTTCCGCGACTTGGCGAGGGCCTTGGCCAGCACCAGGTCCACCCCGGCAGGCAGACCCGGGACGACTGCCACCGGTGAACGCGGACGGTCGTGGAGGACTCGGGCGAGGATCTTCGTCGGCCCATCGGCCTCGAACGCGTCGCGCCCCGTGAGCAATCGGTATGCCACGGCGGCCAGGGCGAAGAGGTCGCTTTGAGCGTCCGGCTTTTCGCCCACCGCCTGCTCGGGGGACGTGTAGAGGGGAACGCCGAAGAGGGGGAGGACGCCCGCCAGGGTGAGGCGCGACACCTCGACCCGCGGGATCCCAGCATCAGCGAGTCTGGGCAGACCGGAGTCCTGCAGCACGATATTGCTGGGCTGCACGTCACCGTGTGTGAGGCCCCCTGCATGGAGGTGCTGGAGCGCCCGGCCGACACCGCCAACGAGGTGCAGGGCTTCCTCCAACGGACGAGGCTCGCCAGGAGCGAGCAGCTCCGAGAGGGGCGTCCCCTTCACGTGCTCTTGGACGACGAACAAGGCACCTGTCTCCGGATCCTTGCCGCAGTCATGAATAGGCACGAGGCCCGGGTGGGTCAAGCGCGAGGCACGGCGCGTTTCTTCGAGGAACCGTGCTTCGAAGGCGGCGCCCTCCTTGTCCGACAGATCCGCCGGAAGGAGCACTACTTTGACCACGACGACCCGGTCGAGGCGGGGGTCGCGCGCCCGGTAGGCCACGCTCGTGGCCCCGCGGGACATCTCTTCCAGGATCTCGTAACGAGAGACGGCGGACGGAAGCGGGAGGCCTGTCACGAGGCGATGTTCGCATGCCTTGATACGATGGGAGCATGTTTCGGCTCCTTTTTCTTCCTTGGCTCACTCTGGCGGCGGCGACGGCCCCTCCGCAGGCGAAGCCTGAGCGCCTCGAGCTCCAGTTCGGCAAGCAGCTGGGCCTCGACGACCTGCGCCTCGCGGGGGCGCGAGCCACGCGGCAGATCGAATTTTCGTGGCCGGTCGACTGGCAACCCCAGCCAGGAGCCGAGCTGCGGTTGCGCTTCGAGCACTCCCCCGCGCTCGACGGCGAGCGCTCGTTCCTCGCCGTTGCCCTGAACCACGGCGTGTTGCGGAGCCTCCGGCTCGACCCGAAGAATGCAGGCCCGACAGAGCTCGTCCTGCCGATTGCACCGGAGATGCTCCGCGAGGAGAACCAGGTTGTGATCTCCGTCGAGCACTTCGCGAAGGCGGGCCTGGTCGAGGGGGATTGGACCCTCGTGCGCTCGACCTCGCTCTTGGCGATCCCGTTCGAGCGTCGGCGGGTGGAGCGAAGCCTCTCGGACCTGCCCGACCCGATCCTGCGGCGCCGGAGCTTCGAGGGGCGGCGCCTGACGGTCCTGCTCCCGTCCACGCCCAGCGCCACGACGCTCGAGGCAATCGCACGGACGGTCGCGACCTTGACCGCCCGCGTGGCTCCGGCGACGGTCAGCCTCTCCTTCGCCCGGTCGCTGCGTGAGGTAGAGACGCCGGCCGTGGTGGTAGGGACGGCCCGCGAGCAACCGGCGCTTCGGGAGTTGGGTAGCCTGGGAGAAGGCGCCGCCGAAGCCAGCCCCTCCACCGGGTTGGTGGCGCTCGTTCTCGAGGCGGGACCGAAGGCGCAGCCACTCCTTGTCGTGACTGGACAAGAGCCGGGCGCCGTGGGGAAGGCCGCCCTCTCGATCTTCAACGTGCCCAGACGCAAAGGCAGCCGTCTGCTCCTCGTCCCTGTGGCGCCCACGCCGCGAGCTGGCGGATCGCGGCAGTGGCGAGGCTTTGTCCCGCCGTCGAATACATTCACCGTCGACGAGGCGGGCGACCCTCGCGCCGAGCTGGCTGTGACCGCCGATCTGCCGGCACGGGTTCGGATGAGGGTCCCGCCCGATGCCCGATTCTTGCCGTACGGGCATCGGGCCACGCTTGTGTTCGAGACGCTGCCCGCTCTCTCGAGCGACCCGAAGGGCGCCCTCGAGGTGTATTGGAACGACGTGCTGCTGCGGATCTTGCCCATGGAAGCGAACGCACGGGCCCGCAGCTTTACGCTCTCCACGCCGATTCCTGCGTCGGCCCTCAAGCCCGAGAACGTGCTGACGGTGGCGTGGAACGGCCGCTCCGGCGCGCCGGGACCGTTCGTGAAGCTCCGGGGAGACAGCAGCCTCTTCCTCCCCAGGGAGTACGTGGCGGATCTTCCGGACCTGGCCCTGCTGCGGTCCAGCTTCTACCCCTTCAGCTTGCGCGCCGACCTTTCCGACACCGTCATCGCCGTTCCGGAGGGCGACGAGGCGGTCCCGGCCCTCTGCGAGATCGCAGCCCTGCTGGGGCGATTGGTGCCGTCCGAACGCTTCCTCTTGCGCGTCGTGCCGGCCTCGCAAGCCCTGGCCGGCCGCGGGCAGAACCTGGTCCTGCTGGAGGCGGGCGATTCCCCCAGCCCGCTCCCGCTGCCCGACCTCAAGCGGCTGCCGCGCGGCGACTCACTCCGCCGCCTGCCCTTCCTTCAAGAGCTCGAGAATCCCGCCGGAGGGAGCCACTACGTGCTCCGCCTTCGCGCTGCGACGCCGGCGCTGCTGCGCGTTGCGGCCCGCAGCCTCGCCGAGCCAGCGGTTCTTCAGCGCCTCTCGGGGGACACTGCGTTTCTAGCGGAAGAAGGGCCAGCGGCGTTCAGCATCGGCGCCCGCCGCACCGTCTCAGAGATCTCCTATTTCACCCGCCTCGAGGCATGGCTGCGGGCTCATTGGCTTGCGCTACCGCTCATCCTGGCACTGGCGAGCGGAGTATTGTGGATCGGGCTTCGCCTCGTTCTCGGGCACCATCGCTCGCACCATCCCATGGGCGACCCCGCAGCAGAGCGCGGCGCCGGAGCTACTTGAGGCGCTCGAGGGGAGAGAGCAGGCGGCGGTGGAGCGCCGTTCCGAACCATGCCCAGTTCTGGAGGTAGTAGCCGTCGCGGTCGCCCCAGAGCCCGGCCGAGAGCCTCCCTTGGAGGCGCGCGTTCATGGCGTCGGCGACATCGGGCGCCGTCTCCTGGACCGCCGACATCACGCCCGCCAGCATCTCGAGGGACTCGTAGCCCGCGCCCGCCCGCCCGTCCTTGAGGATGATGGCGGGAAGGCGACCGTCCTCACGATAGCGCTCGGCAAGCCACGCCAGCGAGCCGGCCAGGTAGGCGCGCGCCCGCTCCTCGCCGAAAAGCACGCCGTCGAGGCGTACTCGCCAGTGGGCGCGAAAGGCGTCGTAGGAGTACTGACTGTCCCGATCGCTGCCGAGGGAAAGCGCGCCCGTGGCGGTGTCCAGCAGTAACCAGTCGCTCGGCAGGCGGGTCGTCGTCAGCGCCGCGTTCCGGTCGAGCAGGAAGTAGCTCGTGTCCACGAGCTGTCGCCAGTCGTGGGAGGGATCGTCCCGAGCGAAGTATCGGTAGGCGTACGGAGCATAGTAGGAGGGGTTCACTCGGCAGATCCCGCGCTCGCACGAGGTGTCACCACCGAGCAGGAATCGCCGCCCGCCGGCGACCAGCGTGCCCTTGGCCCAGAGGTCCGTCAGCGTGTCCCGAGCGCGTCGCAGGTAGCTGGCGTCGCCCCACGTGCGGGCGGCGACGAGCAGGGCTAGCGCGGCGTCCTGGTCGGCATCCGAAGCGAAGGCGCCGTCGACGACCCGGCCGTCCCACTTCCACGCCCACAGACGATCTCCGCGTACGCCACGGTTGAGGTGTTCGGTGGCCCAGGCAAGCGTGCGGTCGAAGACCGGTCGATCTTCCATCCAGACCGCGCGCAGCATCGCGTAGGCCTGCCCCTCGGAAGTGGTGATGCCTCCAGCTTTGGGATCCACGACCCGTCCGTCCTGCTGCACGAAGCGGCGCACGTAGGCGGCCCAGGTCTGGCGCATGACGTCGTCCGGGGGGACCGATGGGGCCGCCGCTCCAGCGCTGCCGGCCCCGCAGGCCATCAGACATCCTGCCACCAACAGAATCTGGCTCTGCATGCTCGCAGCGAAGCGCCTCACGTCCGCACCGCCTCCCCGCGGTCCCAGAAGAACCGCCGTGACGCCGGCCTCGCAGCGTGCCGCGACGCCAGGAAGGCCTCCAGGACATGGAGAGCGTCCGCGTCCTCTCCATCCCAGGCCACAACCACGCGCGAACCCTCGCTCCGGACCACCCGGCCGCGAAGCACCAATGGTGCTGCCGCCTCCGTGCCAGGCGTGATCTCGACGCGCATCGGGCCCGCGCTCGCCAGGGGTCCCTCCAGCTCCAAGAGGCCGCCTCGGGAGCTCACCGAGACGCAAAGAGCCCGCTGCCCGTTCACAGTGCCCTGCCACCGACCCTCGAACCGCGGTCCCAGGCGGCGCCGACGGCGTCGCGGTCGCGTCACCCGCCAGACCGTAGTCAACAGGTAGCCGAAGGAGCGAAAAGGGTCGTCGCGGGGGTACGTGCTCCTCAGCCAGCCCCGGTCGTCGGAAAACATCAGCTCTACCAAGTCACGATGCCTCTCCACATCGTACGATTCGAAGGCGATCCCGGCCTGGATCCGTCCGGAGGCTCCTCTCTCGCACCAGACCCGCCGCCCCACGACAGCGACGAAACCTCGGTCGCCGCCAATACGGACCTCACAGGTATCGGGAAGCGCCACGGACGTCTCGAGTTCGAGCCGGACGCCGCTCTCGCTGATGTCGAGGCAACGTGCCCGAAGAGCCTCGCCTGCAAGGCGGACGTCGCACGGGAAATCCCTTTGAACGCGGGGCGAATGACGTTGCTGGGGCTGCTCGTAGGCGACGCACGCCGCGGCCGTCAGGGTCGTGAGATTCGCGAGCGCCCACAAGGCGTTGATCAGGATGGCGTGGAGCTCCGCGGGCACGGAGTTGGCCGGGTCGAAATAGGCGAGCCGTAGCGGCAAGGCGACCATCAGCGCGACCACCGAAAGGCCCGCGAGCAGCAGCGTGCCACGGCTGGTGCCGAAGTCGAAGCGCGCCGTTTCGATGTTCGTGCCCTTGTCGGTAACGTTGAACTTCCCATGCTTCGGGTTGAAGAGGGCCACGAGCGTTACCCAAGCCGTGAAGGGCGCGATGGAGACCTCGTAGACGCTGCCCCAAAACGAGTGCCGGAAGCGCTCGCTGATGAGAGAGTTGCCGATGGTGCTCAAGACGATGTGGGGCATGATGTACGCGAGGACGGCCACCACGTCGGCGCGGAAGGAATGGATCCCCAGCAGAAGGAATAGCAGGGGCGCAGCGATCATGATTAGGCGCGGGATCCCGAAGAAGAAATGAAGCATCGCGTTGAAGTAGTTCAGCCGCTGCGGGAGATTCAAGCCCTTCTTAAAGAGCGGGCAGTCGAGCCTCAGGATCTGTGCCATGCCCCGCGCCCATCGCGTGCGTTGGATGACATGCGCCGCGAAGCTCTCTGTAGCAAGGCCGGCGGCGAGGGGGAGCCCAAGGTAGACCGAACGCCAGCCCCGCGAATGCAGCTCCAGGGCCGTGTGAGCGTCCTCGGTGACGGTTTGAACCTTGAAGCCCCCGATGGACTCGATCGCCGAACGGCGCAGCACGGCGCATGACCCGCAGAAGAACGCCGAGTTCCAGAAGTCATTGCCCGGCTGGATCACGTGATAGAAGAAGGTCTGCTCCGGCGCGATCCGGCCCTGTAGGTTCAAGTTCCGCTCGTAGGGGTCGGGGTTGAGAAAGTGCTGAGCGCTCTGGGCCAGTGCCACGCGCTCGTCCTCGAAGAAGCCCACCATCTTGCGAAGAAAGCCCCGGACCGGCACGTGGTCCGCGTCGAATATTGCGACCAGCTCACCGTGGGTTCGCTTCAAGGCGCGGTTGAGATTGCCGGCCTTGGCGTGTGCATTGTCGGTGCGCGTCAGGTAGAAACAGCCCATCTCGCGGGCCATGGCCTCGAAGGACTCGCGGCGGCCGTCGTCGAGGAGGAACACCTGCTTGCGCGGGTAGTCGATGGCGAGCGCCCCGATGAGGGTGCGCCTCACGATGTCGATGGACTCGTTGTAGGTAGGGATGAAGACGTCCACAGTCGGAAGATGGCGGATCGGCGCCGGCGACCTGCGTTCCAGCTCGATCGTCTGGAAGTAGCCGAGGAAGAGAACCAGGACGCCGTAGACCTCGGCGCATAGGAGCAGGATCGAAACGCTCCCGTCGAGGGGACCGTCGAGGTTGAGGGTCGACGTGACGCGCCAGTAGAAGTAGCGCAGCGACGCAAAGGCGGATAGGAACACGATCAGGGGGCGCAGCGGACGGCTAAGGCTCGCCAGCATGGCGAAACCGATCATCGCCAGCGACACCTCAGCCTGCTCCCAGGCCGAGAGCGGGACGACTACCGCTGAGTAAGCAAACGGGAGCGCCAAGAGGCAGGCCATCGCAATGCCGATGACGGCCTTGCGCCGCCCCTTGCCGTCCTGGCCGACCGCCATGGATCTAGGCCGCTCCTGGCCAGCCCCCGAAGGAATCAGAAGAGAACGACAAGGCGTGCCTGGAACAAGTATTGCTTGAACGGCCCGTAGTCGTCCCAGTGGAAGGCTAGCGGCAAAGACACGCGGCCGCCTCGATTCAGCGTCAGGCTCGCGGCGACGCCGGCCGCTGCCTTGTTGTCCGAACCCGTGAAGGACTGCGCCCCGACAGAACCCGAGAGACTGTACTCGATCGACGGACTGGGTCGCCCGCGGGCCTCCACCCGAACCAACGCGCCGAAGAACCGCGAGGGGCTGAAGTAGCCGCCGACCCCTGGGTTGCCCGGCGAGGGTTCCGGCGAGATCCCGTCGCTGCCCAGAGCTCCGGGCGAAACCGGTTGCCCGTGGCTATCGATCAAGGAGGCGCCCCCGTAACCCAGCCGGTCGTCGGCGAAGGTGAAGTACTCGAGCCAGCCACCTATGCGTAGCAGGCTGAGGGGGCTCTCGGGGCTGCGGGCTACGGCGTTCCATCCCGGTCCGCCCCCCGCCCGCCCGAATGCGTTGGTCCCGACGTTACTGCCGGTGCGTGCGCCGAGAGCCGCCTCGCCCACAGCGTCGAACTGCGCGGGGAGCTGCCAAGAGAGGCTGAACGTCGCCCGGTTGTCGGCCACGGTGCCGACCCGGGATCCCGCGAAGGGACCCTCGGTCGGGAGCAGGCCCGCGGCCGACAGCATGGACTCCTCTACGGTCGAGCGGCTTGCGCCGATCGTGTAGCGAAGCTTGTCGCTGGCCTGAACCGCAACGGAGAAGAGGCCCGTCACATCCCAGGTATCGTTCGAGAATCGGGTGCCCCCCAGCTCCCACTGGTAGGTGACTCGGTCCGAGCGTTTCGTCCTGCCACCCAGTGCGAACTCCAGCCCCGACTCTTGAATTACACTGCCCTGCGTGTCGTAGGGCGTCCTCCGGACCTGGAGGTGCAAGGTCGTGTCGGAGCCTCGTTTGACGTTCACTCGCACCCCGTAGCGAAGGAAGCTCAGCTCGTTGTTGACGTCGCCGGTTTCGCCGTGCCCATCGAACAGTAGTTCGACGCTCGATCGGGTCTCGTGCTCAATCTCGCTCCGCAGGCGCGCGATCTCTTCCGGCGTGACGGGCTTGGGCTCCTCGCTTTGTGGGGGAACGGACGTCTGCTGGCCGCGCGCTAGGGGCGTCACCGCCGCCATGAGGATGAGGGCGAGAATGAGGCGAGGCATCAGCGTGGGCTCGGTGCGCGCTCGATATCGCTGAGCAACTGGAGTGCTCGGTCGTTCTGGCCCAGTCGCTTGTAGAGCCGGGCCAGCTCCAAACCCAAGCGGTCGTTTCGTCGCATGGCGTAAGCCTCCTCCAGGTAGGGCAGGGCTTCCCTGGGCTTCTGGTCCGCGCTCAGCGCTCCGGCCAAGCCTGCGAGGAGCCGTTCGTCTCTCAGGCCGCCGTCGAGTGCCCGCCTGTAGTGGGCGGCCGCCTTTGCGGGGTTCTTCCGCTCCATCAACAGGTCGGCGTATTCTCGCTCGACGGCGGCGTCTCTGTCGAGGGAGGGCATGACGCGCTCGAACTGCACCTCCGCCTGTCTGAGGTCTCCTGCGCCGCGCAGGGCGCGGGCGAATGCGAGACCAGGAACTGGATTCGAGGGCATCGCGCGCGTCGCCTTGTCGAGAGGACCCAGGGCCGCCTGGTATTGCTTGAGCGCCAAGAGCCCCTGACCATAGGCGAGGTTCGCCGCGGGATCCTCGGGCCGTCGTTCGAGCGCGGCGCGGTAGAGCGGAAGCGCCTGATCCCATTCGCTCCGTGAAGCGTGGAGTCCGGCGAGGCTCAGGGTGACGTCGACATCGCTTGGGTTCGAGCGCGCGATGCCGCCCAGGGTCGCCTCCGCCTCCTTGTCACGGCCGGCATGCACGAGCGCCAAGGCATAGTTGCGCCGATCCTCCGGGCTCAGAAGTGGCTGGACGTCGGCGCGGGCGTAGACCTCGGTCGCCGCAGCAGCGCTGCCGCGCCAGGACAAGACGCGAGCGAAGCCCAACCATGCCTCCGGATCATCCGGTACCTGCGCCAGATACGACCGGTAGCGGGCTTCGGCCTGTTCCCAGGTCTCCCGCCGGCCTGCGTAGGCGCGAGCGAGGCGAAGGAGTGCGGTCGCGTTGCGCGCATCGAGCCGCAGGACCCGTTCGTATTCGGTGATCGCTACGTCGTCCCGGCCCGCCCTCGATTCGCCCTCTGCCAAGCCCAGCAACGCCTCCACCGACGGCCCGACAGTCAGAACACGGCGATAGCCCAGCAATGCCTGCTCGACTTCCCCCTTCTTCATTTGCTCGGCGGACCGCTCGAGAAGCGAAGCCACATCCGGCGGCAGTGCCGCCGGATGCCCGGCAGGGCCTTCGGAGGGCCGCGAAGGGCCGCGCCAGAGCAGCACCATCCCGTAAGCGAAGGACGCGAAGACGACGCTCGAGAACGCCGACAGAGATATCGCAATTAAGCGCCGCGCGCTCATGCGCTGTTGCTGGCGAGGCAGGGTGAGTAGGCCCGCGGCTCACCGATGGTCGTGATCCTCGTCCTCGTTCCCTTGTCCGTGCCCCTTGCCGTGCTCTTTGTGTTTCTTTGCCTGGCCTGGCGGCTCGTTCTTGCCCTTGTGGCCGTGGCCCCTCTTTTCTACGACGACGTAGGCGATCGGTCGACCCGCGGCCCGCTGACGAGCCAGTTCGTAGGAGGAGAGTCCGGTGATGCGTCCGCCCAGTTGTAGTACCACCAACGACCTTATGTCGTCGTCCCCAAAACGTGAATCGCGGGGATGACTCTTCCAATAGCCCCAGGCCTTGCCGTATGGTGGACCAGGATCTCGATCGACGCCCACAAAGAGCCGATCAGACGGGATCCCCACCCTCACGAAGACATCGCTCCAGGGAAGCCCTCTCTCTCGAAGAGTGACGACCTCGGCAACCGGCCTGTGGGACTCCTGAGCCACGAAGAGCACGACCGGAAGGTCCAACTCGACCGACCTGATCCGGGGAAGAACCGGCTCGAGCTCGGAGCGACCATACCCGTAGTGCTCGACCGCAACGTTCAGGAAGAACTGATCGTCGTTCGTTGCGCTGTCGGCGTGGAACAAGAAATCGAACGAGACGCCTGCATCGGCGCTACGGCCGACCGTAAGGGCCGATACGAGAGCCAGCCCAACGATGGCTGGCCGCGCACACAACAGAGGACTCATGTCACCTCCACCCGGACCCCGAACCCCATCAGATCACCATACCACCGACGGGACACTCTGACGCTGCCTGCCTAGAAGATCTTGCCCTGGAGCAGCTTCTTCAGGCCAGTCTCCCCGGCGCCTTTCGCGACGCGCAGAGGAGCGCGAGCCGAACGTCAGGAATATCGGCCCGGCACTGGCCTCCACGATACTCCTGGGAGGATAATTCGCCATCCATTCTGAAACGGAGGCTGCCATGCAGAGATGGACGAGGCTGGTCATCGCACCCTTGGTCGGGATACTGGTCCTTCCGACCCCGGGCCGAACTGAGGAGCATCTTGTTTCGCGACGGGCCATCGAGGTCCGTCTGGCCGAGGAGAGAGATAGCCGGAGCCATGACCTGGTGATCCTTCAAACCGCGCTGTCGTCGCCTCGGGCCTCGGCCGCCGCGAACGCCGTGGGTGTCGACATCGTGGCGGTGCGAGCCGCAGTGCCGAGCCTGAGTGACGGCGAGTTGCGGGACCTGGCCGCAAGGGCTGCCGCTCTCGATCGCGACCCCGCGGCTGGCCTGAGTCACGATGTCAATCTGCTCCTGATCATCTTCCTGATCGTGGCCATTGTCGTGCTCCTGCTCAAAGCTTTGTAGCGACACGCGGAGGAGAGAAATCCCTCGGGTGCGCAACTGGGGATCAAGCTGACGCGAGGCCAGGGTGAATTGAGGCGTTCGCAACGAGACGGTGGGCCGGCGCGAAGGCCGGCCCACCTAAGGACCTACTGCAGCTTGATCTCAGCCGCGTCGACCTCGCACACGCCTGCCGAGGTCCCGCGGCCCGTGCCGCTGACGTGGACGCGGGTGCCCACGGTCAGGTCGTCCAGGGTCAACGCGCGATTCCCCTTCCGGATGCGCGTTGAGGCGGATACGAGGCAGCGGAAGTCGCCTTTGCCCTGTTGCATCACGGTGATGGAGTCAGCACTCTTCGCGTCGATGAGCCCTTCTACTTCCGCCTTCG
>JBGPYB010000053.1:0-27345 GCA_041493035.1 Vicinamibacteria bacterium | reverse complement strand
GTCGCCACCACGGTGAGGGTCCCCGTCCCAACGGGTGCCGTGGCTGTGAACCGGTTGGATGAATCCACTGGGGCCGGGGCTCCGTTCACCGTCACCGTCGCATACTCGGTCAGCGTACCGGCCACCGGGAGACTGGTGGCCGCGGCCTGGGAAAGCAGCTCGTTCCGGTTGTTGTACTGGGACATGGTCGCCGACGAGTCCTGCGCATTGATCGACCTGTTGCCCGCCGGATCGTAGCCGTAGCCGTAGTTCTTCAGGATTTGCTGGGTGGAGGCGTCCTTCTGAACGGCCGAGGTGATCTGGTCGGCCATGTCGTAACCGAAGGTGTAGACCTTGGCCGGAGTGGCCCCAAGCTGCTGCTGCCACGTGGCGATGTTCCCCACGGGGTCGTAGGTGTAGTCGAACTGGGATAGCACGGTACCTCCCGACGCCTGCTGGTGCTTGATCTCCTGTAGGCGCTGGTCGCCCACGTTGTTGAGATAGCCGTAGGTCGTGACCTGGTTGTTGGGGTAGGTGACGGTCAGGGGGCGTCCGGTGTTGTTGAGGTAGGTCCAGTTGAAGATCCCTAGGGGTGAGCCGAGGGACGTGAGCCGGCCGAGCGTGTCGTATCCCGGTGTCGTGGCGAAGGACGCAAGTCCGCGGCTCACCACGCGTCCCACCTCGTCGTAGGTGTACGAGATCGTGTCGTTCGCGAGAGGTCCGTCCACCGTGTGGAGCTTGTTGGCCCCGAGACCCGTGGCCGGGTAGTACGTGTAGGCCGTCGTCCCCGTCCCGTCGGTCATGCTGGTGAGGCGGTTGTAGACGGGGTCGTAGACGAAGCTGACGGACGGCGTCGCGATCGTCGCGTTCGCGTAGCTCATCTGCGAGAGGTTGTTGGTCGCGTCGTAACTGTACGTCGTGACCTGCCCCTTTGCGTCGGTCCGGGTCTTGATTCGCGCCGTGGTGTTCTCGTAGACAAAGCTCGTGAGCGTGCCGTCGGCGCGGGTCTCCTTCAAGACGCGACCCTGTACGTCGCGGGTCCACGACGTGACATTCCCGTTCGGGTCGGTGAGGCTGTCCAAGCTCCCACAGGTACACCATTGTTGCTGGGTCAGCCGGCCGAGTGGATCCCGGATCGCGACCACGCGTCGCATCGCGTCATGGAATGTCTCCGTCCAGCGCCCCAGGCGATCCCGATGCCGCTCCGCGTCCAGGCGGTTGTACTCCGTTTGTTCGTAGGTGGCGTCGGGGTAGGTGACCCGGACGGGCCTGTCCATCGTGTCGTACTGCGTCGTCACCGCGTAAAGCTCGGAGTCGGTCACCGTCTGGGCCCGCCCGTAGTCGTCGTAAGTGTACGTCGTCGTCGCCCCCGCGGCGGGCCCCGTGACGTTCGTCAGGTAACCGTCCGGGTCGTACGCGTAGGTCGCGGTGCGGTTCTCCGTGATGCCCGCTCTCGGAGGCGTCACCACCGTGAGGATCTGCCCCCGGACGTTATAGGTGTACTGCGTCGTCTGGCCTGCTGCGTCCGTCACGCTCAGGGGCTGGTGCACGGCGTTGTAGGTGGTGCTTCCCAGAACGTCGAGCCCCGCACCGTCCTTCTGCTCGACCTTCAACAGGTCGAGGCCGTAGCCATTGACGCAGTCCAGGAGCTTGTTCAGAAACCCCTCGTTGTCGGCGACGTTGTTGGTGCCGTACGTGTACCAGGTCTCCCGACCCGTCGGGTCCACGACGTGACACGTGTTGCCGACCTGGTTCACATCCGTGTGGGTGAGCTGCGACGTGCCGTCGTCCAGGAGCCTCCCCGAGACGCTCGGCTTGTCGATGGTCCCAAGCTCCCTGCCAACCTGATTCGGGTAGCCGTACCAGACCTCGCTTTCGAGCGGCCGCTTCTTGAGTACCGGGATGCCCTCGTTCGGGCCCTCGTGGAAGGCCCAGAGCCAGTAGGTGGCCTCGGCCTGGCTTGGGTCCCCCGCACCGAGGGCCATGGCACGCTTGTTCCACATGTACGAAACACCCGCGTTCGGGTGGGAGTTCTCCCCGGCGAAGGTGGGGTCACTCGGCTGCTGCTGCATCCCGGCAAGGGAGTACGGACTCACGTTCCAGAACTCCAGCCTCTCCTTTGCCCCCAAGGGGTCCGTGGATTCGATCCAAGACGCGTAGAACTGGATCAGGTGTCCCGTATCAGGATCGACCACGGGGGCGCTGATCGAAAAATCCGTGGCGAACGTGGTCGTCCCGTAAGGCGTCGCGAGGGACCGAACGAAGTTGCTCGCGCCGTAGTTGACGGACGACGACATGCCGATGACATCGGTGATCCTCGAGCGAAGCACGGCGCCCTCAAGGGCGAACCCAGAGCAGCCCGGGGCGAACCGGAAGGCGGGGGTCGAGACGGACAAAGCGGGTGGTCCGGGTGGGCAGCCGCACTTCGCCGAGACCGCGCCGCGGATCGCGGCAGAGCGAAAGAACGGCGTCGGCGAGGCTCGCGGTTCCCTCCCCCGCGTCCCAGTGCGCGCCGTCGACGGAGAACCAGAGACGGGGCCGCTCGACCCATGCGTCGTCGCCGATCTCGAAGACGATGGCCTCGAGGGGTGCGGGCTCACCCAGATCGAGGGTGGACCGATCACCCCGCCAGACGACCGGCACGGCGCGACCGGGCGACACGGCGCGCGCCACGTCGCCTCCGGGAACGCCGTAGATCCGCTCGTCGCCGAACGCAGCCAGAAGCGGCAGCGGACGAGCATCGCGGGACACGACCTGGCTTACGCCGAGCCCCCGTAAGAGCCGAAGGCCTTCGGGCGAGATCTCCGGCGAGCCGAGCAATTCGAGGGTGCGGGCGTAGGGGCGCGGCACGAACCCCGAGTCGCCGTTCACCAATGGTCGACCGTGCGCCATCGCCTGGAGCATCGCTTCGGTATCTCCGTCACCGCCGATCGGAAGGTACGCCACCGCGCCATCCCTCCCGGCGAGCCAACGGGCGGCCGGAGAAGGGGGCGCATAGCGGCCGTAGCGAAGGGGGAGGTTGAGGGACTCCACCAGGAGCAGCGCTAGCGCTCCCAAGACCACGAGGCGCCGGCGCCCCGCGAGGGCGAGACCCGCGAGAACGGAGAGGGCGAGGATGGGGATCAGGGAGAAACGGCCGAGCGCGCGGATCGCGCGCAGGAAGACGACGTGCTCGTGAGCCCATCGGAAGAGGGCCGTCTCGGGACCGAGCGAGATGACGATGGCCACCGCCGATGCCGCCAGGGAGACGGCTCGGTAACGTCGGGGCGCGATGGACAACCCAGCGACCCCCAGCACGAGAAGCGCGACACCGGGAAAGAGGGGGTCCCGAAGACGCGCCGGATCCATGTGGCGGCGGGTCAGCGCGCCGTAAAGGCGGCCCGGGGCCGCGAGGTACGACTCCAGCGTCGTGGCATGGACCGCCTGGTCCGCGAGGGTGAACTCGACTCCCTGAAAGGCACGCATCCTCATGTAGGGACGAGCGACGGGAACCAGAAGGAGCGCGCCGAACGCCAGGCCCCCGGCCAGACGGAGCAGGTCGCGCCCCCTGAGGCCGGCGAGCGTCGCGACGAGCACACCGACGGCCAGCGTCGTCGCCGTCATCGCACCGATGTATACCGACGACCATCCCTGGGCGGCCAGGCAAGCGCCGACGGCCAGCGCCCGAGGCCACGTCCGCTTCTCGAAGAAGCGGTCGAGCGCGACGAGAGCGAGGGGAAGGAACCAGGTCAGCTCGGCGTGCAGGTGGGCCATGCGGACCCACCGGTGGCCGCCCACGGCGAAGACGGCGCCCGCGACGAAGGCCGCGAGACGATCGCCCGTGACGCGCCGCACCAGGAGTTGCGCTCCGAGACCCGAGATCATGGCGCTCACGAGCAGGAGAAAGTTGTAGCCGAGGACCGGATTGCCGAGGAGCGTGACCGGAGCCGCCACGGCCGCCGGAAGGAGGAGGTTTTCCGTAAAGGCGAGGGCGTCGGGAAGGGGGTGGAAGATGGGGGCGTCGAAGACGCTCGTGGGAGCGTGGAAAAGCGCATGGGCATCCCAGGCCAGGATCCAGGCGTTCAACCGGCCGTCGACGCGGTCCACGACCCCCAGGTGGGCCGGGTCGAGGACCAGGGGCCAGCTCATCGCGACGAACAGGATTGCGTAGCCAAGGAGCGACGCGCCGACCTCGCGGCCACTCGTCGGCGACGGGAGCGGCATGCGCCGAGCCCGACCCCACGGAAACGCGAACGCCAACGCCGACACCAAGGCTGCGATGGCGACCGCCAGGACGTCGATGAAGCGCCAAAGCAGAGCCGACGCGGGAGCGCCGAGATAGCGCGGCGAGATCAGGTCGCTCCGCCACCCTGGTCGACCACCTGTCGTCGGTCGAGTCCATCCCAGCCGGAGACGGAGGCCGGGACCTCGGTGGTCGAAACGCACGCGCAGACTGTGCTCGCCCTCCCCCAGCATCTGTTCGGAGGCGACGCGAAGCGGGTCACCGCTGCCGAAGAGCAACTCGCGACCGTCGATCTCCAGACGCACATCCCCGCTTCCCTCCGCCCACAACCGATAGGCGCCGGTGGCCGGCACATGGAGCGGGCCGTCCCAGACGAAGGTCCACGCGCGGGAGGGCGGGAGACCTCGCAGGTCCTCGCCGATCAAGTCGATGGGGCCAGGCTTCAGGACGCGGCGCTCACCGGCGGGCGTGACGCCTTCGGCCGAGAGACCCGCAGGGCCGCGAAGCGCGAGGGCGGCGGCGAGCGCACATAGGGCTCCTGCCAACCCCTGTACCAAACGGCGCGACGGTGCGCGGCGCAGGGGTGCGTCGCCGAGAGACGCGACGATGGCGAGGAGGAGAGCCGGCGCCGCGAGAGGAAGCGCGCGCACGTCCCACGGCGGCTCCGCGTGGACGGGGGCCCAGCGAAGCACCGCGAGAACGAGGAGAAAGACGACGGCGGCAAGGACGGTTCGCGAGACGGCGGAGAGGAGGCGCTGCACTCAGTCGAGGATTCTACGCGTTTGACAGAGTGGCGCTCGCTCAGGTAAGAGCGAGGCACCTGAGAGGAGGCCTTGGTGGCCAAAGCGGAAGCGGGAACCGGAAAGACAGCGGAAAGTGCCAAAGATCGCCACCGACAGATCCTCGAGACCGCGGCGAGGCTCATCTGCGAGAAGGGCTACGAGGGCGCCTCGATCCAGGACATCGCCGACGCGTGCTCCCTGACCAAGGCGGGCCTCTATCACCACATCCGCAGCAAGGAACATCTGCTCCTCGAAATCCAGAACTACGGCATGGACGTCTTCGAGGAGCAGGTTCTCTCCCAGGTCGTGACCATCGTCGATCCGGTGGAACGGCTCCGGGCCTGTATGGACAAGAACGTGCTGCTCGTCACCCAGGGGTGGAGCAAGGAGGTCACGATCATCCTCCACGAGCACGCGACGCTGACGGGGGATGCACGCAGCCAGATCAATTCCCGGAAGAAGCGCTACGTTCGCTTTCTCGAGAGCTCGTTCGCCGAAGCGATTCGGGCGGGACGGATCCGGCCGGTGAACCCCACGGTGGCGGCCTTCTCGTTTCTCGGAATGGTTCTCTGGATCTACAAGTGGTTCCGCCCCGACGGAACCATCACCCCCGACGGCCTCTCCCAGGACATGCGGGACCTCTTCTTCGGCGGGCTCGAGGTGGCGCCGACCCCTCCTGCGCCTCCTCGACGCAAGACCGGGCGCGCCTAGACGAAGCTCGCCGGACGGCGCCTACGCCCGCTTGCGCGACGGGTCGAAGAACGGGAGCTTGGCGACGGTCACGCCCACCTGCTTGCGCTGGTGATCGACGGTGAACTCCATCCCCAGGCGGGTCCCCAGTGCGGCGGCATCCGACGCCACGCTCGCCAGGGCGATGAGTCTCTTGAGAGTCGGCGACCACGTCGTGCTCGTCGCCCTCCCCACCTGGACGCCGTCGCGATAGACCGGCACCGACGCCCGCGAAGCCGTGGCCGGGAGCTGGGGGGACAGTCCCACCTCGTCGTGGAGTCGCTCGAGATCGGGCCAATCCACGTCGAGGCCGACGAGCTGGCGCGCGGGGCCCGTCTTCGCGAGACGCCTTAGCGCGGCCTGGCCGATGAAGGGGGCCTTGTCGAGGTGGACCGACCGACCGAGGCCGATCTCGTAGGGAGAGTACGCCTGAGACGAGATGAGGGCCTTCTTGGCGCTCGTGTAGTCGACGTCGAGAAGGATGAGCCCGGCCTCGATCCGCGCCACGTCCAACGCCAGCATTCCGGTGGGCGTGAGGTCGTAGGGACGCCCGGCGGCCATCAGAGCGTCCCAAAGAGCTTCGGCCCGCTCCGCTGGCGCCCAGACCTCGTAGCCCAGGTCTCCCGTGTATCCGGTGCGGGAGATCTCGACCGGGATTCCCGCGATGGTGAAGGGACGCACGCGGAAGTACTTGAGGCTCGCCACCTCGTCTCCGGCGCAAGCCTTCAGGATGTCGCGGCTCGTGGGTCCCTGAAGGGCCACGGCAGCCGTGCGCTCGGAAACGTCCTCGACCTGGACGTCGAGACCCAGGCTGTTCTCCCTGAACCAGCGGAGACTCGGGTCGGCCGCCGTCCATCGGTAGACGTTCTCCTCCAACCGGGACACCGTGCCGTCGTCGATCACCCTGCCGTCCCCATCGCACCAATGGGTGTAGACCACCTGACCCACGGACACCTTGGTCATGTCACGAGTGACGACGCGATCCACGAGGCGGAGGGCGTCCTTGCCGCTCACCCGGTACTTGAACAGGGGAGAGATGTCGATGAGGGCGGCCGCGTTGCGGATCGCGTTGTACTCGCGTTCGTGGTGGACCTCGTAGCTGCTGACGGCAAAGAAGCCGGCCCAATCGCGCCAGCTCATGCTCTCGCAGAGCACCGAGGTGCGGGAGTGAAAGACCGATCCTATTGGCATAGCGCGGGGATCATAGCGCAGACCGTCGTCCGGCTTCTAGGTCAGCCGCGCCACGGAGCGGATCTCGCGGGCCAGCTCTTCGTGGGACAAGGCACCCTTCTGGAGGATGCTCCGGACGTGGCCGCTCAGGCGGTCACGATCGTCGTTCGTCAGTTCCTTGGCCGTCACCACGACCACCGGGATCTCGCGCCACGCGGGGTTCTCGCGAAGTTGCTCGACGAATTCGAAGCCGTCCATCTCGGGCATCATCAGATCCAGGAGGATCAGGTCAGGGCGGCTCTTGCCCACCATCGTCAGGGCATCCCGACCATTGACCGCTTCGCACACCTTCCACCCGGCGCTCGTGAGCGTCCGCTTCATCAGCTCACGTGTCGGCGCGTCGTCCTCGACCACCAGGACGGGGCACGGCGGGTCGGTGCACTTGTACTTTCGCAGCACCGCCGCGAGCCGTTCGCGGTCGATGGGCTTCGGGAGATAGTCCGCCGCTCCCAGGGCCTTCCCCATGTCGCGCCCGTCGACCATGGTGATGAGGACTACGGGGATCTCCATCACCTGCGGATCGCTCTTCAGCATCCGCAAGACCGACCAGCCGTCCATTCCCGGCATGAGGATGTCCAGGGTGATGACGTCGGGGCGGTGCTCTCGGGCCAGCTTCACTCCGTCCTCCCCCGACGAAGCCCTGAGGACCCTGAACCCCTCCTTGGCGAGGCCGCGCGCGAGGATTTCCCGCGCGCTGTCGTCGTCGTCGATGACCAGGACCGTGTCGGTCCCTTCGACGGGCGAGACTGCCAAGGCATCGCCCGAGACCTCGACACGCGGCGCCGGCGGGGTGCGCCGACCCGGCACGGCGAGGGGAAGCCGAACGGTAAAGACCGAACCCCGGCCTGCCTCGCTCTCCACGCTGATGTCGCCGTCCATCATCTGGCAGATGCGACGACTGATGACGAGGCCGAGACCGGTCCCTCCGTAGCGCCGCGACGTGGAGGCATCGGCCTGTGTGAAAGCCTGGAAGAGACGCGCCTGCTGCTCGGGGCCCATTCCGATCCCGGTGTCCCGCACCCGGAAGACCACCTCGCCGCGCCCCGAAGCAGAACCCTCGCGGGTCACCTCCAGCGTGACGGTTCCACGTTCCGTGAACTTGCTGGCGTTGCTCAGGAGGTTGAACAGCACCTGGCGGACACGGGTCACGTCGGCGTACATGGTGCCGAGGGCGTCGGCGCAGCGGATGTCGAGGATGTTGTGGTTCTTTTCCATCAGCGGATGGATGGTGCTCCTGACGTCGGCCACGAGGGACCGGATCTCGAAGGTCTCGAGGAAGAGCTCCATCTTCCCCGACTCGATCTTCGAAAGGTCCAGGATGTCGTTGATGAGGGCCAGGAGGTGGCGTCCGGCGCCGTGGACTTTCTTGAGGTCGGGGATCAGAGCATCGAGCTGCTGGTCCTCGGCTTCCTCCTGGAGCATCTCGCTGTAGCCGATGATGGCGTTGAGCGGCGTCCGGAGCTCGTGGCTCATGTTCGCGAGGAAGGAGCTCTTGGCCCGGTTGGCCTGCTCGGCCGCTTCTTTCGCGATCGTCAGCTCGGCGTCCCGGCTCTGGATCTGGACCAGCATCTCGTTGAAGCCGTCGATGAGCAACCCCAGTTCGTCGTCGGCCGCCTTGACGGCTCGCAACGAGTAGTCCTTCTCTCTCGAAACGCGCGTCTCGAGGTCCACGAGGTCGAGAATGGGCCGGGAGATGAGCCCTTGGAGCCGCGACGAGAGGAGAAAGGCCGCCAAGGACGAGGCGAGGAGCACAACGGCCACCGTACGCGCGAAGCGCTTGCGCCGGTCCTGAAGCTCCTCCATGTCCGACTGGAAATAGACCGTGCCGATCTTCCCTTCCTCCTCCGCGGACGTCAGGATGTCGCGGAAGAGGTGGAGTCGCCCGGACTCGAAGGTGTGTCCCGTGGGCTGGGGCGCGGGGGCCTTGAAACCTTCCATCTCGCCGGGGCGAACGTAGCGCGCGAAGACGCGGCCGTCGCGCGTGAAAATGCAGGCGGCGACGATGTGGGGATAGGCGCGGAGCGCGGCAAGGATGTCCTGCCCCGAGCTCGCGACGTCGAAGGCCAGGGCCGCCGAGCTGTTGATCCCCACGCCGTCGGCGACGACGTTCAGGTCGTTGACCATCCGTTGGCGGAAGGTGACGGTGTCGTAGACCGCGATGGCCAGGCTGGCGACCAGCAGGGCCACGCTGCTCGTCGACATCACGATGAGGGTCAGCTTTCGACGGATCGAAAGGTTCCGGAACGCCCGTACGAGTTTCATCGCCATTTCACCACTTGCTCATCTATTTGACCAGGGTCGCTGCATTGAGAAGGCTGACCTCGAACTCGCTTCCCTCCAGCAGGCACGCGGGCCGGTTGATCAGGATCTGTGGGCGGTCTTGGGACACGCCCAGGCCGACACACACGCCAGATCGCACGTAGTCCGGAATCCCCGTCATGGTCGTCACGCCGCGGGCGCGGCTCACCTTGATGATGGCCGCCACGTTCTTGGAATTCCCCGGTGCGACGTACAGTACGTCGATGTCTCGGGCGGTGATGGACCGCTCGAGGCCCTCCGGGGTCGAAAACTCGACGAGCAAATAGGTGACCGGCAGCCGCTTTACGGTCTTGCCCGCGTATTTGTAGAGAACGTCGGTGAAGTCGGTGGCCGCCTTCACCGACTGCGGGTCGAGGGGAGCGTAGACGACTCCGAGCTTGAGCTCCGCGCCGAACCGCGACTCGAAGTGCCGGTCATAGATCAGGATCTTCAACAGGAGAGGCACCTGCAGCTCCGCGGAGAGCGGCATGTCCTCCGCTCCCACGGGCCCCACCGCCAGCGCGATCGCGAGGAACGCACCCAAGGTGCGGAACCGCGACGGTCGCGCGGGGCTATGGCCAAAAGGCCAGCGGCGTTGAAGAGACTTGAGCATCAGCTGCTAGAACTGGTAGGTCGCGCTCAGGAAGAATCGTCGTCCCGGTCGTGGATAGTCTCCGGGCACGCCGCCCGCGGGGGCCGGGTCGTAGTAGAGCTTGTTCAGGATGTTCTGGGCGCTGAGTGACACGACGATCCCGCGGTAGACATTGGGAACGCGGACGGCGAGGTTGACGAGGGCGTAGCCGCCTATCGGGGAGCGGGGATCGTCCGCCACCCGCGGGCGGCTGCTCCGGAAAAGGATGCTCGGGGTGATGCGGGTCCCCCCGGCGAGAGAAAAGGTCGCGCCCACGTTGCCGATGTGGGAAGGCGTTCCGGCCGCGGGCTCTCCGCTGTCGACCTCCTCGGAGTGCTGGTTGGAGTAGTTGAAGAAGAAGGAGCTGCCGACACCGAAGCCCTGTCGCACCTCGAGTTCGACTCCCCGGATGTCCCGGCCCGGAGCGTTGATCAGGGGTCGCGAGGCTCCCGCAACGAAGGGCCCTTCGGCCACGATCTCATTCCGAACGAAGCTCTGGAAGAGACCTCCCGACAGCCTCAGGCGCTTCTTGTTGTAGGAAAAGATGGCCTCGAGGGTGTCGATGGTCTCGGGCTCGAGGGAGGCGTTGCCGAGGAAGCCAGGCAGGCTGAAGAACTGCTCTCCTAGGGCCGGGGCACGGAACGCCCGGCCGTAGAGAAGCTTCAGATGGGCATCCTTCGGCAGCCGGAACACGGTGGCGAGACGGGGGCTCACGACGCTGCCGACGTCGCCGTAGTGATCGAAGCGCAGGCCGGCGGTGACGGTGAGCTTGGTGGAGCGGCTCCACACGTCCTGAACGAACAAAGAGGCGACGCCCCGGCCCCGATCTTCGACGGCTCCGTCCAAAGGCCGGATGTCGGGCTGCGGCGCGCCCGTGCGGAAGTCGTAGTTGCCGCTCAAATCGCTGCCGAATGCTGATTCGCGCCCGAGCTCGGCGCCCACCTGGATCTGGTGATCCGCGAAGCTCTTTTGGGCCACGCCCTCCGCGCCGTAGCGCCTGGAGTTCAACTCCTCCTGGACGAAGACCCCTG
Source organism: Vicinamibacteria bacterium (assembly GCA_041493035.1). Classification (GTDB taxonomy): domain Bacteria; phylum Acidobacteriota; class Vicinamibacteria; order Fen-336; family Fen-336; genus JBGPYB01. The sequence continues at coordinate 16,443 of JBGPYB010000053.1, read as the reverse complement.
ACGGGAACTGGGCGAAGCCGCCGGCCGGGAGGGGCTCGACAAATCCTGGTGGGAAGGCCTGGAGAAAGCGCTTCATTCCGTTCTGGGCGAAGCTCACGCGCGTCCTCAGCGTCCAGCCGTGGGAGAGCTCTTGACGACGGCTCGCGTCGATGGAGACCTGGCGGTGGATGAGATCGTTGACGCTCCCAAGGGACTCGGCGATGCCGATGAACCCAGGAGAACGCTGGTTGCTGACTCGGAGGTTGAAGTCGTAGTCCTTGTACGTCGCGTTGTAGTTCGTCTCGAGGAGCCGACGGTCGTCGGTGGATCGACCCGGAGCCAGCGAGGCAGCCGGGATCCCCTGGGACGCCAAGGCGCGATCGATGCCGGTCTGGGCGTCCTGGCCGACGATGCGCACGGCCCCGTTCGTATCCTCGAACTGGATGTATCCGGCGATCTTGAGGGACCGCCCTTCGCTCCCAAGCTTCACGGCGTACTCCTGGGTGGCGAAGGAGCCTCCGCCCGCGGACGCCTCGATCCCCGTGAAGTCGCGCTGCGTGAACGTCACGATGTCGATGACGCCGCCGAGCGCCCCCGACCCGAAGAGGGCGGAACCCGGGCCACGAAGGATCTCGATCTTCTGGACGTTCCCGACGGGCACGAGGTAGTTGATGGCCGTCGCGCCACCCTCGATGGGCTCGTCGATGCGGTGACCATTCATCAGGATGAGCACGTTCTCGGAACCGCCGCCCGTCGCGCCCGAGGCTACGCCGCGGAAGACGATAAGGGGCCGACCGAGGCCATCGGTCGTGACATCCACTCCCGGGATGGAGCGCAGCACGTCCTCCAGGGTCCGCGCGCCCATGGCCTTGATGTCGTCGCTCGTGACGATCGAGACCGCGCCCGGCGCCTCGTCGGGCACCTGCTCGGTGCGGGTGGCAATCCTGAGGGTGGTGTCGCTGAAAGCCAGCAGCGTCTCGAGGTCGAGCTCCTCGAAATCCTGGAAGAAGCCCTGTTTCAGCAGCTCCTTGGCTGTGACCTGCTTCCCTTCACGGGCGAGGGCCGTGTCGACCGTCAGCCAACCCAGGCCGACGACACAAGGGATGACGAGCCATCGTTTCCACATGGCGGGGCTCTCCTTGGTGAGGAAAGGGCATTCTAACCCGATGTGGAATCAACGCGCTGCAGCCGGATCGGTCGAAGGAGAGGCGAAGGCGACAGGGCCGCCCGCCACCCTGGTCCGCGTGTCGGCCGAGCTCCGTGGCGGCAGCCGAGGGTTGTGTGCTCGCCGTATACGAACATCGAACCCCTGTTTGCCACGCGGCTTCCGTGGCAGAATCCGGGCAGACACATGCGTCCCGGCCCTCACAACCCACCTCGCCCGACGGCGCTCTCCGTCGATCGACACAGCGCTCGCCATGACAACCCTGCCGCCGTGGAAGGACGCCTCCTCCAGAAGTGGGTCTCTCGCGCTCGGGAACGAGGCACGCTCGCCGTCGCGGGGGAGGTTCTGCGTGACGCCGTCGCCCTCGACCGCTTTCGCTGGTTCTTCGGGGCCCTGCCGGAGCTCCCGGAGTCACTGTCCCCCGGCTGTTGGCGCTTGCTCACGCCGGTGGAGAGGGACGCCTGGGTGGGTGCGCAACTCCAGGCCCGACCGGACCAACGACACATGTACGAGGTGGCCCTCGAGAACGACCACCTCCTCTTCGCGGCTTTCCTGGAGGGCGCCCTGGTGGGTCGTCGCTGGGTAGGCCGCGGTTGGACCTACGTGGATCGACCGGACTGCGTCATGGTGCGACTCGCCCCCGAGACGGCGTACGCCTATGACCTGTTCATCGAAAAGGCCCATCGCCGAAAGGGGATCGCATACGACGGGTTCCTCTTCCGTATGCGGACGCTGCGGGAGATGGGGTTCCGTCGGTTCGCCACCGGGGTCATCGGGGGGAATCGCGTCGGCTCCAAGCACGTGATGGAGCTGGGCTTCCCCTGGTGGGATTCGACTCGGATCACCGTGGCGGGTCGCCCTCTGTGGCTGAAGGGCAAGCCATGGCACCGCATCGGAGATCGCGTGCTGCAGGAACGTCGGTAGCGGGAGCGCGACTGTTGGACTTCGAATGGATCGATCGTCCGGAGCGGTGGCTGGAGCTGCGAGGCCTCTGGGACGACGCCGTCGCAGCGACCGCTTCTCCGAGCATCTTCGCTACGTTCGACTTCCTGGAGGCATGCTGGACCCATTTCGCGCTTCCCTATCGAAACGAGCTTGCCGTCCTCGCACTGTGGGACGCCGGCCGCCTCGCAGGTTTCGCGCCCCTGCGCCTGTCGACCCGACGACCCTATGGCGTGCCTCGCCGCAAGCTCAGCATGTTGAGCGATTGGGAGTCCGATCGCGCCGGGGTCGCCTTTCCGGCGGGACGTGAGAAGGACTGCACCGTCGAGATGTTGCGGTTCCTGGCGGACCACAAGCGCCGTTGGGACGTGCTCAAGCTGCGGGAGGTGACGCCCGACGGGGGCGTGGCTCGCGGCCTGGCCGAGGGGTGCCCGGCGGAGGAGGACCTTTCCCTTCTCGGAGAGGACGGCTCACCGAGCCCGTTCGTCCCCTTGGAGGGGCTGACCTGGGACGAGTACCTTTCGCGGCTCGGCGCGAGGACGCGCAAGAACGTCAGGCGCTATCTCCATCACCTCGAGGCCGGGGGCGGCTACGCCCTGGAGACGTTCGACAGGGCCGAGGACATGGAGCGCGCCCTGGACCTCTACCTCGGCATCGAGGCCCGGAGCTGGAAGAGGCCGGCGGGCCAGGGCATCGGCAAGGACGCCCGGAACGAAGGCTTCTACCGGGACCTCCTCCCCAGGCTGGCGCACAGAGGCTGGACCTCCATCTCCTTCCTCAGGTTTCGCAATCGACGCATCGCCGCGCTCATCGAGCACAGCATGAACGGCGTGGTCTACGCGGCGGAGACGACCTTCGACGAGGAGACCGCGCCCTTGTCCCCGGGCGCCGCCCTGCAGGCACTCTGCCTCGAGCGCCGGATGGAGCTCGGCGCGCGCGAGTACGAGCTGTTCGCCATGTTCCTGAAGGACAAGCTCCGGTGGACGAGCCACGTCCGCCACAACCGCGATTTCGTCGTCGAGCAGCGGGGCGGTCTCCGCAACAAGATCGTGTTCGCGGGGAGGGGGATCCTGCGCCAGCTCCGAGGCGTGGGGGGCCCGGCGTTGGCTCCCCGGCCTTGATGCGGACCCTCTCCTGAGCAGCCTCTCCAGGCAGCCTCCTCCCCGGGGTCCAGTCGGCTTTGCGGGCTGCGGTCACCGCGCATAGAATGAGACGAAGTGATTTATTCACAGCAACTTCGAGTGATCGCAACGCCCCGATGAGCTCTTCGCCGGCACCCCCGGGGTCGCCGCTCAGAATCGTGTACCTGATCGACAAGATGGGGGCCGGTGGCGCCCAGACCCACCTGCGGTCCCTGGCCAGCCGCCTCGACCGGGAGCGCTTCTCGACCGAGGTGGTGTGCCTCACGCGGGGCGGGGTCAGCGCCGATCGCCTGCGCCTCGAGGGCGTGCCGGTCACCGTCCTGGGCGTCTCGCGGCTTTATTCCCCATCCGCCGTCCCCGCCTTCCTGCGGTTCGCCGCGAGGCTGCGGCGGCTGTCGCCCGCGGTTGTGCACACCTACTTGAGCACCGCGAACGTCTTCGGTTCGGCGGCGGCACGCGCCGCCTTGATCGAGGGGCTGATCACCACGAGGCGCGACACGGGGTTCGCCGACGGGTGGTTGATGCGGCGTGCGCTGTCGCTGACCAACCGCTGGGCCCGGCGCGTGGTGGCGGTCTCGGAGGACACGGCGCGGATCGCACGGCAGCGGGAGGGGATCGCCGAGCCGCGGCTGACGGTCATCCCCAACGGTGTCGACCTGGACCGCTTCGGTCCGACAGGCCGGCGAGACGAGGCCCGAGCCGCGCTCGGGATTCCTCTCTCGGCACGCCTCCTCGCCACCGTGAGCCACCTCACGCCGATCAAGGGCATCGACGTGCTGGTGGAGGCGGCTCCGGCGATCCGGGCGGCGGTGCCCGGGGCTCACTTCCTCGTGGCGGGCCGCGGCATCGAACAGGAACGGGTCCAGCGTCGGATCCACGCCCTGGGTCTCGGGAAGGAGTTCCGCCTCCTGGGATCCTACGACGACGTACCGGGCCTGCTGGAAGCCGCGGACCTCTTCGTCCTTCCCTCGCGTTCGGAGGGACAACCCAACGCCGTGATCGAGGCCATGGCTATGGGCCTCCCCGTGGTCGCCTCTCGTGTGGGAGGAGTGCCCGAGGTCGCGCGCCACGATCGGGAGGCGCTGCTCGTGGAGCCCGACGAGCCCGAGCGGCTGGCCGGAGCCTGCCGTGAGGTGCTGACCACGCCGGACCTGGCCGAGCGTCTGGGCCGCGCCGGCCGCGAGCGTGCCAGAGCCGAGTTCAGCCTGCCCACCATGCTCCGCCGGTACGCGGACCTCTATGCCGACGTGGCTCGGGGCGCCGAGTGACGAGCCTCCCTCCCGCCATCCTCCTGGGCGGCGCGGCCAACGCCCTGAGCGTCGCGCGAAGCCTGGGGCGGCGCGGCGTGCCCGTCGTCGCGCTGAACGACGAGGCCAGCCACGTGCGATACTCCCGCTTCGGGCGCTTCGTGGCGGTGCCTCCTGGCGCGGACATGCAGCAGGCCTGGCTCGAATGGCTCCACGGCCACGGCCGGAGGGAGTACCGGGGCGGCGTCCTGCTCCCGTGCTGCGACGAGGCCCTGGAACTCCTCGCCCACCACCGCAAGGAGCTCGAGGCGGACTTCGTCCTGGCCGAAGCGAACGACGAGGCCGTCCTCGCCATGCTCGACAAGGCCAAGACCCAGGCCCTTTCGGCCCAGGCGGGCGTTCCGGCACCGCGGGTCTGGCAAGTCAAGGATCGCGATGAGCTGCGGAAGATCCTTCCGGAGGTCCCCTACCCCTGCGCTCTCAAGCCCTGCCACTCGCACTTGTTCTCCCGGCACTTCCCGACACGCAAGCTATTCGTCGCCGAGAAAGAGGCCCAGCTCCTCGAGCAGTTCGAGGCCGCGGCCCGTTTCAACCTGGAGATGCTGGTCACCGAGATCGTGACCGGCGGTGACGACCGCTATTGGGGCTACTTCACGTACCTCGACGAGGCGGGCCGGCCGCTCCTTCAGTTCATCAAGCACAAGCTGCGCCAGCACCCCGTCGGTTTCGGCGTGGGCACTTTCCACATCTCCCGGTGGGAGCCGGAGGTCGCGGAGCTGGGTCTGGCGTTCGCCCAACGCGCGGGGCTGCGCGGCATGGTGTACGTGGAGTTCAAGCGAGACGCGCGGGACGGCGCCCTGAAGCTCATCGAGTGCAACCCGCGCTTCACCGGTGCCAATGAGCTGCTGGCGCGGTGTGGGATCGACTACTCGCTCCTGGTCTACAACCGCCTCACGGGACGCCCCCTGCCCCCGACCGATTCCTTCCGGCAGGGAGTCAGGCTCCTCAGGCCCGCCCAGGACTTCCTGGCGTTCCTCGAGTACCGCCGGCGAGGGGAAATCACCACCCTGTCGTGGCTGAGGACCCTCCTCCATCCCTACTGCACTCCGTTCTTCTCGTGGACCGACCCGTGGCCCAGTGTGGTCCAGACCGCCCGGCAGGTCCGGTATCAACTCACGAAGAGGGTCCTCGCGCCGTTGTGGCGAGCGATCTTTCGCCGCGGCGACACCCTCGGCTGAGGTCCTGGGACTCGGAGACCGCGGTCAAGCCCCGCGGGGGAGCGCCAAGACGGACGGCCAGCCTTCGAGAGCCCGGGCAAGGCGGCGCGCGAAGAAGAGGCGCAGCCAGAAGTGTCGAACAGGGTGAGCGCGATAGCTCCGCAGGTAGTAGCACGAGGTGCGTAGAAGCAGGCGCATGAACTGAAAGCCCGTGAGCGGCGAAGGTTCCGCCCCCGGTCCGGCGTACCCCTGAAGGAACGCCTTCTGCAACCGACGTATGCGGCCCTGGCTCAGAACCAAGCGCAGCGGGTGCAGGGGGGCCTTCTCGAGAGATACGAGAAAGGCCGCGACATCGCTATCCATGGGGGCCAACTCGCTTCCGATATCCAAGACTACGACCCGGCCCCCTCCGTCCACCATGACGTTCGAAACGGAAAAGTCCCTGTGGTTGTAGCAGCTCGGCACGACGATGCCTTCGAGGACGGCGGCCTGCTCGACCATCTGTGTCTCGACGCGCCTCAACAGCTCGCCCGGAAGGTGCTCATGGCTCAGTCGCTCCACGCAGAATCGGGCGTCGCGGAGCTTTTCGGCGATCCGGGGATCGCAGGGGTCGGTCCGACGGAGCTCGTGAAAGTGGCGAAGCCATTCCCCGCAAGATCGCACGAGGGCTTCGCTCGTCGCGCCCGTCAGATCTGAGCCCAGGCAATCGAGAAGGCGCCGACCGTCGACCCACTCCATGACGAGGACTCCAAGGTCAGCCAATGTGTCGAGGGGGCGCGGGCCCCGCACGCCCGGGACGCGGCCTGCCAACAGCACCGCCTCCTGCAGTGATTCATATTGGGTCCGGAGTGCCTTGTCGACGTTGTAGGCTCGCCGCGGGCCGGCCCGGAAGACCTTCACGGCCAAGCGGGCAACGGCGCCGTTCGCAGAGACGATCTCCATCTTGTAGAGACGGCACGAGTCGAGCTCCCGGGGCCGCCCGGATGCCTTCACCCGGCTCGGACCCATTTCGGGGAAGTAGCTCGCGATCCTAGGCGTCAGGCGCCGGATCAACTCCGGCAGCTCGTCGGCAGCAGCAGCCACGCCTAGCCCGCGACGCTAGGAGCCGTTCCGGCCGCGCGGCGCCCTAGGGGGGGCGGCAGCTCGCGCAGCAGGCGGCGAGCGTAGTAGACGAAGTCCTCGCGACAAAGGACATAGAGGGCCGCCGCGTAACACACCACGCCGAGACAGGCCACTCCCGTCAGCGAGAGCACCCCTCGGAACCCCCATCGGACGTCGCCCAGGAGCAGCGTTGCCGCAGGGGACACGGCGAGCGCCATGAGTGCGACCGCCACGATCAGCCGGGGCATGGCCTTGAGCAGCACGCCGCCGTTCCCCTGGAACAGCCGCGTCCTCAGCCGCAGGAAGAGGAGGCCCAGCTTCAGATGCTCGGAGACCACCGAAGCAGCCGCCACCCCCAGGTGGCCGATCCGGGGAACCAGCAGGGCGCAGACCACGGCATTGCCCAAGATGCGAACGAGCCCCGCCTGCATCGGAACCATCGTGTTTTGCCGCGCCTGGTATGCCAGGGGCATCACGCGATTCAGCGCCATGGCCACTAGTCCAAGTGCGTAGATCCGCAAAGCAGTCGAGGTCAGAAAGGTGGACCGTGCGTTGAAAGAGCCGCGTTGGAGGAGGAGCTCGACGACCGGTCTCGCCAGCAGGAAGACACCCATGGCGAGGGGCAGAAACAGCACCAGCATCGCGATGATGGCCCGCACCAGATCCGTCTGGGCTTGCTTGTCCTTCTTCTCCGCGTATTGTTTCGACAGCATTGGGAAGATCGCACTCGTCACCGAGGAGGCAATGACGCCGACCGGAGCCTCCGCCAGCATGACGCCGTACTGGAGCGAGGAGATCGCGCCGGCGGGAAGCAGCGAGGCGAAGGCGCGGTTCACGACCGAGTTGAGCTGGCCCGCGGAGTTGGCGACGTAGACGGGGAGGATGAGCTTGATCATCTTTCGCACGGCGGGTGCGCGGAGGTCGAGGTTGACCCGCAGCCGCCCCCTTACGTCCCACAGACCGATGGCGACGACCAGCATCTGGACGAAGGACCCGAACACCATCCCCCAGACGAGCGCCGAGATGCCGTGCGACCAGAAGACGACGAGGTACAGCGTCGACGCCACCTGGAACAACGTTTCGGAGAGGGATCCTGCGACGAACTTGCTCTGAGCGTAAAGGGACAAGGCCATCACTCGCGCGACGGCCACCGCACCGGACATGAGGAGCAGGATGCGGCTCATGTCGATCGTGCGCTCCCGCTGGAGCCCGGCAAAGCCGGGCGCCAGAATGCTTGTCAGCTCGGGTGTGAACACCGCGGCGACGCCCAAGCCCACCACGAGGAGAAGGAGCCAGTAGGAGATCATCTGGCTGCCGGCTTTCCAGCCCCCCTCCTCCGAGGTGGCCCGCGCCTCGGCGAAGAGAGGAATGAAAGTGAAGGAACCGGTTGTGGCGAGGTACATCACCATGTCCGGCAGCAGGAGGGCGAGGAGGTAGGCGTCCATCGCGCCGGAGGTGCCGAAGTAGTACGCGGCCAGGAGGTTCTTCAGGAACCCCACTCCCGATACCCCGAGCGACGAAGCCATCACCACCGCAGTACTGCGGAGGATGCGACTCCCGCGGCCCCTCATACCGTCAGGGCCGCGCCGCTCTGGGCTCGGTCGCGGGACGCGTGATGGCCGGTCACGCCGTGCGTTCCGCCGGCTCGACGCGCTCCGGCAGGTAGCGGAGAACCCGCATGCTGCCGACGAGCACCCAGAACTGGCTCATCAAGTTGTCGTCGACGAAGCGCGATCCGAAGAGGCAGCTGACCATGAGTCCAACGAGGCTGCCCATCATGCCGAGGGCCAACGAGCGGTCAAGAAGATCGGTGCGGCGGAAGTAGAGGGTCCACGACGCACAACCGATCCAGGCGAGCAGCAGGAGCATGGTGAGAAGCGCCGGAATCCCCATCTCCGCTCCGACCTTGATATAGGCCTCGTGGGCATCGAACGGGTCGTTCTCCTCGCGGTCGATCGCGTACTTGTCGATCACCTCGCCGAAGCGGAGCAGGCCCACGCCCGTCAAGGGGTGTGCGCGCATCATCGCGAGTCCCGCGTGCCAGAGCATCAGGCGGTGTTCACTGCTCGAGTCGAGGTGGTCCGTCGACGCATCCGGATCGGAGTTGTCTGTCTTCGTGGTCACTTTCAGGCGGGTCAGCACGCTGGATGGGATCACGCCCGGGGCATACTCCGGTGCGGCGATCGCAGCAACCACGGAGGTCGCACCGGCGACCAGGAGGAGCGGGCTCGAGAGCAGCATGACCACCGCCGAGCCGGCCGCCAAGGCCAGATAGGCGCCGCGGGACATGCAATAGAGCATCCCCCGGACCATGATGAGAAAGGCTGCCAGAGAAAGGGCCCGGGCGCCGCGATGTTTCAACCTCAGGAAGAGCGCGAGGGCTGGGAGGCTGTAGTACACGAGGAAGGCGGCCATCGTATTCGCCTGGGACATGATGGCCCCGACCCGCGACCTGTCGATGCTCCCCCTGACGTTGGTGAATCCCTCCCACCAGGTGAGGGCTCCCACGAGAGTCGACGTCCAGAGGATTGCGACGATCACGTCGACGAGGTCCTCCCGGTCCTCGATCACTCGTCGCGCGAGAAAGAAGACCAGGATGGGGGTCAGCCACTGCTTGAAGTGGTTGATGTCGGTTTGCAGGCCCCGCCCGCCGTGAGCGGCGATCGTCGTGCTGATGGCCAGAAGGCCGAACCCCATAAACGCAAGCAGGACGTACTCCAACCCGCCGAAAGGTTGCCGCCGCGGTCGCCGCGTCGAGAGCATGGCGACGATACCCAGGAGCACCAGGACATTCGTAAGGTTCAGTGACGAGCTGCCCAGATTGACCGGGAAGCGCACGTTGTAGGGGAGATAGGCGATGAGCAGCAGCGGAAAATGCCGGGGGCGGGCGAACGCGATGTAGCTCGCCGCAAGGGCGTGGAGCAGGCCCAGTCCCAGGACGGCCTTCCCGCCCCTCGCCAAGTCGGCTCGGTAGGCCATCGCAAGGCCTGTGGTCACCATGAGTGCAAACCACAGCGCGGGTCGGTAGAGGCGTATACCGCTGATCGCAGGCGCCTCGGCGTCGCTCGCCAGGCCGAGGGCCCCAGGGCTCGCGGCGGTCGTCAAGAGGCTTCGCCCCTGATCACGAGGATGTGCGGCCCCGGAGCCGACGACCAGAAGCGGTCACGGCCGGGCACTCGCGGCGATCCGGCGATCCGCACCGCGTCGCTTCTCTGTGACACACCCTCTCTCAACCGGAACACTCAATCTCAAAGGCAGTGGGGAGGGGGCCGCCGCCGCGACAAAACTTTCCGGCGAGCGTCTTCAATACAGGCCGGTGAATTACTGTACAGAGGGACCGTGACTATGTCAAGAGGATCAACGCCTTTGCCGATCCAGGATCCTGGCGTTGGACTCATCGGGGAGGGAGCGTGCCCGCCGGAAATGGCACGTCGACGGACGCCCCCTTCACGAACGACCCCGCATCGCGCGAACGGCCCTCCGAGTCGATCGCGTAGTACTCGAAGACACTCTCCGTCGCCCGCACGTACACGAAGTGGTGGAACGATCCGGCTACGGCGATGTCGTCCGGTAACTCCTCCACGTGGTAGAGCCCACCCCCCCCACCCCCAGAGACAAAGTAGCGCACGCCGCCGCTAGGAGTACCGCGCGAGTAGATGTGGTCGTGGCCGGAGAACACGGCGTCGACCTCGTGACTTTCGAAGATCGGCTTGAGCTGGGCTCGCAGGCCCCTTCGCATCTCCTCGCGCGACTCCTTCGAATATCCCGAGTGGAGCGGGTGATGCAGCGCTACGACCTTCCAGACAGCGCGCGAGCGCGTGAGAGCCGCGTCGAGCCATTCCAATTGGGCGCCGTCCTCACGGGGCGGGTCGAGTTTGGCGTCCCCAAGCGTATTCGAATCGAGGACGAACACCTCCATGAGCGGCGAGCTTCCATCACTCGACCCGACGGAGTAGTAGCGGCGTCGGTCCCGATACCCAAAGGCCGCGTGATTCAAGTGGTCCTCGACGTCGCAACCAGGCGTCTGCCAGCGATAGGCGTCGGCTCCGGCACCGAGGGGGTCAAGGGGAGCGACGCTGCATCTCTTGACGTCGTGGTTCCCCAAGGCAGCGTGGAACGTGGCGCCGCGCATCATGACGGGCTGATAGATGTCGTCGTAACGTTCTCGGATCCGCTCGGCTTGGCCCTCGTCGTACACGTTGTCCCCGAGGAGGAAGACGAGGCGAGGATCGCGGCGCTGGAGCTGGTCGCGCACCGCCCTCTGTCTTCGGCCACCCGTCCCCTCGTCGCCGAGAAAGGCGACATGGACCTCCCGCTCGCCAAGGCCGCCCCGGGGGATCATCAGGACCAGGAGGACCGCGCTCAAGGTCGCGAGCAGGCGCGCAGGTGGTCGAGGCCTATCGCCACCTCTACCCACGCCCCGCCTGGCGCGGGGCGCAGCGACCTCGCCGTCGGATCGGTCCTCGCATGATATGGCATTATAGATGCCCTGAGCACAGGCGGGTAGAAGCGGCAGCGGCGCTCGGAATTGAGATCGATGAGCATTGAGATCGACGCCCTGGAAGGGGGTTTCGCCGCCGCTGCCGGCTGGTGGGACCGGTTGCTCGAGTCCTCTCACCGTCCGAGTCCGTTCGTCTCTCATGCGTGGCTCGGACGGTGGTGGGAGGTCTACGGGGAGGGCGCCCGGCTGCTCCTGGTGCGCCTCCGAGACGGGACACGCGAAGTCGGTGGGGGCGCCTTCTACATCCGCACGCGTCGGCTCAAGGGGTTGCTGGCAGTCCGGGAACTGCGGCTTGTCGGTGACCGCCTCGTCGGCTCGGAAGGGCTCGATCTGCTCGTGGCGGAGCGTGGGTTGGAAGGCGAAGCGGCGCGCGCGCTGGGCCACTTCCTCACGAGCATCGAACGAGGATGGGACGTCGCGCATCTCCAGGGTCTCCGCCCCGGGGCCGTGCTTCTCCGCCCCGAGGCTGTCGGCGACAGCGCCTCGGTTTCGATCAGCGGCGTGAACCGGTGTCCCTTTCTCCGCTTACAGACAGGACGGCCGGTGGCTCCTCTGAGGAAGAACTTCGCTACGCGCGTGGCGCGCAAGTCCCGGCGCCTTATCGACCGCGAGGGCATGCGTTTCGCCCGCTGCACCTCAGAGGCCGAGTGCGAAACCTTGCTCGACGCGCTCTTCGCTCTCCATCAGGGCCGCTGGCGGACTCGGGGCGAGCGGGGTGGTTTCGCCGCCCACGCCAAGCGCGACTTCTACCGGCTCGTGTCTCCGGACCTGCTCCGGGCGGGCCGGCTCGAGCTCTTCGGCCTGTGGGACCGGGACCGTCCACGCGCGGTGCTCTTCGGCGCGAGCGCGGGCCGAACGCTCTTCTACTTGCAGTCCTCCTTCGATCCCGCCTTTGCGTCCCACGGCCCCGGGAACGTGCTGATGCTCCAGATCCTGCGGGACGCGCAGGCACGAGGCTTCGAGCGCTTCGACTTCATGAAGGGCGACGACGCCTACAAGTTCCAGTGGACGGCGGAGGAGGAACCCCTGCTGCTCCGGCGCGCGGCCGGACGGGGTTGGCGGGGCCGGCTGGCCGGAGCCACACTCGCGCTGGCCGGCAGGCTGAAGCCCGCTGTCGAGAGCGCCAAGGGCAGTACGTGAGCCTCGGGGCCTCCTTCGGCCGTCTCCCCGCGGCCGACGTCGAGTGGGCTGGGGGCGACGGTCTCGTGTACGAGCCGGTGGTCGACGAGGCGTCCTGGGATCGGCTCGCTCCGGCGTGGGACGAGGCGGCGGCCCGGACGCAGGCGTTCTACCTGAGCCACGACTGGCTTGCCAGCTGGTGGGCCGCCTACGGCCACGGAAGGCTGGCCGCAGGTGCGGTCCGCGCGGGTGACCGCCTCGTGGCCCTGGCGCCGCTCCGGCGCCTGCGCCGCCGGTTCTGGGGGATGCCGGCCCGAGTCGTCTCGAATCTCTTCAACGCCCACGCCTGCCGCTCCGATGTGGCGCTCCTCGAACGAGACTCGGAGGCCCTCGACTTAGTCCTCCAGGCTCTCGATGGGGATCCTTGGGACGTTGTCTTCCTCCGGGAGATTCCAGAGCACTCTCGGTTTCTGAAACTGCTCCCCGAGGCCGCCGGCGCTCGGGGCTGGGGCTTCCACTCCCGCTGGTCGCTCGATTCGCCCTGCATTCCCATCGCCGGGGATTGGAACGCGTTCTTCGCGAATCGTCCGGCTCGATTCCACAAGCAGCTCCGGAACAAGCAGAACCGGCTGCGGAAGTCGGGGGTGAGAGTCGAGATCGAGTGCGTGGCGAGCGCGGATCGGATCGAGGGCGTTATGCCGCAAGTCATGGGAGTCGCTGAACGGAGCTGGTCTGGTCAGAGGGGCAGCTCGATCGCGTCGCCTCCAAACCGCGGCTTCTATGAGGACGTCATTCGCAGATTCGCTCGCCAAGGCAGGCTCCGCGTCTGGACCCTCCGAATCGGAGGCGCCCTCGCCGCGTTCGAGGTGCACATTGTTTGGGGTCGCACCGCAGCGGTGCTCAAGGCCTGCTACGACCCTGCCTTCACTTCTCTCTCGGTGGGTTCCATCCTCGAGGCCCACGTGACGAAGGAACTCTTCCAGAGCGGCGAGTTCGACGCCTGCGACTTGCTGGGCAAGGATGATTTCAACAAGACCCGTTGGACCGAAATGACCGTGCGACACGTGGAGGTGTTTCTCTTCAATGGGCGCCCGTTCTCCCGGCTCCTCCGGCTCTTGGAGTTCGGGCTGCGTCCCTCCCTTTCTGCGGTCCGCAAGGGCTCCCGGAGGTTGGTCCAGTCCGCGCGTTCCCAGGCCTCGAAGGCCGGCGGTCGCCGATGAACGCGTCTGCGGTCAGGGGTCTGCGAAGCCTGTTGCCCCCAAGAGTTCAGGGTTTCGCTCGCCGCGTCCGCCGGCGGGTCTTTTGTTCCAGCGACCTCGTCGTGATTGCGATGGATCTGTGCGAGGCGACAGAGACTCCCGCCCCGGTGTCGTTCTCGGTTCGGGAGATCGACGACGCAGACTTCACGGCTCTCGATGAGTTCTGCCGGGTCCATCGCGCGGTCGATCCCCAGGCGGACGCGCGGCTCCAGGACTGTCGTTCGCGGGGTTATCACGGCCTCCTCGCAACGATCGACAGTGTTCTCCTTGGATATATCTGGTGGGTGGATGCTGGCGGGCACCGGGCCAGGCCTCATCCCCGCGTCCGGGCGCTCGGGCTCGAGCTCGACGACCGCTCTGCCTACCTCTTCGATTTCTACATCGCGCCCGCACATCGGGGCAAGAGGCTCTCGCGGCCTTTTCTCGTCGATGTCCAGTCTCGCCTCCGTAAGCTCGGATACACGGCCGCTGTATGCGACGTCATTGGCGATGATCGCCGGGCCCGACAGACGTACCGGGCGGCCGGCTGGAGGGACGTCAGGACGATCCGCTTCCGGTCCGTCCTCGCGAGCATACTGATCTGTCCAGGAGGATGGAGGTTTCTGGACCGCCGTTGGTTCTAGGCCGGAGGAGAGGACCCCCGCCGTCGAACCCATCAGGAAGGCAGCGCCATGCCCTCCTTCATCCATTGGTGGAAGACACGCAGCATCGCCCGCCGGTAGATCAACCGGGCGAGCCCGGGCCGCTTGGCAAACCGAAAACCGCCCCGCAGCGTACGGAACATGCCCTTTTGGAAGAAGAACTCGAGCGCTGGGTCGCCGCGCCACTCGGGAACGCCGTAGCCATCCATGAATGCGACGATCAGGCGAGTCACGTCTCGCCGACGAAGAGACAAAGGGTCTTTCTGCTCGAAATAGGTGTAGCTGAGCAAACGGCCCACATCCTCGTACGGGTGCCCCACGTGGAAGGTGAGGAAGTCGAAGAGCGTGGCCCGGGCGTCGTGAACGAACACGTTGACTGGCGTGAAGTCGCCGTGAACGCCTACCCGGTGCGGGCCGGCATCGGCGAGGCGGCAGAAGTTCTCCCTCGCGAGCCGGTAACGACGCTCCGTCACGGCCCACCCCCCGTTTGTCGACAGAAGCATCGCGCCCTGGAACTCCTCGTCGGCCTCCTTGACGAGGTCGTCCGCACTGGCCGTGCGCAAGGACAGCCCTGCGAGGGCCTTCGCGACGGCGAGGTTCTCGACCGTCAGGTCGTGCAGCTCGCGGAGACTGACGCCCAGGTTCCGGTAGCAGCGTTCCAGAGCCTCGATGGACCGTTGGCGCCGGACGCCGAACCGGCGCGCCTTGAGCACCGTGTTCAGCACCGTCCCGTGATCGGTCTCGAGAAGGATGCCCGGAAGCTCAGGTAGCAGCGCAAGGGGCTTGACGACCGACAGCTCCTCTGCACCCAGGGTGCCCGGGTGGAGCGCACCCAGGACAGAGAACTCCTTTCGTGCCCACCTCACGCACTGGCCCTCGTGGATCCGGTCGTGGGGGCGATACAGTTTCAGGCAGACGTCGAGCGTCCGTTTCTCGAATCGCAGCTCCATCCGATGGACCGCCGAGTACGCTCGACCGCCCGAATGGACCGGTGTCACCGCCAGCAGGCGCCCCTGGTCTGCGAGCTGGGCCCTGGCCGCCTCCTCGACGGCCGCGCGCATCTCTCCCGGGCTGGGGAATCCTGCATCGCGGCGCCAGGGCTCGCTCACCCGCGCTTCTCCGCGAGCAACTCTTCGTACAGCTCCTCGGTTTGCTTGACCATGCGCGACGCGCTGAAGTCCTCATCGACCCTCGCCCGGGCCGAATCCCCCAGACGGCGGGCGAGATCGGGGTCCTGGAGCAGCTTGAGGACGGCCTCAGCCAGCGCATCGGAGTCTGCCGGCGGGACGACGAGCCCGCTGCGGCCATGGCCAACGGTTTCGCGGTTGCCCCCGACATCGGTGACGACGACGGGCCGCCGGCTTGCCATGGCCTCGAGGAGCGAGATCGAGAGCCCTTCCCGCACGGACGATGGCAGGACGTAGACGCTCGTGACCTTGAGGATCTCCGGGACGTCCCGCCGCTCACCGAGAAGCCGCACGCCGTCATCGTAGAGGCCGAGCCCCCGGGCTTGGCGCTCCAGATCCATCCGCGTGGGGCCGTTGCCGACGACGAGGAGCACGGCTTGAGGAAACGCCTCCCGGATGCGAGGCATGGCGGCCAGCAGATGGCAGTGTCCCTTCTCGGGAAGCAGGCGGGCGACGACCGAGAGCACCGGGGCCACGGCGGGAATCCCCAGCTCTCGCCGTTTCGCTGCGGCATCGATCGGAACGTCGAACGGCGTGGCATCGATGCCGTTGAGGATCACGGAGAGCTTCCGGGCCGGGACGCCTGCTCGTGTCCGGTAGAAGTGCTCCACGGCCGCGGAGACGCACAGGACGTGGTCCGACACCTTCGCCAGGCCCCAGTCGACCGCGAGATGTGCCCGGGTCTTCCAAACGTCCACGCTGTGGGCGGTCATCATTCGAACCGGAACGCGCGCGAGCCACGCCGAGAAACGCCCCCAGACGTCGGCGTTCCAGACATGAGTGTGGACGATGTCGATGTGCTCGTCCCGCAGGATGCGCATCAGCCGCCGGACGACCGAGACGTCGAAGCCCGGCCGCTTCCCCAGGGCGAAGACGGGGATCCGGTCGCGCCTCAGGATCTCGGCCAGGGGACCCTCGTCGACGAGGCAGCCCACGAGCGGCC
>JBGPYB010000008.1:0-57601 GCA_041493035.1 Vicinamibacteria bacterium | reverse complement strand
TCCCCACCGAATCGTTCGTGAAGACGTCGAGTGCGCGCCGTGCAAGCTCCGCGAATGCCCCATCGACCACCGCTGCATGGCCCTCGTGTCGGTCGATCGTGTCATGCGAGCTGTCGAGGAGGTCCTGGCGTGAAGCCTGCCATCTTCATGGACCGGGACGGCACGCTCTCGCACGAAGTGGGCTACGTGAACCATGCGTCCCGCTTCCGGCCCTACCCGTGGTCCGTCGACGCTGTTCGGCTGGCCAACCGCAGTGGGTTTCTGGCCGTGGTGGTGACCAACCAGGCCGGCGTCGCGCGGGGATATTTCCCGGAAGCCGTGATCCACGAGGTGCACGCATCGTTCGTCGCGACCATGGAGGCCGGGGGCGCGCGCCTCGACGGCATCTATTTCTGCCCGCACCATCCCACGGTGGGGGAGCCGCCGTACCGCAAGGACTGCGACTGCCGCAAGCCGCGCCCGGGCCTGGTCCGCCGCGCGGAGTCAGAGCTGGGCATCGACCTCGCGCGTTCCTTCGTCGTGGGGGATCGGATCGGGGATCTGGAGCTGGCCTGGGGTGTCGGCGCCAAAGGCGTGCTCGTCAAGAGCGGCTACGGTCTCGGGGAGCTGACCTACAACGTCCCCTCATGGCCCCGCAAGCCCGATCTCGTAGCGGAGAACATCCTCGAGGCCGTGCAGCGCATCGTTTCCGACACGGGGACGCGGTCGTGAGCCTTCCGCGGAGGGTCGATGCCTTCCGCGGCAAGCGTGTCCTGGTCCTGGCCGACCTGGTCGCCGACGAGTTCGTGTACGGCCGCATCGAACGCGTGAGCCGCGAGGCCCCGGTCCTGATCCTCAAGCATGATGGGGCCGACGTGCGCCTGGGCGGCGGAGGGAACGCGGCCCACAACATCCGCACCCTTGGGGGCATACCCCTCCCCATCGGCGCTCTCGGCCGCGATGGCCACGGGCGCAAGCTCCGGGCGCTCCTGCGAGCAAAGGGGATCGCAACGGCCGGAACCTTCTCCCTGCCGGGCTATGTCACGCCGGTCAAGACGCGCATCCTGGCGGGTGGGAGTCACTCGACGAAGCAACAGGTCGTGCGGATCGACCGGGCGACGCGCGTTCCCGATGGGGCCGCTGCCGAGCGCCGCGTGCTGCGAGCGCTTCGCGGTTTCCGCGGACCGGTGGATGCCGTTCTGGTGAGCGACTATGGTTTCGGGCTCCTCACCGCCGGTGTGGTGCGGGCGGCGATCGCGTTCGCCCGCCGCCGTCGCATCCCGGTCACCGTGGATTCACGTCACGGTCTCCTGAGCTTCCGCGGAATGACCGCGGTCACGCCCAACGAGCCGGAGGTCGAGGAGGCTCTCGGGATCTCCATAGGCCACGACCAAAGACGCCTCGAGTCGGCGGGTCGTCTCCTGTTGCAGCGCCTCTCGGCGAAGGCGGTTCTGATCACCCGGGGGAGCGACGGCATGGCGCTCTTCGAGCCGGGACAGCGAACCCTCCACATCCCGATCTCGGGTTCGGATCAGGTGGCCGACGTCACGGGGGCCGGGGACGCCGTGATCGCGACCTTCACCCTGGCCCTCGCCTCGGGGGCCACACCCGCCGAGGCGAGCCACCTCGCGAACTACGCCGGCGGGATCGTCGTGATGAAGGCCGGCACCGCCACCGTGTCTCGCGCGGAGCTCAAGGCGTCCGCCGCCCGCGCCGCCTCCGCTCGATGACCACGAGGACGTCGTCGTCGAAGGTCGGTTCCCTGGACGAGGTTCGTAGACGCGTGGAGCTGGCTCGACGCGAAGGACGTTCCATCGCCCTCGCCAACGGTTGTTTCGACGTTCTCCATGTCGGCCACGTCCGCTACCTGGCGGGTGCGAAGGCTGAGGCCGATGTCCTGGTGGTCGGAGTCAACGGCGACGAGTCCGTGAGGAGACTCAAGGGCCCTGGGCGCCCCGTCCTCCTGGCCGAGGATCGGGCGCTGCTCGTGGCCGCCTTCAAAGCCGTGGACCATGTCGTCGTTTTCGCCGAGGACGACGTGAGGACGCTCCTGGACGTGTTGCGCCCCGACGTCCACTGCAAGGGGACCGACTACACCGCGGAGACCGTCCCGGAAAGAGACGTCGTGAGATCGTACGGGGGACGCATCGCGATCGTGGGCGATCCCAAGCGCCACGATACCCGAGCAATCCTCGAGAAGGTTCGAGGGTGAGGGCGCTCGTCGTCCGCCTCTCCTCCATCGGCGACGTCATTCACACGCTCCCGGCCGCGGCGGCGTTGCGCCGACAAGGCTGGGACGTGGGCTGGCTGGTCGAACCGCTGTCTCGGCCGCTCCTCGAGGCCAATCCGGCGGTGTCGGCGGTGACCGTGGCGCCGGCCGCGCGAGCGTTTCGCTTTTCAGTGGCGCGGGCCGCAGCGACTCGACTCCGGGCAGAGCGCTACGACGTGGCCCTGGACTTTCAGGGGCTCTGGAAGTCCGCGGGCTGGGCGCGGGTCAGTGGTGCGACGCGGACCATGGGCTTCGGCGGCGCTTGGCGCCGGGAGCCCGCATCGGCCTGGCTGGTGGGCGGGACAGCGCCGGTTCCAACGGACGCGGTCCACGTGATCGATAAGAACCTGGCGTTGCTTCGGCCGCTCGGCATCGACACGCTTGGTCTACGCGAGTTTCCGTTGCCGCTGGCACGCGTCGAGGAAGAGTCCGTCGCACGGCAACTCGCCGACCTTGGCCTTGATGCCTTCGTCGTTCTGAACGCAGGAGGCGGGTGGCGGAACAAGCTCTGGCCGCCAGAGCGTTACGGTGCTCTTGCCATCCGCCTCCGCGAACGGGGTGTTCGCTCCCTCGTGACCTGGGGCCCAGGGGAAGAGGACCGCGCCGACCGGGTCGTGGCTGCCTCCGAGGGCGCCGCCGTGCGCTGCTTCCGCACCACGCTCGTCGAGTTGATTGCTGTGCTGCGCCGCGCTCGTCTCGTGGTCGCCGCCGACACGGGCCCGCTGCACCTGGCGTGCGCAGTCGGCACGCCGGTCGTCGGCATCTTCGGCCCCACCGACCCGGCTCGCAACGGCCCGTTCGATCCCGCGGACCTCGTCGTACGCCATGCGCCGCCATGCGCACCCTGTCATCGACGTCAGTGCCCGGTCCACGAGGGCGTCATGGGCACGATCGAGGTGGCCGAAGTCGTCGCGGCCATCGACCAGAGGCTCGATGCCGGCGCCCGGAGTCGCGGCCTTGCGGTCTAGGTGGAGGGTTCCCCTCGGCTACGTGGCCGGGCTCGTTGTGTTGTGGCTGGCTCGTCCCATCCCCCTCCTTCTGGCCCTCGGGCTCGGGACGGCCGCCGTGGGTGAGGTGATCCGCCTCTGGGCCTCGGGGCACATCGAGAAGACGCAGCGGCTCGCCACCGGTGGACCCTATGCCCACTGCCGGAACCCTCTCTACTTCGGCAGCTTTCTCATGGGGCTGGGAGCGGCGACGGCGGCGGCGAGCCCGTGGGTGGTTCTGGCTGTAGCCGTCTACTTCGGTGCGTTCTATCCATCGGTGATGCACTCCGAAGCCGACTTCCTTCGGCAGAAGTTTCCAGAAGAGTACGCAGCATGGTCTCGTGACGTCCCGCTCTTCCTGCCGCGGATCGCGCCCGGAGGTCCTCGCGAGAGCCGGTTCTCGTGGGAGCGCGTGGCCGCGAACAAGGAATGGCGCACGGCCCTGGCTCTCCCCGTGGTCGCGCTCCTGCTCCACCTCCGGTCCCTCTGGTAGACTCGCCTGGTGATGGACGCGCCGTCCCTCGAAGCCGTCCACGACCTCCGTGAGCGTCTCGGGGATCTGGTCGTTACGACTCCGGTGAGACGCTGGCAGGATCCCGCTCTCGAGGCGATAGTCGGCGACGAAACGCAGGTCTTTCTCAAGGAAGAGCTGTTCCAGCGCACGGGGAGCTTCAAGCCGCGCGGCGCGCTGGCCAACATGCTGGATCTCGCCCCGGATGTCCTCGCGCGTGGCGTCGTCGCCGTGAGTGCCGGCAACCACGCCATGGCCGTGGGATACGCCGCCAAGGTGCTCGGAACGACGGCCAGGGTCGTCATGCCCAACACGGCCAACCCCTTTCGCGTGGAGCGCTGCCGCGGCCTGGGTGCCGAGGTCGAGTTGGTGGAGGACGTCCACAAGGCGTTCGAGCGGGTTCACGAGATCGAGGCCGCCGAGGGCCGCACATTTGTCCATCCCTTCGAGGGCCCGCTCACCGCGATGGGAACGGCCACCGTCGGCCTCGAGCTGACGCGCCAGGTGGCCGATCTGGAGGCGGTGATCGTGCCGATCGGCGGCGGCGGTCTTTGCGCCGGCGTGGCCTCCGCCGTGAAGCAGGCGCAACCTGCCTGTCAGGTGTTCGGAGTGGAGCCCGAGGGCGCGGACAGCATGAAGCGCAGCTTCGCTGCGGGAGCGCCTCAATCCATCGATGCCGTCCGCACCATCGCCGACAGCCTCGGCGCCCCGTACGCGGCGCCCTATAGCTTCGACCTTTGTCGCCAGTATGTGGACGATGTCGTGCTCGTGGACGATGACGCGCTCCGACGCGCGATGCTCCTGCTTTTCGAGTCGGCCAAGCTCGCCGTCGAACCGGCTGGCGCCGCCGCGACAGCCGCCCTCTGCGGACCGCTCCTGGAGCGCCTGCGCGGCAAGCGCGTGGGCCTCATCGTCTGCGGCGCCAACATCGACGCGGCAACCTTTAGCGGTCATCTGGCCGACGCCCGCGCCGCGGACTGAGAGAGAGTTGGAGTTGGCAGAAATGAAGAAGAAGGAAACCGGGAAGTAGACAGCCTCCTTCCCCCTTCCCCTGTGTGAATACTAGTGGCCTTGAGTCGAGCCGCCAGAGGAGGCATCTGTTGCGCCATGTACCTGCTCTTTGCTTGTGGCTGCGACGTCGAGGAGGCCGCACAAGATCCTGCCACCGCGACGGATGTGATGAATCATTTGGCTGTGGGGAAGGTGATGAGGATCGAGAGCCTGTTCGATATGCTCGACGGCGCAGTGAGTGCAAGGGCCTGGTCGGGCACGCGGACCAGGTGGTGGATCCCTGGACGAGAGTCATTCAGCTTGGTTGCGAGATGTGAGAAGAGTGACGTTGTAGCGGTGATTCGCACGAGTTTTGGGCACGTGACCGACTTCGACGTGTCCGTCATTCATCTTCGAGAGTCGGGCGGACGGACGGGGAAATCCGGATCCCACTCCCCGCCGTGGCAGAGGAACCGTGTGAGGGGAGTTTCTGTCGGCAATTCCCACGTGCGAAGAGGCCCACGTCATCGTCGGGGACAAGCCAATCAACATACGCTTCGATGATCAGTGGACCATTTGCTCAGTTGAGTCCGGCCAGCCGGAAGAGGCCCCTTCGCCCGGAGTATCTTCTCAGGTGACCCCGAATCCTCGATCGCGCCCGCTAGCTGAACCGCTTCGCGATGGCGAGCGCCTCGCGCCCGTAGTGCCCGCCGAAGAGCAGGTGGTGGTTCAGAAGGTGGTAGACCTGATAGAGCGGATTCCGCTCGCGCCAGCCAACGGAGAGAGGCCACGCTTCTTCGTAAGCGCTCCAGAAGCGCTCGGAGAAGCCGCCGAAGAGCGTCGTGATGCCGAACTCCATCTCGCGATCGGCGTAGGCGCAGGCCGGATCGAAGATCGCCGGGCCTCGGCTCGTCGCCATGACGTTCCCTGACCAGAGGTCCCCGTGGATGAGGGACGGCACCACCTCGGCGGGGAGCAGATCGTCAAGGCGGGGGATGAGCCGATCGAAGACCCGCCGATCCGCTGTCGAGAACGCACGATTGCGGTCGATCAAGCCGAGGATGGGCCGAAGACGTCGCTCGGCATAGAACTCGAGCCAGGTCACCGAAATGGAGTTGTCCTGGGACGTCGCTCCGCAATAGGTGTTCGCGGCAAAGCCGAACGCCTCGCCTCGCCGACGATGGACTGCTGCCAACCCCTGTCCCAGACGCTCATCGTCGCGGTCGCCGGATCCTTTCCCAGGAGACAGGTACTCCATGATGATGAAGGACGGGGCGCCCTCGACGGGCTCCGAAGCCGCGAGGACCCGGGGCACGACCAAGCCGGATTCGGCCGCGGCAAGCTCGCGGAGGCCGTCGGCCTCGCGGAGGAAGAGGTCCGGCGGGCACGCGTCATTCCACTTTGCAAAGAAGTCGCCGGCCGTCGTGACGAGGCGCGCCGCGTTGTGAATGCACCCGCCCGCGACCGGTTGCCGGCTCTCAATTTTCAGCCCGGGGATCCCGAGCGCAGCCCGAAGCGCCGATTCGAGCCGGCCTCGAATCATTCGCGCAACGCGATGAGGAGGTTCCTGCAACACGTCGACAGCATGCGGAAGATCTCCTCGAAGCCCTCGCCCCCCCCGTAGTAGGGATCCGGGACGTCCTTGTCGCATCCCGGCTCGTCGAACTCGCGCATGAGCCGGATCTTGTCGCGTGCCGCCTCAGGAGCGCGTGCGCGCAGCTCGCGGAGGTGGCCGCGGTCCATGGCCAGGATCAGGTCGAAGTCGCGGAAATCCGAGGCTTTCACCGGCCGGGCGATGGAGTCCACCACGAATCCGTGCTTCTCGCCCACGCGCCGCGTTCGTGGGTCGGCCTGGTCGCCTTCGTGGAAGTCGTGGGTTCCCGCCGAGTCCAGTTCGAACTCGTCGCCCAGATCCTCGTCCTGAGCGAACCGCCGGAAGAGCGCCTCGGCCAGCGGAGAGCGACAGATATTCCCCGAGCAGACGAAGAGCAAGCGCCGGGGCTTGGGCGAGGGAAGAGGATGCGCCATCGCGCGAGAGAATACCCGATCGGCCCCGCCGTTGACTGAGTCCTGACGCTCTGAAAGACTCACGAGTTCATCCCATGCCCGCCCAGGACCGCTTGTTCACCGCGCGCTACTTCACGATGTGCGCCTTCACCTTCACGGTCTTCCTTTCGGCGTTCCAGCTCTTTCCGACCGCGCCCTTCCGGATCCTCGATCTCGGCGGAACGAAGGCCGACGCTGGGCTCTTCCTCGGCTTTCTCACTTACGCCTCGGCCTTCTCCGCGCCCATCACCGGGGCGCTCGCGGACCGGGTCGGCAAGCGGTCCATGCTCGTGATCTGCGGCCTCGTCATCACCCTCTTCTCGGTCGGATACGCGCTGTCCTCCAACTACAAGGTCCCCCTCGCCCTGGCATTCGCCCACGGTCTCTTCTGGTCGGGCCTTCTCTCGGCCTCGGCGGCGTACATGACCGACACGATCCCCGAGAGCCGCCGCGCCGAGGGGATCGGCTACTGGGGCATGGCGACCATCGTCGCCGTGGCGATCGCTCCGAACCTCGGCCTCTGGATCTACCGCCACGGATGGGTCTGGCTGTGCGTCTCGACGGGAGTCCTGAACCTGGGGATGGCCGTCATCGCCGCTACTCTGCCCGATAGCGACGTCTCGGCGCGGATCGGCGGCCGCTTCTTCACCCGCGACCTCATCGAGTGGCGCGTCGTCATCCTCTCGGTCTCGCTCTTTCTCTACTCCTTCGGCTACGGCGGCATCACCAGCTTTGCGGCGCTCTGCGCCGCATCCCGCGGCATCGCCCCGAAAGGGATCTACTTCACGACCTTCGCGCTCGTCGTTATGGTCACGCGTCCCGTCATCAGCCGCTATGCCGACCGTATCGGCTACTTGAGGATCTTCTATCCCTGTCTTGCCCTGATCGTAGGCGGTTTGGCCCTCCTGGCGGTCACGACGACCCGTTTCGGGATGGTCGCGTCGGCCGCCGTTTTCGGCATGGGCTTCGGGGCCGCCTACCCGGTCTACGTGGCCCACCTCATGAAGCACGTCGATCCGGCGCGTCGCGGCTCCGCCTTCGGTGGAATCCTCGCGGCCTTCGACATCGGGATCGGGACCGGGTCCATCGCGACCGGCTTCATGGTCGAGCACGCGGGGTATGCCGCGGCCTTCGGTCTTGCGGCCCTGCTGTCGTCCCTCTCGATCCCTTACTTCTGGTTTGTGGAGCCGCGGGTGCTCGGACCGATTCGGCAGGAGGGCGCGTGACGCAACACATCGGAATCGTGGCGTGCAGCGCGGAAGGGGCGGCCCTCTGCTATCGGACGATCTGCCTGGAGGCGCTCGGGGTGATGGGGGAGCACGATCACCCCGAGATCACTCTCAGCTCCATTCCCATGGCGCGGCACATGGAGTGCATCCGCGAGGGCGGCTGGGCCGGAGTGGCGGAGCTGATGCTCGAATCGGCCAACCGGGTGGCCCGCGCCGGCGCCGACTTCGCCATCTGTCCCGACAACACGATCCACGAAGCGCTTCCGCTGGTCCTCGCGCGATCGCCGCTCCCCTGGCTTTCCATCGCAGACGTCGTGGCCGACGAAGCCGCAAAACGCGCCTTCAAGCGCCTCGGCATCCTTGGAACGAAGTACCTGATGCGAGGGCCCGTCTACCCGCGGGCCCTGGAGCCTCGGGGAATCGAGTGGCGGATCCCGCCCGAGGGTGAGCGCGAGATCATCAATACGGCGATCTTCCAGGAGCTCGTGAACGCGATCTTCACTGACGCGACGCGAGAGATGTTCAACCGCCAGATCGCCGCGCTCGAGAGGGACGGATGCGACGCCGCTGTTCTCGGATGCACCGAGATCCCCCTGATCGTCCGTCCGGAGGAGGCGCCCCTTCCGACCCTCGACTCGACGCGCCTCCTGGCTCGCGCGGCACTCCGGCGCGCTCTATCCGCCTGACGACTCGTCCGGCCCCCACAGCCACGCCGCCCCGCGGACGCCGCTCGAGTCGCCGTGGACGGGCGGGACGAGGCGCGTGTCGACACGGTCCGAGAAGACGTAGCGGCCCCACATGGCCGGGACGTTCGCGTAGAGCCGCGACATATTCGAGAGACCGCCACCCAGGACGACGACGTCTGGATCCAGGACGTTGACCACCGTGGCGAGGCTGCGAGCGAGGCGGTCCTCGTAGCGTGCCAGGCCGGCCTCGGCCTCGATGTCCCCGCCTTGGGCTGCGGCCGCGATTTCCGCCGGACCCAGGTTGCGGCCCGTCGCGTGCGCGAAGTCGCCGGCGAGCCCCGGTCCCGAAAGGAACGTCTCGATGCAGCCCGACTTGCCGCAGTAACAGGCGGGACCAGGCCGCTCGTCGTCCCTCGGCCAGGGGAGCGGGTTGTGTCCCCATTCGCCGGCCACGGCGTTCGGGCCGACCAGCACGCGTCGATTCACGATCACCCCGCCGCCTGTTCCAGTCCCGACGATGACGCCGAACACCACACTGGCGCCAGCCGCGGCGCCGTCGACGGCTTCCGAGAGCGCGAAGCAGTTCGCGTCGTTGGTCAAGCGGACCGGCCGCTCGAGTCGCGCGGACAGGTCTTCCCTCAGCCGGCGGCCGTTGAGCCACGTCGAATTGGCGTTCTTGACGAGGCCCGAGGCCGGCGAGATGGCCCCGGGCATCCCGATGCCGACGCTCCCGCGGGAGTCGGTTTCGCGTTCCACGATAGCCACCAGGTCCGCGATGGCCGCCAGGGTTGCTTCGTAGTCGCGCGGCGTTGCGACGCGCCGGCGGAAGCGTTCGTCGCCTTTGTCCCCGAGGGCGATGACCTCGATTTTGGTCCCGCCGAGGTCGATACCGATCCGCACGGGAGGGATTCTAAGAGAATTGGCGGAAATGAATCTATAGTGGGCGAGAAGGAGAACCACATGGCCGAAAGCCTCGTGAATCTCGACGGGAAGGTCGTGGCCATCGTAGGTGCGAGCTCCGGCATCGGAGAGGCGACGGCCCTTCTCGCCGCTCGGGCCGGCGCGCGTGTGAGCGCCATCGATGTCGACGAATCCAAGGTGCGCGCCGTAGCCGTCGCCGCCGGCTCCGCGGCCGAGGGAGTGGGCCTCGACATTCGGGACAGCACGGCCGTGGAGGCCGCGTTCGCGGCGCTCCGCGAGAGACGAGGGGGGCTCGACGCTGTGATCTCCACGCCCAGCATCAACGTCCGCAAACCGATCCTGTCCTATACCGACGAGGAGCTGGAGCGGGTTCTCGCCGTGAACATCGGCGGCAACTTCAACGTGCTGCGGGCGGCTGGGCGCATCCTCACGAAACAGGGGCACGGGAGCATCGTCCTCTTCTCGTCGATACGCTCCCAGGTCGTCGAGCCGGGCCAGTCGGTCTACGCCGCCACCAAGGCCGCTATCGTCCAGTTGGTGCGGACGGCGGCCGCCGAGTTCGCCCCGGTGCGCGTCAACGCCGTGGCTCCCGGCGTCGTCGATACGCCCCTCACCGCGCCCATCAAGGCGAACGCCGAATGGTACGCGGCCTATGCCGCCAAGAGCGCCCTCAAGCGATGGGCCCGGCCCGAAGAGATCGCCGCCCCCACGCTCTTCCTCGCCTCCGACGCCGCGAGCTATGTGACGGGTACGGTGCTGTTCGTGGATGGCGGTTGGACCGCCGTCGACGGCCGCTTTACGCCCCCCGGGATCTGAGCGCGACTCCTCCGACTCGACATAAGATGAGGCTTTCCAAGGAGAGTTCCCTCATGCCCAGCGCGACCGTTGCCTCCCTGACGGGAGAGGAGATCGTCGCCCTTTGTCGCAAACACAGCCTGTACGAGTGGTCGGTTCAATCCAAGGTCGACCCGATACCGGTGGCGCGCGCGGAAGGGGTCTACTTCTGGACGCCCGAGGGGAAGCGCTACCTCGACTTCAACAGCCAGCTCATGTGCACCAACATCGGCCATTCCCACCCCAAGGTGGTGAAGGCGATCCAGGAGCAGGTCGCGATACTCGCCTACGCCAGCCCCTTCATGGCCACCGAGCCGCGAGCACGCCTCGGCGCGAAGCTGGCCGAGATCACTCCCGGCGACATCGACAGCTTCTTCTTCACCAACGGCGGCGCCGAGGCCATCGAGAGCGCCATCCGCGTGGCGCGCGTCGTCACGGGCCGCCACAAGATCATGGTCCGCTACCGCTCCTACCACGGCGGCAGCGCGGGTGCCGTGGCGCTGACGGGAGACCCGCGCCGGTGGGCCTCGGAGCCGGGCATCCCGGGCGTCGTGCGCATCCCTGATTTCCACAAGTGGGGGCGCAAGGACCCGGAGCCCGTCGACAAGGCTCTGGCCGACATCGAGGAGATCATCCTCTACGAGGGGGGACACACGGTCGCGGCGATCATCGTGGAGACCGTCGTCGGCAGCAACGGCATCCTGATCCCGCCCGATGGCTACATGCAGGGGCTCCGGAAGATCTGCGACCGCCACGGCATCCTCCTCGTAGCCGACGAGGTGATGGCGGGCTTCGGCCGCACCGGGAAGTGGTTCGCGATCGACCACTGGGGCGTCGTCCCCGATCTCATGACCATCGCCAAAGGCCTCACCTCGGCGTACGTGCAGCTCGGGGCGCTGGCGATGCGCCCTCAGATCGCCCGCGTCTTCCAGGACAAGGCCTATCCCAGCGGCCTGACCTACAACAGCCACACCCTGGCGTGCGCTGCGGCCCTCGCCACCCTCGCGGTCTATGAGGAGGAAGGGCTGATCGAGAACGCACGCCGCCTCGGCGAGGTGCTCCACCGGCGCATGGCGGAGATCGCCGCGAAGCACCCCTCGGTGGGCACCCATCGGAACATCGGCCTCTTCGGCATCGTCGAGCTGGTCCGCAGTCGGAAAGGGTTCGAGCCGATGGCGCCGTACAACGGCACGTCCGACGAGATGGTTGCGCTCGGCAAATTCTTCCGCGAACAGGGGCTCTACACCCTCGTGCGATGGAACGGCTTCTTCACCAACCCGCCCCTCTCGATCACCGAGGCACAGATCGAGGAAGCTCTCGACGTCATCGACCGCGGCCTCGAGATCACCGACCGGGCGGTTGTTGCGTGAAGACGATCACCCACTGGATCGACGGCAAGGCGTGGGAAGGGCGCCCTGAGCGGACGGGCCGGATCTTCGACCCCGCGAAGGGAGAGCAAACGGCCGAGGTGGCGTTCGCGAGCCCGGACGTCGTCGACCAGGCGGTCGTGGCTGCGACGAACGCGGCCGCAGGGTGGAAGGACACGTCCCTCGGCGCCCGTACCCGGATCTTCTTTGCGTTCCGGGACCTCCTCGATCGCCATAAGAAGGACATCGCCGCCCTCATCACCCAGGAGCACGGGAAGGTCCTCTCCGACGCCCTCGGCTCCGTGAGCCGCGGCCTGGAGGTCGTCGAGTTCGCGTGCGGCGTCCCGCAGCTCCTCAAGGGAGAGTTCTCGGAGAACGTCTCCACAGACGTGGACAGCTATTCCATCCGGCAGCCGCTCGGCGTCTGCGCTGGGATCACGCCGTTCAACTTTCCGGCCATGGTCCCGATGTGGATGTTCCCGATCTCGATTGCCTGCGGGAACACGTTCATCCTGAAGCCGTCGGAGAAGGACCCGTCGGCGGCGATGTTCTTCGCCCAGCTCCTGAAAGACGCGGGGCTTCCCGACGGCGTCTTCAATGTCGTCCACGGCGACAAGGTGGCGGTTGACTCCATCCTCGCCCATCCCGGCATTCACGGCGTGAGCTTCGTGGGCTCGACGCCCGTGGCGCGGCACATCTACGAGACGGGGACGCGAGCGGGCAAGCGTGTCCAGGCCCTGGGCGGCGCCAAGAACCACATGGTCGTCCTCCCCGACGCCGACCTCGACCTCGCCGCCGACTCCGCCGTCAACGCGGCCTACGGCTCGGCGGGGGAGCGCTGCATGGCCATCTCGGTGCTCGTGAGCGTGGGAGACGTCGCGGAGCGTCTCCTTCCCAAGATCCGCGAGCGGATCGCGCGCCTGAACGTCGCTGCGGGAGCGGACCCGAAGGCGGACATGGGACCGCTCGTGACCCGAGAGCACCGCGACCGAGTGGCCTCCTACGTCGACAAGGGCGTCGCCGAAGGCGCGGACCTGGTGGTCGACGGCCGCAAGACGACGGTGGCGGGACACGAGGAGGGCTTCTTCCTCGGCCCCTGCCTCTTCGACAAGGTCACGCCCGAGATGGCGATCTACAAGGACGAGATCTTCGGCCCGGTCCTCGGCGTCGTCCGCGCCGGAACCTACGACGAGGCCCTCGACCTCGTGAACCGGAACCCCTACGCCAACGGCGTCGCGATCTTCACCAACGACGGCGGCGCCGCGCGACGCTTTCAGAACGAAGTGCAGGTCGGGATGGTCGGCATCAACGTTCCCATCCCCGTGCCGATGGCCTACTACTCCTTCGGCGGCTGGAAGAGCTCGCTCTTCGGCGACTCCCACGTCCACGGCCGCGAGGGGATCCACTTCTACACGCGGGGGAAGGTGGTCACCAGCCGCTGGCCGGAGCCTCACCACCGCGGCGTGAACCTGGGCTTCCCCCAGACGAAGTAGACGTCAGAGCCGCCTGTTTCGACTGCTCGCAATATCTTCGAGCATTCCGCGGATCGATCCCGAACAGAGAACAAGCGCAGGCAAAGAATCCGGAAATGGTGGCGCTCCTAACCTGAAGAATGCATGAATCTTACAGGTGCTTTGCTGGATTCTAGTCAAGCATCTGCTTGACACTCTGGTGCCTGCATCTATATTGATTAGTAGGCAGCCTCACGGGGCTGCACTCTTACTCCCCCGGGGTCTGGTCCGATAAGGGTCACACGCCGGGGTTTTTTATTGGGGCTCAGTGCCAGAACGAGCCGTGCTGTTCGTCGATGGGAACAACTGGTACCACGGCCTCAGAGAACTCGGGTTCACTACGCGGGCGGAATCTCGCTCTGACAAGGCGATGCGCTCGGCGCGGTCCACCACTTCGCGGGCCACCGGCAGGGCGGTCCGCACGACGAGGTTGTCGCGAGCAACCGTGTTCCTAGGCATGCGGCCCATTTTGACGCACCGTCGGCATCTGTCCAAGAACCTCAGCGGCGGCTGACGAGAGCCGCGACGGCGCAAGCCGCCAGGGCCGTCAGAAGCGCCAGCAAGGCCGGGGTGAGCCCGGCCCATCCGTGGCCATCCGTGGCGAGCTGGATCGTGAGCAGGGACACGACGCCGGCCGCGATCGCGGCCATTGCCTCCGGTGCGCCGACCCGTCGGACGTAGAGGCCGGCGACCACGGGGACGAAGAGGCTGACGCTCAGGACGGTGTAGAAGAACTTCAGGGCGTCGATCACGGTCGGCGCCACGATGGCGAGGGCCACGCCGACCGTTCCTCCAGCAATCGCCGCCAAGCGCGCGACGCGAAGCGTCTGGGCATCGGTCGCGCCCGGATTCACGAACCGCCGATAGAGATCCCGTGACAGCGACGTCGACAGCATGAACAGGATGGCGTCGGCGGAGCTGATCTCGGCCGAGACCACAGCCGCCAGGCCGAGGGCACCCAGGAGCGGCGGAAGATCCATCATGAATAGGGTCGGCAGAGCTAGCTCGTGGATCAGAAGGCCGGGGTGGAGCGCGCGAGCGGTCATCCCGAGAATCGGCGGGACGACGGCGAAGGCGAGGAGGACGAGTGCGTTTCCCCCAACCCCGAGGCGCACCGCTCGATCGTCCCGAGCACCGTAGATCTTCTGCAGAAGGCCCGGCGAGACCACGAAGGCCGGTCCGAGGAAGGCAAGATAGGCGATTCCCGAGCTGCCGCCGTGCCAGGCGCTCCAGTAGTCCCCCCGGGGAGTGGCCATGGCGATCGCGGCGAGGCCGCCCGCCTTCATGAGGACCATGGGAAGGGCGATGCCGAAGCCGACGAGCTTCACGACGATCTGCACGACGTTCACCCATGCCGACGTCAGCAGGCCTCCGGCCGTGAAATAGATCGTGACGACGACACCCCCGACGCAGCATCCCATCCACTTGGGGAGGCCCGCCACGACGTTGAGGATCCAGGCCATCGCAATGAGCTGTCCGGCCAGTATCGCGAGGGTTCCCACCCAAAGCAGGGCCGAGATGACGCCGCGCACCTCGCGGCCGTAGCGGTGCTCCAGGTAGTCCCCGACGGTGTGCAGTCCCTGTTCCGCGGCGATCCGACGGATGCGGGGGCCGACCCAGAGGGCCAAGACCATCGACCCCAGGGCTGCCGATCCGACCCACCACCAGGCCGACAGGCCGTCGCGGTAGCCGAGGCCCGCGGCTCCGACGGTCGAACCGGCGCCGATGTTGGCGGCGACCATCGTCGCGAAGAGGAGCCCCGGTCCGAGAGACCTGTTCGCGACGAAGAAGTCGGCGCTGGTCTTGACGCGCCGCCCGATCCAGAGGCCGACCGCCACCTGGAGGGCGCAGTAGGCGAAGAGGAGCGGGAGGTGCGGGCTCAGGGCTTCCCGCCGGGGGCCACGTCCCTCGCCGCCGGATAGCCGGGAATGGTCGTGGCCGATCGAACGGCGCGCACGATGGCGTCGGCCATGACCTCGGCCGCCAGGGGCCCGATGGCCATCACGTCGCCTTCACCAGGGATCGCCCCCGTGGCCAGGGCGAAGATCGTGTCCCCATCCCACGGCGTGTGGGCCGGGGAGATCGCACGGGCGAGGCCGTCGTGGGCCATCTGAGCGACCTTGGTCGCCTGCGCCTTGGTCAGCGTCGCATTCGTCGCCACGACGGCGATCGTGGTGTTCTCGGCACTCCGCATCGGCCTCATGAGAGCCCCGGACCGCACGAGCTTGCGGGCATCGACCAAGGCGTGACCGTCTGGTGTTCGTGCCCCGGCGACCACGTGGCCCGTGGCCGGGTCGATCACGTCCCCGACCGCGTTCACGACGACCAGAGCCGCCACCACGAGGCCGTTCGGCAAGGAGATGGCGGCACTCCCGACGCCGGCCTTCGTCGAGCGGTCGGGGCCCGCGAGTCTTCCGACCGTGGCGCCCGCCCCCGCCCCGACGTTCCCCTCCACGACCGGGCCATCTGTGGCGGCAGCCGCCGCTGCGTAGCCGCAGGCCGCATCGGGACGAACCGCCGGTTTTCCGCCGACCGGGAGGTCGAAGAGGGCGGCGGCCGGAACGATCGGCACCTTGGCCACGCCGGCGTCGAAACCGATCCCCTTCTCCTCGAGCCATCGGACAGCGCCCGTTGCTGCCTCCAGGCCGAAGGCGCTCCCGCCCGACAGCACGATGGCATGAACCTGCTGGACCATGGCCGTCGGGTTCAGCAGGTCGGTCTCTCGGGTCGCGGGAGCGCCGCCGCGAACGTCGACGCCCGCCACGGCCCCCGCCTCAGCCAGTATCACCGTGCACCCGGTGGGACGCTCTGCAAGCGTGTGGTGTCCCACCTTGATGCCAGCCACCGCCGTGAGCCCCTTGGCAGCCGCCGCGTCCGCCGCCGGACAGACGCTTCCCGTGAGGAGAAGCGAGGATGTGGCGAAGCAGCAGGCGAGACCGCGTGGCATGAGAGAGGGCTCCTCTCGACGACCGAGACTAGCGCAAGCCTCGGGCCCGAACAACCACTCGGCCCGTTCGGCCTTTGATAAGCTGAGGCATGTCCACGGCCGACATCCGGCAGCGCGTCCTCCGCGAGGTCGAGGGCTTGCGCGAGGAGTTGGTGGCCTTCACCGCCGACCTCATCCGGATCCCCACCGTCAACCCTCCGGGGGAAGCGTACGAAGACTGCGCCCGCTTCATCGGCCATCGGCTGAGGACGTGCGGCTTCGACGTCGAATACCACGTGGCCGAAGGGCGCCCCGAACATACGAAGTCGCATCCACGAGTGAACGTCGTTGGAGAGCGACGGGGGAGCGGGCCCGGACCCGTCGTCCACCTGAATGGCCACTTCGACGTGGTCCCTCCGGGAGAAGGATGGACCGTGAACCCCTTCGGCGGTCAGGTGCATGACGGCAAGATATGGGGACGGGGCTCCTGCGACATGAAGGCCGGCATCGCCGCATCCCTGTATGCCGCCGAAGCGCTGCGCCGGGCCGGTGTAAGTCCGCGTGGAGCCGTGGAGGTGAGCGGCACGGTCGACGAGGAGAGCGGTGGCTTCGCGGGCGTGGCCTGGCTGGCGGAGCACGGCCGCATTGCCCGCGGACGCACCGACTACGTCATCATCCCCGAGCCGTTGGGCGTCGATCGCATCTGCATCGGCCACCGGGGCGCCTACTGGTTCGAGGTGACGACACACGGCCGTATTGCCCACGGCAGCATGCCGTTCCTGGGGTCGAGCGCCATCGATCAGATGAGCGCCATCCTCGAGGCCGTGCGGACTGAGTTGCAGCCCGCGCTCGCTCGTCGCACGACGCGCATGCCCGTGGTCCCGGCCGGCGCCTCGCGTGCGACCCTGAACGTGAACGGCATCTCGGGCGGCCAGCCGGTGGATGGGATCCAGACGCCCTGCGTGGCCGATCGCTGCCGAGCGATCTTCGATCGACGCTTCCTCATCGAAGAGGGATTCGACGCCACCAAGCGCGAGGTCGTGGATCTGCTGGAGCGGACCGCCGCTCGCCTTCCGGGGATGCGTTTCGACCTTCGGGACCTCATGGTCGTGCACCCGACCCAAGCCCCCGATGGATCTCCCCTGGTAGCGGTGCTCCAGCGGAACGTGTTCGAGGTTCTCGGCCGGGAGGCGGCGATCGTCGCCAGCCCCGGCACCTACGATCAGAAACATGTGGCCCGGATCGCCGGCGTCGAACACTGCGTGGCCTACGGTCCCGGCGTTCTGGAGTTGGCCCACCAGCCCGACGAATGGTGCGGGATCGACGACCTCGTCAGCGCCACGGGCGTCCTCGCCCTGACGCTCGTCGACCTCGCCGCCTAGTTGAGCGCGGTCGGAACGGCCAGGGAGAACGGCGCGATGACGGCGTCGAAGCGGTCGCCGCCCGCTGAGACCATCTGGTAGGAGCCGTGCATGGAGCCGATCGGCGTGTGGAGCGGACAGAAGCTCGTGTACTCGAAAGCCTGGCCGGGGCTGAGGACGGGCTGTTCGCCCACGACTCCCGGCCCCTTCACCTGCTCCACCCGCCCGGCCGCGTCGGTGATGATCCACTCACGGCTCACGAGCTGAACGGTCTCGCCCCCTTCGTTCGAGATCCGGACACGGTAGGCGAAGAAGTACTGACTCTCGGCGGGAGAGCTGCGCTCAGGGACGTAGGTGCTGCGGACCTGGACGCGCACGCCGCGCGTGACCGTGTCGCTCATGGATTCTGTCGGATAGCGGTCGGATGCTACGTGTCCGAGCTCGCCCTTGTCAAAGGACGCCGCGGCGTCAGATCCCGGCGATGGCTTCGAGTTTCTCGCGCTGGCCGAGGCGATAGAAGCGCCGGGTCTCCCGGGCGAGGTCAGAGAGGCGCGCGCGGCGGAGAAACTGCGTCTCGAGGTGAGCGCAGTAGCGCTCCGCCAGCCCGCTGGCGGTCCGGTACCGTTCGGCCCGCTCTGCCGACATTCCTTGGGCGAGGTGATAGTGGCGAAAGAGCAGGTCCCGCAGTCGCGGTGAGACGGCCCCTTCGTTCTGCAAGCTCAGGAAGGCCACCGCGGTCAGGTACTTGTCCACCTCGCCCTGAAGCTCCAGCTCGAGCTGCGTGATGGAGCGGCCGCATCGGGCGCAAAAGAGGAGGTAGAGGAAGTGACTCACCTCCTCGATGAGCGTGCAGAAGGGCGCCAGGTTGGCTCCGTTCAACCGGACCCGCGGGTCGTTGCGAGCCAGGTCCTCGCACAAGCCCTCTTCGAGGACGACGCCCACCGAGAGAGAGCCGTCGTTCTCCTTGACGAGGGTCCGGCTGCCGCCACCGGGGTAGGCCGCCGCGTCCTCCTCTTGGATCAGGAACTCCGTGACGGGAGCCTCGGGCTCGAGAGCGTAGAGCGTCTCGAGGCGCCGCTGGACGTCCAGCAGGAGACCAGCCGGGGCGGCGGTCACTGCGGGCGACCCTCGCCACTCATGGGGTTGATCCCTCGCTCGCTCAGGAGGAGAGCCGCGCGACGGCTGCCCGTCTGGGCCCAGCGTTCGTAGAGTTTCACCACCGATGCCGCGGTCGTGAGATGGCTCGTCTCCGAAACCTCCTGGAGCAAGTCGGCGAACTCCATGAAGCGGCCGGCCAGCTCCCGGAAGACGACGGGCCCCAACCCCGAAGCCTCCTCCTGTCCGAGGCACGCGTACGCGCGCCCTCCCATTGCCCGGTAGTAGTCGAGGTCCACGAGGCCCTTGTGAAGGCTGTCCGCGAAGAAGCCGGCCACGAAGAGGGCGTTATCGCCCATGAGCCGCAGGAGGCGCGCGCGCTCGAAACGAGACGCCTGGAGAGCGCGAACGTAAAGCAGCGCCAGCGGTGTCTCGTCGAAGCCGTCCTCCGGCGACGGCAGCGTCTCGCCCTTGACCGCCGCCGCCAGCAGGTTCACGAGATACCACTCGGTGAAGGCCGACGTCGAAATCCTCTGATGCTCCATCGCCCGCGAGAGCTGCTCTCGGAAGAACTCCAGCGGGGTCTCCTCACGCACGAGCCGCTCGCCCATCGTTCTCTCCTCCCGGGTAAGGCGCCCCCGGCGCTCCCATTCGATGCACGGAGCGTGCTAGCAGTGTGGGGCTCCGACTGCTCCGGCAGTAACATCCGCAGAATCAGCAGATTGGCGTCGGAAATCCGGGTCTGTCCCAGACCGAGGGAAGCAACGGCGCGTCACCGTTTGTGACAACTATGTCAGCTTCTGCGCCAACCTCGGCCAAGAATGTGGGCGTGATCCACCATGATGCAGCGATCCATCACGACCAGGACGCCCGCCTTTGTGGCGCGCTCCGCCGTGTCTTCGTCGACACAGCCGAGTTGACACCAGATCGCCGGAGCGCGAGCCGCGAGCGCGTCGTCGACGACAGCGGCGATGTACTCGCTGCGCCGGAAGACGTCCACGATGTCGACGCTGCCGGGAATGTCCTGGACCCGCCGATAGACTTTCTGGCCGAGGATCTGCTCTTCCCGCGGGTAGACCGGCACGACCTCGTACCCGCGTTCCAGGAGATAGCGGGCGATCCGGTTGGAATCGCGGTGCGCCTTCGGCGAGAGGCCGACCACGGCGATGCGGCGCGCGCCCGCCAGCAGCGCGCGGAGGGCCGCCTCCTCGGGGTTACTGAACAAACGTCACTTTGTTGATCTCGCGTAGCGTCGTCACACCCGCGAAGACCTTCTCGAGGGCGGAGTCCCGGAGGAACGTCATCCCCTCCTCCCGCGCCACTTGCTTCATCTCGCTGGCGGGGCGCCGGTCCAGGATCATCTGCCGCATCCGGTCGGACATGTCCAGCAGCTCCGAGACGGCCGTCCGGCCCAGGAAGCCCGTGGTTCCGCACTCGCCGCAACCCACGGGTTCGTAGAACACCTGATCGCCGTAGATATCGGGATTGAGGCCGGACTCGACCAGGAGCGAGTCCAGCGTCTCAGTGGGCCGCCGGCAGCGGGGGCACAAGACCCGGACGAGGCGCTGCGCCAGGACGCAATTGAGGGCCGAGACAAAATTGTAGGGCTCCACACCCATGTGGATGAACCGGCCGATCACGTCGAAGACGTTGTTGGCGTGGACCGTGGTGAAGACCAGATGCCCCGTCAGTGCCGACTGGACGGCGATCTGGGCCGTCTCGGAGTCTCGGACCTCCCCCACCATGATCTTGTCAGGGTCGTGGCGGAGTATCGAGCGCAGACCCCGGGCAAACGTCAGCCCCTTCTTCTCGTTCACCGGGACCTGGGTGATGAGCGGGATCTGATACTCGACCGGGTCCTCGATGGTGATGATCTTGTCCTCGGGTGTCGCGATCTCGGAGAGAGCCGCGTAGAGGGTCGTCGTCTTCCCGCTCCCCGTCGGTCCCGTCACCACGAGCATCCCGTAGGGCTCGGTGCTGTACTTCCGGAGTCGCCGCAGGTCGCCTTCCGAGAAGCCGAGGACGTCGAGGCGCAGGTTCCGGAAGGAGGCGTTGAGCGATTCCTTGTCGAGGATGCGGATGACGGCGTCCTCGCCGTGGATCGAAGGCATGATCGAGACGCGGAAGTCGATGGTGCGCCCCTTCACACGCAGCCGGAAGCGGCCGTCCTGGGGGATCCGCTTCTCGGCGATGTCCAGCTCCGACATGACCTTGATGCGGCTCAGGATCGTGTCGTGGTGGCGTTTGTCGAGGGGCTCCACCGCGGGGTAGAGGACACCGTCGATCCGATACTTGACGAGGACTTCGCGATCCTTCGTTTCGATGTGGATGTCGGAGGCGCGCCGGTCGATCGCCCCCACGACCAGGGAATCCACGAGGCGCACGATCGGGCTCTCGGAGGGGAGGGCGGAAGTGCCGAGCGTCTCGGTTTCGTCGTCGGCCACGAGCTGCAAGCGCAGCGACTCGCTGGCCTGCTCCAGTAGCATTTCTCCGCCGCGATGCCGCTTCAGGATTTCCGCGACGCGCTCTTCGGGCGCCACCACGGCGTCGATGGCGCGCCCGAGGAGGAATTCCACCTCGTCCACCTTCAGGATGTCGTCGAGGCCGCCGAACGCCAGGAGGAGGCGACCACCCGAGCGGCCCACCGGGACGCAGAAGAAGCGGACCATGAGATCGAGTGGCGCGTCGCCCCAAAGGGCAGGATCGTCGGACACCGTCTCGAGGGGATCGAACGGGATCCGGAGCGCCTCCGCGTTCCGCCGCGCGCGCTCGATGCTGCCGCCGCCATCGAGCGTCTCCGCCGTCGCCCGTGTCGGCGTTCGTGAGTCAGCCATCGCTGCTGGCCAGCCTAGCACGGGCAACACAGGCGGCGAAGCTCCCTCAGTTGCCCGAACCGGGCGTCCTAACTGACCGAACGCTCACCAACTCGCTGACGCCCGGTTCTGGATCATCTCGAGCGTGGGCAACCTTCGCTCCGCGCAGGCATCGTCGAACGCGGGTGCGCGAGAGAATCGCGCGGCGCGCGACAAGGGAGACGCTTCGCTTCGGTCGCCCGAACGCTGGAGGGGCCGGGGCTAACTAAACCTGACGCTGACCAGCTTGCTCACCCCCGGCTCCTCCATCGTCACGCCGTAGAGCTGGTCGGCGATCTCCATGGTCTTGCGGGAGTGGGTAATGAGGACGAACTGCGTCTGGTCCTTGAGCCCCTCGAGCATCCGGACGAAGCGGCCGGTGTTGGCGTCGTCCAAGGGTGCATCCACCTCGTCGAGGATGCAGAACGGCGACGGCTTGTACTGGAAGATCGCGAAGAGCAGGGCGATGGCCGTGAGAGCCTTCTCGCCTCCCGACAGAAGCATCACGCTCTGGAGGCGCTTCCCGGGAGGCTGCGCCATCACGTCGATGCCGCTCTCGAGGACGTCCTCCTCATCGATCAGGCTGAGGCCCGCGGTGCCGCCGCCGAAGAGCTGCTTGAAGACCTCGCCAAAGTGCTGGTTGATCACCTGGAAGGCCTCGCGGAAGCGTTCGCGGGACGTCTTGTCGATGTTCTTGATGGCTCGGTCCATCTCGGCGACGGAGTCGAGGAGGTCTTGCCGTTGTGCGGTGAGGAACTGCTCGCGCTCCTCCAGCTCCTGCGCCTGCTCCACGGCCAGGACGTTGACGGGACCCATGCGATCGAGCTTCTCTCGCGACTCCTGAACCTGCACCTCGAGGGCCGCCTTCTCCTTGGCGCGGTCTTCGTCCGTGAGCGTCGCCGCGGCCTCGGCCGCCGTCTGGCCCACCGCCTGGTGACACTCGCGGGCCAAGTGGTCCAGATC
This sequence comes from Vicinamibacteria bacterium, assembly GCA_041493035.1. Classification (GTDB taxonomy): domain Bacteria; phylum Acidobacteriota; class Vicinamibacteria; order Fen-336; family Fen-336; genus JBGPYB01. The sequence continues at coordinate 35,075 of JBGPYB010000008.1, read as the reverse complement.
GGCCGCGGTCCTGGCCTGAGACACGCCCAGGTCCGAGAGGGCCGCGCGGAGCATCTCGCGCTCGCGCCGCCGTTCCTTCATGCCCTGCTCTCGGCCCTCGATCTCGTTGCGAACGTCGCGTACACGGTCCTCGGCCACGGCGACTTCCCCGGTCACGCGGTCTCGATCGGTGAGGGCTAGGGCCAGGAGGCGCTCGCATTCGTCCATGTCCCGCCGCAGATCCCCTTGGCGGCGCTCCATCTCCGTCATTCGTTCGAGAGCGGCCGCCGTCCGGGCCAGCAGCTCCTCGTGATCCTGGGTCAGCCTGCGGCACTCAGCGACCACCGCCGTGACGCGCTCCCGCAGAGCGGCCACCTGGCTCTTGGCCTCCGAGGAGCGCGCTTGCGCCGCGTCGGCATTGGCGCGGGCTTGGGCCACGGCGGATACGAGCGCCGCGAGACGTTCGCTTCCCCGAGCCCGCTCGCGCTCGGCCGTGAGGAGGCTCTGCTCGATCTCCGCGAGGCGCACGGCAGCCGCGCCCCTCTCCTGCTCCGCCTGGCTGCGCTCGGTCGCGAGGACAGCCGCCTTGCGGACCAGGCGCGACGACTCCTCTTCCGCCACGGCCAGGTCGTGGCGGATGGCCACGAGGTCTTTCTCGGCGGTGTGGATGCGCTCTTCGAGGGAGCGCGCTTCGGCCGCCGCGGTCTCGGCCAGGGCCGCTTCCTCGGCCTCGCGAGAACGGGCGGACGTCAGGAGCACGGCGATCTCGGCGAGCCTCGCCGTGACCTCGCGGATCTCGCGCCGCGGAGCCAGCAGGCCCTTGACGCCGCGCCCTCCTTCCACCATGCATCCACGGATCGTCTCGCCCGAGAGCGTGGCGCAGGGAACGGCGGCGTGGCGTGATTGGACGTCGAGAGCGTCCTCGAGGTTAAGGAAGACGAGGCCGTTCGGAAGAGACGCGCGGATCTGCGCCGCGTGCGGGCCGGTGACGCGATAGAAATCGCTGAGGATCCCCTTGACCTTGGGCTCCTCGCGAGCGACGTCGCGCAGGCACCCGCAGTCGAGCTCCGTGCGTGCGGATGCGAGGGGAAGGAACGTGCCGCGCCCCGCGCTCGTCTCGTGGAGGTGGCGGATGCCGCGGATGGCGGCGGCCGCATCCGGGGTCAGGATGGCCTGAAGGCGGTCGCCCATGAACGTCTCGACGGCGCGTTCGTGAGTCTTGTCGGTTTCGACGAAGTCCGCGGCGACGCCGAAGACCTCGATCCCTTCGGGTCGCGACAGGAGCGCGCGCACGCCCTCGTCGAAGGCCGAGTGGGTGGCGACCATCTCTTCGAGGGACGCGAGCCGCCCGGCCAGGCCGTCGCGTTCGCTCTGTTGGGCTTCGGCCTCGCGGGCCAGCAGCTCCTTGCGTTCACGCGCTTCGGTGGCACGGCCGAGAGCCGCGTCGCGATCGCGCGTCAGGGTGCCGAGTAGCGTCTCCGCCTCGTCCTTTCGAGTCGCCGCCTCGGAGTGGGTGCGGGAGATCTGATTCCGCTCCCGCTCCATCTCCGCCGTTTCGGCGGCCAGCTTCAGCAGGTCGGCGGACGCGCGCTCGGCGCTGCTCGTCACCGATTCCCGCGCGTTCTGGAGGGCTGCGATGCGGCCCATCACGGCGACTTGCGCATCGCGCGCCCGATCCTGTTCGGCCTCGGTCGACGCCTGGTGGGAAGCGGCGTTCTGCACGGCCGCTTCGGCGGCCTGGGCATCGCCTTCGGCGGCGGTGAGATCCTGCTGGACCCGCGCCTCCTCTTCCCGGCGTGTGGCCAGCTCCAGGGACAGTGGCCCGATGCGCGCTTCCAGGTCGGCTTTCTCCTGGCGCGCCTGTTCGCCACGGTTGGCCGCGTCGGCGATCTGCTCCTTGCAGTAGCCGCTCTTCCCCTGATGGCGGTCCACGGCCAGGGTGAGCTCGTTCTGGCGGGCGCGCGCTTCTTCGAGACGCCCCTCGTCTTCGTACATATGGGTCCGCCGCGCCTCCATCTGCGCCTCTTCCGCGTCGAGAGCGAGGGACGCGGCGCTCTCCCGTTCGGTCTCGGCGGCGAGTCGCTCGGCCAGGGAGTGGCTCACTTCCTCGAGCTCGACGAAACGCAGGCCGTAGAGAACGCGCTCGATTCCCTGCATCTCCTCGCGCACCGCTCGGTAGCGGCGGGCCTTGCTGGCCTGGCGCTTCAAGCTCTCGAGCTGCCTCTCGACCTCGTGGATGATGTCGTTCACCCGCAGAAGGTTCTGCTGGGCCGCCTCGAGCTTCAGGGAGGTCTGGCGGCGACGCGCCTTGTACTTCGTGATCCCGGCGGCCTCCTCGATGATGGCCCGGCGATCGGCGGGCTTGCTGGAAAGGATCTGCCCGATCTTCCCCTGCTCGATGATGGAGTAGGCCTTCGAACCGAGGCCGGTGTTCATGAACAGCTCGTGGATGTCCCGCAAGCGGCAGACGTGGCCGTTCATCAGGTACTCACTATCGCCGTTCCTGTACAGGCGCCGCGTCACGACGCACTCGGGGCTACCGTCGGGGCTGTTGCCGTTGAGGCCGGTGACCTTGAGGTTGACCTCGGCCATGCCAAGGGGCTGACGCGATTGGCTCCCGGCGAAGATCACGTCCTCCATGGCGGCGCCGCGCAGGCTCTTGACGCTTTGCTCACCCAGAACCCACGAGATCGCGTCGGAGATGTTGCTCTTGCCGCAACCGTTGGGGCCGACGATACCGGTCACGCCCCCCTTGAAATCGATTTCCTGCTTGTCGCAGAAGGACTTGAAGCCGACGATTTCGACCTTATCGAGACGCATGAAGACCCCTAGATATTGTGAGCACGCCGCACTCTAGCACAAGGGAAAGGGGTCCGCACAGAAATCCGCTAACCCCTGTTTGCGCAACGCCGTAGGGGGAAATCCAGGCTAGAATTCTCGGCACTCGAGGAACCGTTACGGGAGGTCTACCATTGGACGAGCAGGAACGCGAGCGCCATCTCACTACCCTGGTTGCAACTCCAGCGCGGCTCAAGGAGGCCTTGGCGGGGATCCCCAAGAAGCTGCTCCTCTGGACCCCAGCGCCAGGGAAGTGGTCCATCCACGAAATCGTCTGCCATTTGCGCGACATGGAGCGCGAGGCGTACATCGAGCGCTACCGCCGGATCCTGGCCGAAGACAACCCGGCGCTGCCCGACATCGACGGCGACCGCTACGCCATCGAGCGGGACTATCGGTCGATGAAGCTCGGCGAGGTGGTCCGCGATTGGGCCAAGCTGCGAAAGGAGAGCCTGAAGCTTCTCAAGAAGGTCAAGGGAGCACAGTGGGGGCGAGTCGGGACCCACGCGACCGCCGGGCCTCTCTCGGTCGAAACGTTCCTGCGACGCCAGGCCGTCGGCAACGACGAGGCGCATCTCGGACAGATCGACGCCATCAAGCGCCGCCACCAGATCCTCGCGGACCTCGAGGGCGGGCCGAGCGCCCTGGCCGACGCGACCCGCGGCCTCTCCGAAGACGCGCTACGCCGGAGACCGTCCCCCGACAAGTGGGCCATCGTCGAGATCGCCTGTCATCTGCGGGACATCGAGCGCATCTACGCCGAGCGCTTCACCAAGATGGCGCACCAGGAGAGGCCGAGCTTCTGGATGCTCGACAACGACCGGGCGGCCGAGGCGCTGCGCTATCGGGAGGCCGATCTGCGTGCCGTCATCAAGGAATGGAAACGGCTGCGGGACGACACCATCGTCCTGCTCCGGGCGTTGCCCCATGACTCCTGGCAACGCACGGGTCTTCACCCGGAACGCGGTGAGCTGACCCTCGAGCAACTCGCGACCGTGCTTGCGAGCCACGACCGCAGCCACTTGGGTCGCATACGGGCGCTCGCCTAGGCCATTCCTTCGGCCTTCGACGCGTCGCTGGCTCCGCCGCCACCTTCGATGGGTGCTATGACGAGCGGTGGGGGCTCGTTCTCGACCAGGTACGCGAACTGCTCCCGGAACTGCTGGAGGGTGAGCTGGGCCGTGGCTGCGAATCGCGCCAACTCGTACGGGTCGTCGAAGTCGTCTCGCCGCAGCCGGATCATGTAGCGCCGCGCGATCGCGTAGCGGGTCGAGTGGATGTCCACCAGCCGAACCCGCGCGCGCCCCGTCTTGGGGTCCAGGAGGTCCGCGAAGGGGAGCGGGACGAAATGGCCTCCCTGGAGCGAGACCATCACGCCATTGCCCCCTTCGAGAAGGTACTTCACCGCGCAGTAGCCGAGGTCGCGGGTGTACTCCATGTCGAAGGGGATCGGGTCGGCGCAGCGCAGCTCGTAGCCGATGTTCTTGGCCACGATGGTGGTCTTGATGCCGAACTCCTTGAGGCGCTTCTGGACCTCGGCCTTCAGGATCTCTCCGATGTTGATCTCGTCGATCCGCAGGTGGCCGTGGGCGTCGCGCTCGGCGTGCTCCAGAATGGCGAGGTCTTCGGGCTCGATGTCGAGGACGAGCCCCTCGGCGATGATGGCGACTCCGTCGCGTCGGCCGTAGGCCAGGCGCTTGATGACCGCCCCGACGAGGGTGTCGACCACCGTCTTCAAGCGGATCTTCTGTCCTACGAACTCCTCGGGCAACAGCGTCAGGGTTGCGCCGGCGGCCTTGCCGATGCCGAGGGCCAGGTGGCCGGCCTTTCGCCCCATGGCGATGATGAAGTACCAGCGCGACGTCGTGTGAGCGTCCACCATCAGGTTCTTGACGATCTCGACCCCCACGTGACGCGCCGTCTGGAAGCCGAAGGTGTCCACCCAGGGCGGCAGGTCCAGGTCGTTGTCGATGGTCTTCGGAACGTGGACCACGCTGATGCGTCCGGCTGACTTCTCCTCGAGCTTCATGGCCGAGTAGGCCGTGTCGTCCCCTCCGATTGTGATGAGGCGGGAGACGTTCAAGCGAAGGAGCGCGAGCACGGTGTTTTCGAGGAGCTGCGGGTCCTTGGTCGGGTTGGCTCGCGAGATCCCGATGAACGACCCGCCGCGGAAGTGGATGCGGCTCACGGCCTCGATGGAGAGGGGGGTGACATGCTCGATGTTTCCCTGCATGAGCCACTGGAAGCCGTCCTGGACTCCCAGGACCTCGACGCCCTCGAGTGCTGAGCGGATTGTCGCAGCGCCGATGACGCTGTTGATCCCAGGGGCGGGGCCGCCTCCAACGAGGATCGCAAGCTTCTTGCGGTGGCTCTCTTCCATCTATGTCTCCTTGGCTTCGCGAAGAGACCGGAACCAAACGTACAGACACAAGCCCACGAACAGGAGGGCCGAGACCGATTGAGCAACAGGGACGTTGCCATAGAACGGAGACTGAATCCGGTCCTCGGCATACCAGGGGAAAAGCCGGAGAGCGGCGCCGAAGACACCGCCCAGGGCACCTCCGGCCATCAGCCCCGAGGCGATGACGACGCCGCGCTCGCGGACCGACGCTCCCCGCTTTCCACCGATGGCTTCGGATCGCGCGTTCAGGAAGTGGGAGAGGATGCCTCCCACGAGGGCCGGCGTGTTCAACTCCAGGGGGAGGTACATGCCCAGAGCGAAGATCAACGCCGGGACGCCCAGCATCTCCATGATCACGGCGATGACGCCTCCGGCCCCGAAGAGGACGTAGGCCACGGGCTGGCGGTTCATGAAGCCTTCGACCAGCGTCTTCATGATCGCGGCTTGAGGAGCCGGGAGTACCTGCCGGGGATCCCCAGGCGCCGCCTCGCCGAACTGGAAGGTCTTCGCCAGGATCGCGATCGTCAATCCGGCCGCCGCTGCCCCGGCTGCGACCCCCAGAAACTTCACTTTCTCCTGGGCAGCGGGTGTCGCGCCGAGCCAGTAGCCGGCCTTCAGGTCAGTCACCAACTGGCCGGAGACGGAGAGCGCCGTGCAGACCATTCCCGCGATCGCCATCACGAAGAACATTCCGGTGGTTCCCGCAAGGCCGAACCGGAGCAGAACCACCGACGAGAGGATGATCGTCAGCATGGTCATTCCGGAGACCGGGTTTCGGGCCGTCGTGGCTATCGCGTTGGCGGCCACCGACGCGAGGAAGAACGAAAAGACGAGGGCCAGGCCGAGCCCAACGAGCACCACGGTGATCGAGGCTCCGAGGCTCGCGAAGAAGACACCCGCAGCAACCGCCGAGACCGCGACGCCGACCAGCAGGGTCCCCACGGACATGTCCCGGTCCGTTCGCTCGACACCTTCTTCGCCCTGGCGGAAGGCCCGAGCCGCGATGGCGAAGGAGCCGGCCACGATCCGGAGGGACTTGAGGATCCCGAAGATTCCCGCCGTCGCGATGGCTCCGACGCCGATGAGCCTCACATACTTGGAGTAGATGAGGGCCGCGGACATCTCCGAAATCGGCACCGGACCGGGATAGATCGCCCCCGCAACATGGCGGCCCATCATCCAGATCAGCGGCACGAGGACGAAGTTCGAGAGGAAGCCGCCGGCGCAGAGGATCAGCGACGAGCGCAGCCCCATCACGTAGCCGAGGCCGAGGATGAAGGCGATCGCATCGAAGCTGAAGGCGACCTTCGCTCGCTCCGCCAGTGTGCGGACCGCCGGGATGAACTGGAGGTCCACGAACTCGCGCCAGATCTGGAACGTGGTCGCGAAGAAATCGTAGACCCCCGAGATGGCCGTGGCCTCCAGGAGGAGCCGCGCCTGGGAGCCTCCCTTCTCGCCCGTCACGAGAACCTCGGTGATGGCCGTGGCCTCGGGGTACGGGAGCCGCCCGTGCATCTCGCGGACGAAATAGCGGCGGAGCGGGATCAGGAAGAGGATCCCGAGGGACCCGCCAGCCAGGCAGATGAAGGTCGTCTGAATGGGGTTGGGGTCGAGCTTCAGGATGTAGAGCGCCGGGAGGGTGAAGATGGCGCCGGCCACGAGACCGCCGGCGACGCCCCCGACGCCCGTGATGATCAGGTTCTCGAGGAGGCTCGAGCGACGGCCGTAGGCTCGCGCGAGGCCGATGGCCAGGATGGAGATGGGGATGGCCGCCTCCATCACCTGCCCTACCTTCAGCCCGGAATACGCCGAGGCCACTGTGAAGACGACGCAGAGGAAGAGTCCCCAACCCAGCGAGCGCGCGGTGACTTGCGGAAGCTCGGCCTCGGCCGGGACGAGAGGCTTGTAGACCTCGCCCGGCGGGAGGAGCGCGTAGGCGTTCTCGGGAAGCGATTTGCTTTCGGGGGCGGCGTCCATCGGCCCTCCAGAATGGGGCTGGTCGAACTCTAGCGCAGCCAGGACCGACTTTCTCGCGGGGAGGCGATTGCGTATTTCTTCGCCCTCCTTGACGCGCCCCGTGGACGGGCCTAGAGTGCTCCGCGGGAGGCCCCTTGAAATACTGGATTCTCGCCGCGGCTCTTGCCGTGACGCTCCCCACTTCGGCCGACGACAAGACCAAGGACAGCAAGAAGGCCGCCCCACGCGCCGGTGTTTCCGTCGAAGAACTCCTGGCGCAAGCCGATCAGAAATCCGCGGCCGGGGACATCGAGGGAGCGGTGGCCATCCTCAAGAAGGCGGCCGAGCAAGATGTTTCCGGCGACGTCTCGCTGCGCCTTGGACGCCTTCTCGAATCCAAAGGGGACCTGGATTTGTCCATGGACGCCTACAAGGCGGCCTCGACCAAACTGACTGGGACCAAGAAGGGAGAAGCCCTGGGGCGTCTCTCGTCCCTCCAGGACCTGCGGGGCATCTCCGAGTCGGTTGCAACGGCTGACGCGGCGCTGGCTGCCGACGCCGCCGGGCCGTGGCCGAAGGTCGCGCTGGCGAAGGCCCGGGCGCGCCAGGGAAAGGCGGATGAGGCCGTCGCCCTGGCTGAAGCCGCGGCCGCTGCCGGCGCAGGTGCGGCCGCGTCCACTGCCATGGGAGCCGCGCAGGAAGCGCGAGGGGACATGGTCGCCGCCGAGAAGGCGTATCGCGGCGGGATCGAGGCCCCTGAAACGCGCATCGCGGCGAGCGTCGGCCTGGCCCGCGTGCTCCGCAAGACCGGCCGAGCGGCCGAGGCGGAGCCGCTGCTCCAGCAAGCGATCGCGGCGGCACCCGGCGCGATCGAGGCGTACAAGGAATCGGCGCGGGTCAAGGTGGCGCTCAACCGCCCCGGCGACGCCATGGCCGATGCCGCCACCGCTGCGGCCATGGCCGAAGGCGATGCCGATGCCCAGCGGCTGGTCCAAGAGGTGACGGTGGCTGAGGCCCTCTCCGACCTTGCGTCCGGCCAGATCGACATGGCCATTCAGACCCTCACCGCGCTGCGCGACAAGGAGCCCAACCTGGCCGCGGCGCGCGTGGGCCTCGCCAAGGCTCTCGTGGCGAAGCGGCAGCCCGACGCCGCCATCGTCGAGCTTCAGAAGGCCGTCGAGTTGGCACCCGGCGACGGCGAGGCGCAGTTCCAGCTCGGATACGTCCAGCAGGTCGTCAAGGGGAACGCCGCCGCCGCCCTGCCGTTCTACCAGAAGGCGGTGACCATCGACCCGACGAACACAACCTATCGGACCAACCTCGGGGCGGCGCTGACCGCGACGAAGGATTTCGACAAGGCCGTGCCAGAGCTGATCAAGGTCACCGGGAGCCCCGGCTACGCTCGGCCCGACGCCTGGATCTATCTCGGCCAGGCGCATCTGGGTGCGAAGCGCTACAAGGACGCGATCGCCGCTCTCGAGAAGGCCGTGGCGATCGCGCCGAACAGCGACCAGGCTCATGCGTTTCTCGGCTGGTGCTACTTCGGCCTGAAGGACGCCGCCAACTTCAAGAAGTTCGCAGGGAAAGCCCGGGAGCTGGGGTACAAAGAGCCGACCTTGCTTCAGTACCTGGGACGGGTCGAAGCAGGGGAGGCGATCAAGTGAAAGCCTTCTGGCCCTTGGCCGTTTCTTCGGCAATGGCGATCCTGAGCATTTCTGGCTGTGGCCGGGGTGCCTCCGACGCGGCCTCGCCGGCTCCCCAGGGCCTTGGCCAGGATGTCGGGGACATCGGCCACGACCTGCCCATCGTGAAGCAGGCGCAGGCGGCGGCAGGCGAGGTCGTTCGGGCAGCGGGGGATTGCGACGCCGTGAAGGCTGCGTTCCCTCGCGCCCAGGCCGCCCTCGACGCGGCTCTGCCGCAAGTCCGCACGGGCGCCGCGCGATCCACCCTCACCAACCTCAAGAAGCAGATCCAGGACACAGCCGGCGCCTGTCCTTAGTGAGAAAAAGGGGGCTGCGCCGCCCCCCCTTTGAACCCCCGCTCGCTCCGCGGGAGTGAATCCCGCTTCGCTCGCATCCTGTGCCTGCTCGGTCCCGGATCCTTCCTGCGTTTCTCCGTGATCTCCGTGCCTCCGTGGTTGCCCTTTCCGTTCTTCGCCGCCTCCTCAAAACGCCGTGGAACTCTTGACGGCGTGATTGCGTAATGATACTGTAGTGATATCAGTCAGGAGGCATGTGATGATCCGCGAGAAGGAGTTGTCCACGATCTCGGGCCTGGTGGCGTTCCCCGTATTACTGGGGATCCTGGGCTTCTCGGGCTACACCATGGTGCGCGCTTTCGTGGCCTCGGATCGACTCTGGAGCTTCGGCTGGGGCTTCGTGGCCTTGGTTTGCCTCGTGTCGCTCGGGGGCTTCTTCGTCGTGAACCCCAACGAGGGCCTGGTTCTCCAGCTCTTCGGCGACTACGCCGGCACCTCTCGCACCGAGGGGCTCCGCTGGGCCAATCCCTTCTATACGAAGCGCCGGGTCTCGCTCCGCGTGCGCAATTTCGAAAGCGCCCGTCTCAAGGTCAACGACAGCGATGGCAACCCCATCGACATCGCCGCGGTCATCGTGTGGAAGGTCGTCGATACGGCGGAGGCCTGTTTCGAGGTCGACGACTACGAGAACTACCTGAAGGTCCAGAGTGAAGCCGCGGTCCGCAACCTGGCGACTCGCTACCCGTACGACGCCCACGAGGACGGGCAGGTCTCCCTGCGCGGCAGCACCGCGGCCGTGGCCAAAGACCTGAAGACGGAGCTGCACGACCGGCTCGCGAAGGCCGGCGTCGAGGTGGTCGAGGCGCGCCTCAGCCACTTGGCCTATGCCGCCGAGATCGCCGCCGCCATGCTGCAGCGTCAGCAGGCCGGGGCGATCATCGCCGCGCGGACGCGGATCGTGGAAGGAGCCGTGGGAATGGTCGAGATGGCGCTCGAGCGCCTGTCGCGCCAGAAGATCGTCACCCTCGACGAGGAACGGAAGGCCGCGATGGTGAGCAACCTGCTGGTCGTCCTGTGCGGGGAACGCGCCGCCCAGCCGGTGATCAACACGGGAACGATCTATCAGTGATTCGAGGGAGGATAGGGTGACGAAGCGAACGGTCGCGTCGGCGATGGCGATTCTGGCTCTGGCCGGCCTCGGTTCGGGCGGGATGGCCGCGGGACCCGCGGCGGAGGCGGCGGCGAAAGCGAGCGCGGAATCGTGGCTCGCCCTCGTGGACCAGGGGAAGTATGCCGAGAGCTGGGACCAGTCGGCGAAGCTCTTCCGGGGTGCGGTGACGAAGGAGCAGTGGCAGAGCGCGGCGAGCGCGGCTCGCGGCCCGCTGGGCAAGCTCGTCTCGAGGAAGCTCAAGTCCAGCCAGTACACCAAGTCGCTGCCGGGCGCTCCCGACGGCCAGTATGTTGTCATCCAGTACGACACCGTCTTCGAGAAGAAGGCGCGAGCCGTCGAGACGATCACGCCAATGGCCGATCCGGACGGGACGTGGCGGGTCTCCGGCTATTTCATCCAATAGAAGGGGAAGCGCGGACACGTGGCCGACCGCAAGGCATTTCTTCTTCGCGTCGACCCCGCCCTGTTGGAGGCTGTCCAGCGCTGGGCGAACGACGATCTGCGCAGCTTGAACGCGCAGATCGAATTTCTCCTGCGCCGGGCGCTCCAGGAGGCGCGCCGCGTGAAGAAGCCATGAGCCATCGCCCGGGTCGCGCGCTTTTCCGCGAGGAGCAGCGGTGGGGAACTGCTCCTGCGATCCTTCTCACGGTGGGCGGTCTCCTGACGGCGTTCCTTGTCGTCATTCCCCTCGCTTGGGGCGTGGGCCGGCAGCTCCTCCTGGGGCGCCCGTGGAGAACGGACCCCGCTCCGAACTCGCCGCCATCCGCGAGCGCCCCGCTAGCGGGGCCGAAGCTTGAGGCGTTGGATGGGGATGGCACGCGTCCCAAAGGTCACGACGCGATAGGGGACGATGCGTTTGAGCGTGAGGCGATCGAGAGACGCGGCAGCCGCGGGCGTGAGGAGTGCCTCCCCGGGTCGGGCCATGTCCTCGCCCAACTTCGAGGCCAGGTTCACCTCGAGGCCGAAGAGGTCGTCTTCCAGGTCGAGGACGTCGCCGTAGCCGATGCCATAGCTGAAGGCAAGGCGCTCGTCCTTGGGCTTGGCGCGATTGAGGCGCCGCAGGCAAGCCTGCAAGGCGTCGACGCCTCGGCACGCGGCAGTGACGTCCGCGAACCGGATCAGGAGGCTGTCTCCCTCCACTTTCACGATGTCTCCGCCCGCCGCCGTGAGCTTCGGGGCTGCCGTGGAGACGACCCTCTCGAAGAGCATGAGGAAGTGAAGGATCCCGTCCTGCGCCGTCCGAACGGTGAAGTCCGCGGTGTCGGTGAACACGACGGCGCGCTTTCGGAAGAGGGACGGAAACGCTCGGCAGTCGAGGGTCGGTCGACGCTCCGGGGCGCTGCGCGCGCGGCGCCTCAGGAAAGCGGCGAGACGGCGGGTCCGCGGCCCGGGGGCGCGAAACATCGAGCGGGCCTTCATCGCTCGAATTCCATCTTCACGACCCGCTCCGTCGCCGGCGCGTGGCACTCCACCTGCGCCGCGTAGGAGAGGAGGCAGAAGCTCCGCTTGGTGCCCGTGAGGGTCAGTCCCGTCAGATCCAGGGCGCGCGCCTGCACGACCCCCTTTTCTGCCCCCTGGGGGACCAGCAGGTCCTTGTGCGGGGCCTCGATCCGAAGCTCGGTCTTCTTGCCCCCCGCCGTCAGAACGAGTCCGGTTGCCACTGCAACCTTCACCGTCTGGGGTTGCCCGTCGACGTCTTCGCTTTGCTCGTACTGCCGGTACTGGATCTCCAGGACGCTGCCGGACGTCGGCACACTCTTCTTGCCCACGAAGAGGTCATGGGCCTCGCGGCGCGAGGTGGAACCGAAGGTCGCCGCCGCGCCCTGCGGAGTCACTTGATACTCGTAAGACAAGGACCAGGAGGTCAAAGGGAGGTTCGTGCCGTCGGCCAACGTCACGATCACGGTGCTCGTTTGCGGATTCTCGGCGAGAGCCGCGGGTCCCATGGCCGCCGCGACGAACAGCCCGGCAAGGAACGGCCCCAAGCCAAGAAGGCGACCCCATCGACCGTCCCGCGCCATTCCCATAGGATTCCCGAGCGCTCTGACCGAGGACGCCATTATGCCACCAGACATCGGGCCTGACCCGGTGCTTTCGAGGGGGATTGACATGCCGCGCCAGGGGCGGAAAATGAGCGATTGAAGCCATGAACATCCCCACCTTCCGAGACGTCAACGAGCAGGTCGGATCGATTCTCACGGAACAGGGGGGGCTCGCTGCCATCCTCGTCGACCTGGAGCCCCTCGCGCGCATCGAGCGGAGCTTCGGAGGCGCCGCCTATCTGGGTCTCCGGGCTCAGATCGATCCGCTGATGGCCGAGATGAAGGAGCTCTTCCGCGAGGGAGACCTGCTCACGCGGGACGAGCGGGAAGGGGACCGCATCATGCTCTTCCTGGGCGGCCGGCGGGACAAGACCGAGGGCTTTCGGGCCGCAGATCTTCGGAAGCTGGCCGATCGGGTCGAGGAATTCCTGACTCCGCGAGTCGGCCGCCTGACCCTTCCGTACCTGCGCGAGCGCCCGATCCTCTACGTTGGGTACGGTCTCGTCATTCACAGCCCCCTCGAGAGCCACGAGCGGCAGATCCTTCGTCTCATCGAGGAAGCTCTGACGAGCGCCGACTTGCGACATCGCTTGAGGGACCGCGACCAGCGTGAAGGGCTCGTCGAGATCATCTACAACCGCAGCCTCTGGACCGCATTCCAGCCCATCGTCGAGATCGCGACGCGTCAGATCGTCGGCCACGAGGGGCTCTCCCGTGGGCCCCGCGGCACCGATCTCGAGGCCCCGATGGCTCTCTTCGGCCTTGCCGCCCGTCACGGTCTCGTGGAGGAACTGGAGCGCTCGTGTCGACGCCAGGCGTTCGTCGACTGGGAGGTCTTTGGAGGGACGGGGCGCCTCTTTGTGAACACGGTTCCGGCAACGGTCCGTGACCCGAGCTTCCTGGGGCGCGGCGTCCTCGACTATCTCGGAGAGCGCATCTCTCCCCGCTTCGTCACCCTTGAGATCACGGAACGCCAGGTCATCGAGAACCTGACCATGTACCGCGAGGCCATGCACTCCTTCATCGAGCTGGGGTTCAGCTTTGCCATCGATGACGTGGGGGCGGGGTACTCGGGACTCGAGACGATCGCAAGCCTCGGCGCGACCTACCTCAAGATCGACATGGGCCTCGTCCGGGACGTCCACCAGAAGCCCATCAGCCAACAGGTCGTCAAGGCGATCCTGGAGATGGGGGCGGGTGTCGGCGCCACGGTCATCGCCGAGGGGATCCAGACCGTGGAGGAAGCCGAAGCGATTCAGCAGCTCGGGATCCGGTATGGTCAGGGCTATCTCTTCGCTCGACCTATCGATCCCTACGCGCCGAAAAAGGTCGTGGTCCGCAGCGCAGGCTAGCGGCTCACCAGCCGATCTCCGACGAGCGATAGACGGGTTCCCCGGCCAGGAGGGTGAGCAGCACTTTCTGCTCGTGGATCCGAGCGGCCGGAATCGAAAACAGGTTTTCGGACAAGACGACGATATCCGCCGCCTTGCCGACCTCAATGGATCCCGTCTCGACCTCCTGTCCCAGCGCGTAGGCTGAGCCGATGGTGTACGCCGCCAGAGCAGTGGGAAGGTCGATCGCCTCCTCCGCGACCAGTGGAGGACGCTTGGGGTCGGTCAAGCCTTGGCGCGTCAGTGCGATTTCGATGGCTTCGAGAGGGTTCGCCGAGGATACCGACCAGTCGCTGCCGAAGGCGAGCACCGCGCCGCTGCGGGCGATGCTGCCGATGGGGTAGAGCCAGCGCGATCGTTCGGGTCCCAGGCTGGGCCAGGTCAGGTCCACGATGTAGTCGTCGGCGTAGGCCCAGAGGGGCTGGAAGTTGGCGATGACGCCCAGGAACCGGAAGCGCGGGATGTCGCCAGGGTCGATCACCTCGAGATGGGCGATCTGGTGGCGCAGAGCGCGGTCGCCTTGCCTCGGCCGGGCCGCCTCGAGCGCGTCCAAGGTCATCCGAACGGCACGATCGCCGACGGCATGAACGTGGACGTTGAAGGCCGCCTCGACCAGTCGCGCGACCAGGGGATTGAGGCGCTCGGCCGGGAAATTGGGCTCCCCGCGCCAGCCGGGCCGGTCGAGGTAAGGCTCCAGCATCGCGGCGGTCCGCGGCTCGATGACGCCGTCGGCGAAGATCTTGGCCGCGATGGGCCTCACCCGCGGGCTCGTGAACTCCGCCCGCAGCTTGACCAGATCGTCCACCTGCTCCGGGCCCCTGGAGGGCTCCGCCAACAAGGCGGCCACGACACGCACCGTGAGACGTCCCTGCTTCTCCGCCTCACGATACGTCTCGAGGCTCTCTCGCCCGCCCACACCGGCCGCTCCCTCCCCCGCGTCTGCCTCCTGAACCGAGGTGATCCCGAGGCGATTGAAGAGTTGGAGCGCACGCCCGAGCCCGGCGAGTCGCTCCTCGGGTGACGGACGCGGGAGGAGATGTTTGATGAGGTCGGAGGCGCTTTCGCGCAGCGTCCCTGTTGGGACCTTCGTCCTCGGGTCGCGCTCGATGCGGCCCCTTTCGGGGTCGGGCGTCGATGCGGTGATCCCGGCGAGCTGGAGCGCCTTGGAGTTGGCCCAGGCCGAGTGTTCATCCGCGTTGTCGAGGAGGGCCGGCTTGTCGCCGACGATGGCGTCGAGCGCTTCCTTGGTCGGCGCTCCGCCAGCAAACGCCGTAAAGGTCCACCCCCCTCCGAGCAGCCACGGCTTCCCGGCGCTCTCCTGAGCACACGAATGTATCTTGGCCAGAATCGCGTCGGCCGTGTCGATGTCGTGGAGGTCGCATTGGCCCATCTCGATGCCGCTGCTGATCGGATGCACGTGGGCGTCCTGGAACGAGGGGATCACCATGCGCCCCGCGAGCTTGACGACGCGCGTCTTGGGACCGATCCAGTGTCCCGCGCCAGCGTCCGTCCCCACGAAGACGATCCGGCCGCCACGTATGGCCACGGCCTCGGCCCAGGAGCGCGCGGCATCCACGGTGTAGACCGAGCCTCCGGCCAGCACGAGATCCGCCGGATCGGCCGCCGCTCGGAGCGCGGAAGGGACAGCCAGCAGTCCGACGAGGGGCAGGAGCAGGTTCTTCATGTCTTTGAGGGGCCTCCCGGCGCGACGCGCCGGGCCGGATTCTACCCTCGCCCGCTGGTCTATGCCCGCCCGACGGAGGCCCCGCACTTTGTTTCCCAAACTCCGCGCTGTACGCCGAAGGAGGAGCTACGATGGTGGGGTGCCCAAGGTGAACAGGATGCAACGCTGGGCCCCTGTCCTTACTTTGGTGCTTGCGATCGGGGTCCCGGAGGTCGTGGCGGAGGGGCCAGAACAACGGCTCATCGAGGCTGCGCGAGCGAGCCGGGTCGATTTCGTGAAGGCCCTTCTCAGCGACGGGGCCGATCCGAACGCCTCCTCCTCCAGCGGCTGGACGCCTCTGATGGCCGCCGTGGCCGGCGGCCGCAAGGAGGTGGCGGTCGTCTTGATGGACGCCGGAGCTGACCCCGACGCCCATGACCGCCTCGGCCGGACCCCCCTGGACATCGCCCAGAAGGCGGGCCACGCCGACCTCGTCCGCCTGCTGCGGAGCCGCGGGGCCCAGGGATCGGGCAAGTCCCTGAACGACACGGTCTGCGTCAAGCGCTGGGGGGGGAGCGGCTTCTGCGGCGCCATCGACCGGGTCGAGGGGAACCGCTACCTCGTGCGCGTCACCCGTGTCGAGGGATGCGAGGGGGGATGCGCCGCCGACGAGGCGTGCTCGGGAGGGGAGCCGATCCAGGGTCCCGCCGCGAGCCTGGGGCGCCTGGTCTGGGTCCGCAACTCGTGCCTGACCCAGACCTATCCGGGGTCCGGGCGTTGACGGACGCCCCGCGGTGGCGCTGGGGTTGGGTCCCCACCTCCGTGGTCCTCGCCACCTTCGCCCTGGCCTGCGGATCGTCGACACAGCCACAACAGACACCGGGGTCTCCTTCGCCGACCCCGGCGCCGAGCGCGAGCCCGGGCGCTTCCTCGGGCTTCGAGTTCAGGGCCATGAGCCACGTGTCCTGGTGGCACGATGGGTACACGCAGACAGATGCCGCCGACGCGCGTCGCGCTCTCGGGGCCACGGGTTCGACCTGGGGGGGAGTCCTGGTGACGTGGTACATGGATCGCCGGGATTCCATCGTCATCGCCCCCGACAACCAGCAGACGCCCACCGACGCGGCCGTCGTCGCAGCCGTCCGGGACCTCCACGCCCTGGGGCTGAAGGTGATGCTCAAGCCCCACGTGGACGTCAAGGACGGAAGCTGGCGCGGCACGATTCGCCCGTCGGACAGCACGGCCTGGTTCTCGAGCTACGACGCATTCGTGGCGCGCTGCGCCGCCCTGGCCCAGACCGAAGGCGTTGAGCTCTTCGACGTCGGGACCGAGCTCGTCACCATGACCGACTCGCGCTCCGCCTCGCAATGGGCCACGGTCATCGCCCATGTCCGAGAAGCTTACAAGGGTCCCCTCACCTATGGAGCCAACGCCAACTCTCCCGGGGACGAGTTCACGAGCGTGTCGTTCTGGAACCTCCTCGATTACGCCGGCCTCGACGTGTACGCGCCCCTGACCGACCACGACGATCCGACGCGGGCCGAGCTGATACAGGCCTGGGGCCGCAACGTGAACGGCGACGACATGGTCTCGGCCTACCGGAACTGGCAGGCGGGCCACCGCAAGCCCGTGGTCTTCACCGAGATCGGCTACCGGAGCGCCGCGGGCGCCAACCGGGTGCCGTGGGATTTCTCGCGCGTGTCCAGCCCCGATCCCACGGAGCAAGCCAACTGTTACGACGCGGCCTTCGAGGTGTGGTCGAAGGAATCTGCCTGGATGCGCGGGACATTCTGGTGGGCGTGGCCCACCGATCCTCCGAACCCCGGCGACACCGACTACTCGCCGAGAGGAAAACCAGCGGAGACTCTGTTGGCCCAGTGGTACGCTGCGGTACCTTGAGCAACCGAGCGGTCGCCTCTCGGGCGGCTCAGTCCTTAAGGGAGGGCTCCAGCTTCGGTTGCTCCGGCTCCACGCCCTCGAGGGGCTTCTCACGAAGCGCTACCATCGTTTTCCTACGCTCTGCCAGCGCCGCGCGGTTCGTGTGAGAGTCTGCCCGCCGCGATGGCTCGGGCTCGAGTAGGACCGTCAGCTTCAGGTCGCTTGGCACGACGCCGAGGAGGGAGTCTCCGTTGCCTGGAACGAGACTGGCGTTCTGCTTCGAGAGGCTGTAACCAGGAACTCTCACGGAGAGGGAAACCACTTCCTCGGGCACGCTGGGGAGCTCGAAGGCTCCGTCCCTCGACAGCTCGACGTCCTGGGCGTCACCCACAGACTCACGAAGCAGCAAGAGCCGCGTGTGCTCCGGCGTTTGCTTCCCGTCACTGAGCACGACTCTTCCCGCCACCCTGTGGCCCGGTCTGACGTCAAGATCGCCAAGATCGAGGATTGTTTCTTCGCCCCCCGTCTTCAGCGGCCGAGCGGGGGTGTAGCCAAACGCAGCCACGTCCTGGCTTGCGCCCACCACGATCATTTCTACGTCCGGCAACGCGTTCGTGATTAGAAAAGTTCCCGACTCGTCTGTTCTGGCCGAGTAGGTGCCGACCCATTGTTCGGCGTCGCGATCCTGCTGCTCCAGGTTTACGGCGATGCCCGTGAGCGGATGACGGTCCTTGACGATCCGCCCCCGTACCGCCGCACCGTACGACACGGGCAATTTCGTTTGAGCCAAGCCTGTCGGCACGCGCGCGTAGGCACGGCGAGTCAGGCCCCGGGGAGACACTAGGAGCACCAGCGAGTCCACCTCAGCCCCGAGCGCCATTTCGAACTCACCCGACGAGTCCGTGACTGTCGGCGGCATGATTCTCTCGGTGCCTCCGAAGGTCGTGCTCCCGTTGGACGCATCTCCCAACGTGTACCCCTGCGGCTCGACGATGGCCGCAGCGACAGGACCGGTGGGGCCGACCACCTGGCCTCTCAACACCCGCTTCGGATTCGACGGTAGGGGCGGACTCGGTTGCAGCGAGAGAGAGACCTCGGCGGCGGCTGGATCCACCTTGCTCAGGAACACAGCCTGATGCTTCTTGGCCATGGCCACGACACGGAAGAGTAGCGCCGGATCGAGGTGCGGTATTTCGAAGCGGCCATCCGGCCCGGTCGTGGCGCTCCGCCCGCAGTCCAGATAGCACGACGGGCAGAAGCTCGACGTCCCGACGCGCGGCTGGGCAGTGTGGATCATCACCCTCGCCTCGCCGAGAGGCGTGCCGTCGCTGCCTCGAACGACGCCTCGCAGCGTTGGCCTGTCAGTCGCCGCAACCATCGCCAAGGCGAAAACGATCTGTAAGGGCATCGTGGCCTCCAGTCGAGGGCCTGATTGGATTCTACGCTTCGTCAGCCCCCGGCAACGTAGGGCAGAGCCCATTCGAAGGGCCTGCGGGGACCTTGTTCAGGATCTGAAGTCGACCAGCCGGAGCGCCGGGAAGCCGAGGACAGAGTCGCGCCCGGACCCCTTGGCTGCCCAGTGGGTGACTCAGTGACCGGGCATTGCCATCCGGCCATCGGCCTGGGCCGTGAGAGCCACGAAGACCGGATCCGTCCGGATCGAGGCGAAGACGGCGTCGACCCGGGCTTCCATCATCTCCTCGCCGCGGACCGCCTGGAAGCGCTCGTAGGTGAAGAAGTGGCGCTTCAAGAGCGCCAGCGCCCGCGCCTTGTCCCCGTTCTGGGCGTAGATCGCGGCCAGGTTGTAGGACGCGGGCAGCAGCGACTCGTTCTCGCGGGCTATGCGCAGCGCCTCTTCGCCCCGGCCGCTGGCGGCCATGAAGACGGCGGCGAAGACGCGGTTGTAGGCGTCCTCGGGATCCAGCTTGAGGGCTTCTTCGACGTAGGCCGCGGTCTTCGCCGCATCCCCTTCCGAGTTCCAGTAGACCGCCAGGTTGCGGTAGGCCAGGGCCAGGGGGAACGCGCGCGCCGAGTCTTCGAGGAGCGAGAGCCCCTTCGCGAAGGCGCCCTCGTGGATCGTCATCTTGCCGAGACCGTGGAGGGCCACCGCGCGCGTCAGAGGATCGACGGGTCGGGTGAGTAGAGCCTCGAACACCTGTCGCGATTTCGCCCACTCGCCGGTATGGTGACGGTGCAGCTCGCCCAGGTATCGCGGGGGCGTCGGATCGGCAGGGTCGAGGCCCTGGGCTTCGGCGTAGAGTCGGGCGGCTTCCGTATACTTCCCGGCCAGCTCGGCCTCCAGCCCCTTCCGCATCGTCGCCACGACGCGCACCGCAACGGGGCCCTCGAATATCGGATCGGCCAGCGGTGCTCTATCGGTCGTCTCTTCCGGCACCGGCGAGCCGAGCTTCTTCAGTTCCCGAGCGGCGTCCTTTCCCTTCTTGGGGAAGAGGCAGCGCTCGTCCCAAACGGCCTTGAACGCCAGGGCGGCGCCGGCGTTGTCGGCGGCCTTGACCTTGGCTCGGGCATCGGTGAGGCGGAGGTTCAACGCGTCGTCGCGACGCCTCAGCTCGTCTCGAACGAGCTTCTCGACCTCGGGCGCCTTCAGGAAGCCTCCCTGGTTCTCCACGCGCCCGATGAGCTTCCCGTCGCCGTCGGTGAGGACGGCCATGGGAAGGTTGCCGGCCACGTCAAACGTCTGGCCCGCGGGCGACCGGGCATCGGCGATCTCCATGGCGACGCACTGGGCCGCGTACAGGGAGAGGCCGCGGGACGTCCGCAAGCTCGACCTCTTCACCTCCTCGTTGGAGGACGGGAACCAGTAGACGACGAGGCCCCGCGCCGGCGCCGGGTCGGCCGGGGTCAGAAGCTTCCAGGGGACCTGGTAGACCTGCTCGGCCAGGTCCCCACCCGGATTGGCCCCGCCGCGCCCACCACCACCACCACCACCGCACGTGGCCCAGAGCGGGAGTGCCCCTTGGAGAACGGCGAGCACCGCGGCAAGGCCGCGGAGGAGGGAACGTGGCACGTGGACCTCCGTTTAGCGCTGCGGCATCCCCGGAACGATGCCGTGCTCCTTCTTGAGCCGCTCCAGTGCCGCGATCCGAACCGGGCGCCGGACGTCGTGCTCGTCGGGGCGATAGCCGGGACCGTACTCGGTCAGCTTGCCTCGCGCGATGAGGTGATCGCGGTCGATCACCAGCTCTTCCCGCGTCGTGCCCACGAGGTCGTTCTCGCGGCTCATCATGATCGCTTCTTCGGGGCAGGCGTCGACGCAGAAGCCGCAGTAGACGCAGCGCAGCAGGTCGATCTCGAAGCGGGTCGGGTACTTCTCGATGTCCTTCTCGGGCCTCTCGCCGGACTCGATGTAGATGCACTCGGCGGGGCAGGCCGTCGCGCACATGTAACACGCCACGCACTTCGGCGTGTCGTCCTCGCGCACCGTGAGGAGATGGATCCCCCGGTAGCGTCCCGACGTGACCCTCTTCTGCTCGGGGAACTGGATCGTTGCAGCCTTGCGGCTGAAGAGGGTCTGCCACATGTTCTTGAAGGTGAGGGCCATTCCGAGGAGGATCGGCCCGACGCCGGGGCGCGTGTTGCGGTCGACGGTGACGACGTTGACGGCCATGGCTAAGCGCGCGCCTCCTGCGCGTCGGCCCCGCCGCGGAGGGACAGCACGCGGCCCGTTGCACCCAGGGCCTTGAAGTCGAGGGTCGCGTAGTCGGCCACCGACCGAGTCAGCAGCGCGAAGACCTCCCGGGCCGACGCCGCCGGGAGAGATCCACCGACGCGCTGCGCGAGCCCGGAGGCCAGCTCCCACCGTGGCCACGCATCGCCCGGAGCCGGAACGGCCTTCTTGATCCGCTGCACGCGCCGCTGGAAGTTGGTGAACGTTCCCTCGACCTCGGCCCACAAGGCTGCAGGAAGAACGGCGTGGGCGCGGGCCAGCTCCGGCCCCTCGTGGGTGGCCATTACGGCGATGAACGGGACCTTGTCGAGAGCCGCCACGGCTCCCGGAAGCCGGAGTAACTCCGGGCCCTGAAGGACGAGCACCCGAATCTGTCCGGCCGCGCACGCCGACAAAATATCCCCCACTCCGTCTCGCGCGAGGCCCAGGTCCAGGCATCCTTGAGTATTGGGGTTGCGATCCTCGCGGAGGAGTACGTTGTCGGAGCGGACGCGCAGCTTGTCCTGGGGATCCCCGACGCGGAAGTCCAGCCTGCCGCCGACGGCGTCCGCCAAGGTCCGAAACGCGAAGAGGTCCTCGTTGGTGCCTTGGGGGGACGCCAGGAATGCGGCGGCACGGCCAGCCCCTTTGAGCGCCGAGCCGACGGCGTCGAGAGCCGCTGCGACCGTCACGCCCTCCCATGCCCCGGCCTTGCGCAAGCGCGCACCGCTGATCCGTTCGGGAACGTCGATCTGCTTGTAGAGCGCGCGCCCATCGTCGCAGATCCAGGACTTGTTCACGTCGACGTTGCGGCGCGGCCGGAGGCGCTGCACCTCGCCGTCGCGATCGTCGACGCTGATGTTGCACCCTGTTGAGCAGCCCGGGCAGACCGAGTCGGTGCTCTTCAGGAACCAGACGCGCATCTTGAACCGGAAGTCGCTCGAGAGAAGGGCTCCCACCGGGCAGACGTCAGCCAGGTTCCCCGCGTAGTTGTGGGTGATGGGCCGCTCCTCGAAAGTGGAGATCTGGGTGTGATCGCCGCGGTTCACGAACTCGAAGCTGTTGGTCCCCGTGACCTCCCGCTCGAAACGGAGGCAGCGCGAGCAGAGGACGCAGCGCTCCGCGTCCAGCATGATGGGTCCGAGGTCGACGACCTTCCGCTTGTGGACCTTCTCTTCCAGCACGATCTCCGAGTCGTGGAGGCCGTACTTCATGTAGCTGTCCTGGAGGTAGCACTCTCCCGCCTGGTCGCAGACGGGGCAGTCGATAGGGTGATTGATGAGGAGGAACTCGAGGGCCGAGCGCTGCGCGCCCTTGGCCTTGTCGCTCGTGGTCTTCACGACCATGCCCTCGGTGATCGCCGTGTTGCAGGCGATCTGGAGCTTCGGCATCTTCTCGATCTCGACGGTGCAGGTGCGGCAGTTCCCGTCGACGGCGAGGTCGGGATGCCAGCAGAAGTACTGGATGTCGATTCCGTTGGCGAGAGCCGCCTGTAGAACGGTGGTCCCCGCGGGGACCTCGATCTCCTTGCCGTCGATGGTGCACTTGGGCATCTATGTTCCTAAGAAGAAACCACGGAGGCACGGAGATCACGGAGGGAACGGAGCACAAGGACATCCACGAAGACTCTTGCGGGCTCGGCGCCTCTTTCCGGAGTCGTTCTCATCCCTCCGTGTCTCCGTGTCTCCGTGGTGTCCGTGGTGTCCGTTGCGTCCGTTGTGTCCGTTGTGTCCGTCACCGGTCGAGCTCGCCGGCCACGACGTTCAGGCCACCGATGATCGCGACCGCATCGGCGAGGAGGCCGCCCCGGACCATGTATGCGTAGGCCTGGTAGATGTTGTAGCAGGGCGGTCGCACCTTCACGCGCCACGGGTGCTTCTGGCCGTCGCTCACGATGTAGTAACCCAGCTCGCCGTTGGCCGCTTCGGTGTAGCCGTAGACCTCGCCCGGCGGAGGCAGGATGCCGTCATAGACCAGCTTGAAGTGGTTCATGAGGGCTTCGATGTTGGAGTAGACGTCGGTCTTGGGTGGCAGGGCCACCCTCTTGTCGTCGACGATGACGGGCCCCTTCGGCAGCTTCGCGAGAGCCTGCTCGATGATCCGCAGGCTCTGGCGCATCTCCTCGAGGCGGACCAGGTACCGGTCGTAGCAGTCGCCGACGGTCCCCACGGGGACGTCGAAGTCGTACTGCTCGTACCCCGAGTACGGGTGGTCCTTCCGGATGTCGTAGGCGACGCCCGAGCCGCGGAGGCAAGGCCCCACCCAGCCCCACGAGAGCGCGTCATCGGCGTTCATGGCGCCCACGTCCTTGAAGCGGTTGACGAAGATCGAGTTCCGCGTCAGGAGGCGGTCCATCATGTCGATGTTCTCGCGGACGCAGGCGAGGGTCGTGCGGCAGCGCGCCTCGAAGTCGTCTGGGACGTCCTGGGCCAGGCCGCCGATGCGGACGTAGGAGACCGTAAGGCGCGCGCCGCAGCACGACTCGAGGAGCTCGTAGATGGCCTCGCGGGCCCGGAAGACCACGAAGAAGGGGGTGATGGCCCCCAGGTCGACCACGTTGGTCGAGATGCAGACGAAGTGGTCCATGATCCTCGAGAGCTCCGAGAGGATCACCCGGACGGCTTCGGCGCGGGGCGGAGCCGGGACGCCGAGGAGCTTCTCCACCGCCAGGGCCCATCCGTGGCCGTTCATGAACGACGAGCAGTAGTTCAGCCGGTCGGTGTAGGGAATCACCTGCCAATACGTCCGCGACTCGGCCATCTTCTCGAAGTTGCGGTGCATGTAGCCGATCTCGGCCTCGGCGTCGACGATCGTCTCCCCCTCCATGAGGGCCTGGAGC
This sequence comes from Vicinamibacteria bacterium, assembly GCA_041493035.1. Taxonomy (GTDB): domain Bacteria; phylum Acidobacteriota; class Vicinamibacteria; order Fen-336; family Fen-336; genus JBGPYB01. The sequence continues at coordinate 11,272 of JBGPYB010000008.1, read as the reverse complement.
CGGAAGGTGCCGTGCATCGCCGGGTGGGATGGGCCCACGTTCACGATGGTGTGCTCCGTCCCTTCGGGAACATGCAGGAGGAGCATGCTCCTCGGCTCCTTTAGGACGTGGCGTTGCGCGGTCGGGTAGTCCTTCCGCATCGGATGCCCCACGAAAGAGTCGTGGGTCAGGATGCGGCTCAGGTCCGGGTGCCCCTTGAAGACGATCCCGTACAGGTCCCACGCCTCGCGCTCGAACCAGTTGGCCCCCTTGTAGACACCGATCAGTGTGTCGACGGTCGGGTCGGCCTCCGGAAGGGACGTCTTCAGCCGGACATGGTGCTTCTTTGACACCGAGTACGCGTGAAGGACGACCGCGTACCGGTCGTCATGGTCTTCCTTGTCAAGGAAGTCGACGCCGCAGAGGTCGAGGAAGAGCTTGTAGTCCAGTTCGGGATGGCTGCGGAGCAGCGTAGCGGCCTGGACCCAAGCCTTGCGCGACACGGTGATCGCGAGATCGCCGCGGAACTCCTGGACGCGCAGGACCTGGTCCCCGAGGCTCTCGCGGAGCACGCGCACGGTCGGGCTCGTCGTGCCGGCGGGAGGCGTCGTCGTCGCCGTGTCGAGGGCGCTAGCCATGATGCCCGCTCGCGTCGGTCTCTTGCGGCAGCACCCGAAGCTCCAGCTTGCCCCTCGGCGGAAGGCCCTGCTTCGCCCGCTCGCCGTCGTCCTTGGCCCAGAACTGCCGTCGCGCGCGACGGTCGATGGCACCGTCGCCGGGCGCGCCCAGCCGATGCGCCCCCTGCGGAACCTTGGCTTGGTCGCCCTTCTCGATCTTCTCCTGAACCTTCATGATGGCCATCACGAGGGCCTCGGGAGAGGGCGGGCAGCCGGGGACGTAGACATCGACGGGGATGATCTCGTCGATCCCCTGCATCGTGTGGTACGAACGATAGAAGCCCCCCGACGAAGCGCAGACGCCCATGGAAATCACCCACTTGGGCTCCGGCATCTGGTCGTAGATCGTCTTGAGCACAGGGGCGAGCTTGTCGGGAATCGTTCCGGCCACGAACATGAGGTCGGCCTGGCGCGGGGAGAAGCGAAGCACCTCGGCGCCGAAGCGGGCCATGTCGTAATGAGAGGCCGAGAGGGCCATGAACTCGATGGCGCAGCACGCGGTCCCAAAGGGCATCGGCCACAAGGAAGACTTCCGTCCCCACTTGACCACGGCATCGAGCCTGGTCGTGATGACGTTGCCGCCCTCGTGGACCGACGCGTACGTAGGGTCCACCCATTTGCCCTTGAGAATGTCGAAAAGTCCCATGGTCAGGACCCTTTCCCTCCGCCGTCTGCTCCGGGATTGAAACGCCGCGCCGGCGAGCGGTGGGCATCATACCGCAAGGCCTGCGCGCCCGTCATGCCTTTCCCGCGCTTATGATGACTCGAGGAGAGGGCGATGATCCAGATACGCAAGGCGGAGGAACGTGGCGGGACGGATTGGGGCTGGCTCGATAGCCGTCACACGTTTTCCTTCGGCGAATACTTCGATCCGCAGAACGTGGGTTTCCGGAGTCTGCGCGTTCTGAACGACGATCGCGTGAAGGCCGGCGCCGGATTCGGGACACACGGACATCGGGACATGGAGATCCTTTCGTATGTCCTGGAGGGGGCCTTGGAGCACAAGGACTCGACCGGCGGCGGCGGCGTCATCCGCCCGGGGGAGATCCAGTTCATGCGAGCGGGGACTGGCGTCACCCACAGCGAGTACAACGCGTCCAAGACGGAGCCTGTCCATTTTCTTCAAATCTGGGTCATTCCCGATACTCGAGACCTGCCGCCGGCCTATGACCAGAAGACCTTCGACGCCGCCGCGGCCCGGGACGGCTTCGCCCTGCTCGCTTCGAAGGACGGGCGAGACAACTCCATCCACGTTCACCAGGACGTCGATCTCTTCGTGGCGCGGCTGGCTGTCGGAGCGGAGCGTTCGCATCCCCTCTCCAAGGGGCGTCACGCGTGGGTCCACGTGGCTCGTGGCCGAGCCGTCGTGAACGGCATCACCGCCGACCAAGGCGACGGGCTGGCCATGAGCGACGAGACGGAGGTTCGTTTGGCCGCAAATGCCGAAGCCGAGGTCCTCGTCTTCGACCTGGCATAACAAACCCTGGAGTGTGAACATGCGATCCTCTCTGCTTGCCTTTGTCCTCGCGCTGCTGGCCGTGCCGGCCCCCGCCCAGCACGATCACACCCCGCCGCCGGCGCCGCCTTTGCCGGTTACCCTCTTCGACGATCTCGGCACCCATCACCACGAGATCACGACGAAATCGACCGAAGCCCAGCGCTACTTCGACCAAGGCCTTCGCCTCGTCTACGGCTTCAACCACGACGAAGCCGAGCGTGCCTTCCGCGAGGCGGCGCGGCTGGACCCGACGTGCGCCATGGCCTGGTGGGGAGTTGCGTTCGTCCTCGGCCCCAACTACAACCTCCCCATCGACCCCGACAGGAACCGGAAGGCCGTCGGAGCCGTGGCGGAGGCGCGGAAGCTCGCGGGCCGGGCGAGCCCGCGGGAGAAGGAATACATCGCCGCCATCGCGAAACGCTACGTGCCCCAGCCTCCCGGCGACCGGGCGCCCCTCGACCAGGCCTTCGCCCGCGCGATGGGGAAGCTGTCGCGCCACTTTCCCCACGACCTCGATGCCGCCACTCTCTATGCCGAGTCCCTCATGGACTTGCGCCCGTGGCAGCTCTGGAAGCCCGATGGCTCCCCCGCCCCCGGGACCGAGGAGATCCTCGCGGTCCTCGAGTCCGTGATGAAGCGCGATCCGAACCATCCCGGTGCCAACCACTACTACATCCACGCCACCGAGGCTTCCCCTGATCCCGGACGGGCCCTCGCGAGCGCCGATCGGCTGAAGACCCTCGTCCCCGGAGCGGGGCACCTCGTTCACATGCCCGCCCACACCTACATGCGCACCGGCAACTACGTCGGAGCCGCCGAGGCCAACGCCATCGCCACCCGCGTCGACGAGGCCTATTTCAAGAAGTCCGGAGGCGCCCAGGGCGTCTACGTGCCGATGTACTACGCCCACAACTTCCACTTCCTCGCTGCGGCTGCGGCCATGGCGGGGCAGGAGAAGGTGGCGCGCGAGGCGGGGCGCAAGGTAGCCGAGATCGCGGCACCCTTGGTAAAGGAAATGCCCATGGTGGAGTACGTGATGCCGACGCCGATCTACGTCGCCCTGCGCTTTCAACGCTGGGACGAGGTGCTGGCGTTTCCGGAGCCCGCCGTGCCCTTGGCCGCGACCCGCGCCCTCTGGCGCCAGGCCCGCGCCATCGCGAAGGCGGCGCTGCGCGACGTCGCCGGAGCGGACGAAGAGCGGCGTGCGTTCGCAACCTTGCGCGGAGCGGTTCCCGCCGACGCGATGTTCAACCTGACGCCCTCCCGCCAAGTCCTCGCCGTCGCGGCGCTGGTCCTGGACGCGAGGCTGGCCTCGGCTCGCGGGGAGGGAGCCGCAGCCGTCGAAGCCTGGAGGAGCGCGATCCTGGCCGAAGACCTGCTGCCGTACGACGAGCCCCCGATCTGGCCGCTTCCCGGCCGGGAATCCCTTGGAGGTGACCTGCTGCGCCAGGGGCGTGCCCAGGACGCGGCCGAGGCCTTCCGCCAGGATCTCGCTCGCAACGCGAAGAACGGGCGGTCGCTCTTCGGCCTCTGGAAGAGCCTCGAGGCCACCCACGCGCCGGCCGAAGCCGCCGCAGCGCGACGCGACTTCGAAGAGGCCTGGAAATCGACGGAGGTCGTCCTGCGCGTCGAGGACTTGTAGCGTGCAGTACCACGTCTTCGGCGACGTCGCGAGGGAGTCGGTGGCCCCTCAGTCGACGGCGCGCTCTAGGGCATGGGGTCCGTGCCGGGAGAAGTGACCCGGCTTCTGCAGGCCTGGAGCCAGGGGGAGGCGGCCGCGCTGGAGAGGCTCGTGCCTCTCGTCTACGCGGACCTGCGACGGCGCGCGCGAAGGTACATGGCTCGGGAGCGTCGAGGTCACAGTCTCGAGACCAACGACCTGATCCACGAGGCCTATCTGCGCCTCGTCGCATCGAAGCCGGTCGACTGGCAAAGCCGCGCGCACTTCTTCGCGCTCTCGGCGCGCTTGATGCGGCAGATCCTCGTCGATCACGCGCGCTCGCGCGCGTACGGCAAGCGCGGCGGGGGACGACGCCAGGTGACGTTCGACGAAGCCCTGGTGTGCGGGGAGCTGGATTGGGACCTGATGGAGCTGGACGAGGCGCTCCAAGCCCTGGCCGCGGCGGACCCCCGCAAGGGTCGCGTGGTCGAGCTCCGCTTCTTCGGAGGGCTGAGCACGGAGGAAACGGCGGAGGTGCTGAAGGTCTCGCCGCAGACCGTGCAGCGTGATTGGAAGCTCTCGAAGGTCTGGCTGCTGCAGTGGATGAGCCGGCGGAACAAGGTCGACGGGAATTGAGGCAACCGACAACCGAAGCCCGGCGCGAGCTTCACTCGCGCCGGGCCGCCACGACAGCGGAAGCTAGCGGACCCTGACTCCCCAGCTGCCGGTCGCATGGCCTTCGACGACCGAGATCACCTGCCGGCCGCCATCGACGACGACCAGACGCAGGTGCAGGTCGTTGCCGTCACCGGTGCTGATCACCGCCGTGCCCGTGCAGTCCGGATTGATTTGGTACGTACCGGTGCCGGGTCGCCAATCGCTCGAGAGCGGGGCCCCATCGATCGTGGCGAAGTCCACCTGGCTGAAGCTCCCGCGGCCGTCGTAACGGGTCATGACGACGCCACGAAGCAGGGCGGTGGCCGGACCACCGAAGAAGAGCGTGCCGTCGATCGCAGAACCGTAGTCGCCCTTGAGAGTCCGGTTCGAGCATGTGAGCGGTTCCGTGCCGTTTGCGCTCACGGTCGGCGTGTGGGCGATGGCCCCGAACAACAGGAGGCCCGCAGCCACCGAGGTGGCCAGTTTGAGGCTGCCATTCAATCGCATAGTCGATCTCCCTGTTCTTGACTGTCGCGGAAGCCGGCCGGGCTGGAGTGCCGAAGGGCCTTCCCGCACCTTGTGATGCGCGAAAGGAGGTCGCGAACGACAACAAAGCGCTAGAAAAAATCAATACCGGAGCCGAGTGCTAGAATGTGGCCTTCGGTTCAGGGCCAGAGTCGATGACGTTCCGAGGGATCGGTGTCGGGGTCCGCCGTCGGAGGAGGGGCCACGGGAACTGAGCGCTTCCAGAGGGTCGAGCAGGTCTACCACGCGGCCGTCGAACGGAAGGAAGACGACCGGAAGGCCTTCCTCGCCTCAGAGTGCGCGGGCGACGACGCGTTGCTCCGCGAGGTGGAGTCGCTTCTCGGCTACGAGGGTCAGGCAGCGGGTTTCATCGAGGGGCCAGCGGTCGAGGTGGAGGCCCGACGGCTTGGGGGAGCGCCGGTCGGGTCCGGGACACCAGGGCTGAGGCTCCGCGCGGGGATGCGTCTCGGCTCGTACGAGATCGTCGCGCCGATCGACGCCGGTGGGATGGGCGAGGTCTACCGGGCGCGCGACGGGCGGCTCGAGCGTGAGGTGGCGGTCAAGGTTCTCCCGGGCGATCTGCCGCCTCACGATCGCGTGCAGCGCTTCGAACGGGAGGCGAAGGCCGCCGGCGCTTTGAATCACCCGAACGTCCTGACGGTCCACGACGTGGGAACCCACGAAGGCGCGCCGTACCTCGTCACCGAGCTGTTGAGCGGCAGGACGCTGCGGGATCGTCTCTCGGTAGGTCCGCTTCCGACCCGAAAGGCCGTGGAGATCGCGGTGCAGTTGGCCCGCGGCCTCTCGGCCGCCCACGAGAAGGGAATCGTTCACCGGGATCTCAAGCCCGCCAACGTGTTCCTGACCGAGGACGGGCGGGCCAAGATCCTCGATTTCGGCCTGGCCCAGTTGACAGAGCCTGCGATCGGCCTCGAGACTGAGACCCGCACGGTGGGGGAGCGCCTCACTGCCGCAGGGACGCTTCTCGGGACGATCGCCTACATGTCGCCCGAGCAGGCGCGGCAACAGGCCGTGGATACCCGCAGCGACGTGTTCTCGCTGGGAGCCGTCCTCTACGAGATGCTCGGCGGGCGGCGCCCCTTCGTTGGGGCCACGCCGGCCGACACGTTGAGCGCCATTCTCCACAAGGACCCCCCGCCGATCGAGACGGGAGATCGCTCGCTCCCGGCATCGCTCGACCGCATCGTGCGGCGGTGTCTCGAGAAGGAGCCCGCGGAGCGCTTCCAGTCCGCCCGGGACATCGCCTTCGCCCTCGAGGCGCTGAGTGAGAACTCGGGCTCGGCGCCTGATTCGGCGGCGCCGGCGGAACGGCGGTGGCGTGCTCCCTTCGTCGCGGCCCTGGTGTTCGCGGTCGGTTCGATCGCTCTGCTGGCGGGGCTGTTGGTGGGCCGGGCAAATCCTCCCGAGATGGGGCCGACGCACCGGACGTCGGTCCTGCCCCCGACAGGCGTGTCGTTCGCGCCGTTCAACTATGCACTGTCCCCCGACGGGACTCGTCTCGCATTCGTCGGCGTCGGTCCGGATGGCCAGAGCAGCCTCTGGATTCGAGCGCTCGATGCCCGCGTGGCGCAAGAGATCAAAGAGACGATCAACAGCGAGTCGCCCTTCTGGGCGCCGGACTCTCGCCGGCTCGGCTTCTTCGCCGACGGGAGGCTCAAGGTCGTGGACACGAGCAGCGGCGCTGTCCAGGTTCTGTGCGACGCACCCATTGGCCACGGTGGAAGCTGGAACCGAACAGGCACGATCGTGTTCGGCAACGTCGCCGGTCCGCTCCTCAGCGTCTCGGACAAGGGCGGAGCCCCGAAACCGGTCACGAGCGTCGATCCGGAGACCGGCAAGGCGCATCGCTGGCCATCCTTCCTGCCTGACGGTAGGCATTTCCTCTACTTCCAGGACTGGGGCACGCCCGGGGGCCCGCGTCCGAACGGAATCTACGTGGGCTCCCTTGACGCGGGTGAGCCGAAGCTCATCTCCTCGGATCTTTCCGGCAGCGTCTTCTTCGCCTCCGGCCACCTTCTGTATCTCCAAGATGGCAGTCTCATGGCTCAGCCGTTCGATCCCGCGCGCTTGGAACTGGCCGGCTCCGCCGTCACCGTGTTCAACCGGGAGTTGGAGAAGCACGAGGCCCTCGGTCAAGCCAACCTCTCCCTGTCGGAGAGCGGCGTCGCGATCTTTCAATCCCTATCGGATGCCGCGTCGGAGTTGGTCTGGTTCGACCGTAGTGGCAGACAGGTCGGCAGCATTCCCCAGTCAGGCCTGAGCGACCCAGAGCTTTCGCCGGACGGACGCTTCCTCGCCGCCACCTCCGACGACGGGCACAACGGCCGAACCACCATCCGTATCCTGGACCTGAGGCGCGGCATTTCCACTCCGCTCACGGCAGAGGGGCAGGAGATGGTCCCAATCTGGTCTCCCGACGGATCCAGGGTCGCCTACAGGTCCGGTACTGGGCCCCGATACGCCCTCGCCCAGATTTCGGCGGACCGCTCCGGAGAGGCACAGGTGCTCATCGAGGGCCCGAAGATGATGCCCAACAACTACCTCCCCAACGGGCGCGGGCTCTTGTACATGAGGCTCGATAGAGGGCTGTCCCGTCTGGCCGTCTTCGACTTCGTGCAACGCACGTCGGAGGACCTTCTTCCGGGGGCTGAGTTCCAGTTTTCACCGGACGGGAGGTGGCTGGCCGGCATCGCGTTCTCGCGCCAGGGCTTCTGCCTTTGCGTACTGCCGTTTCCTGGCCCGGGGCCACAGGTTCCGATCTCCGGGGATGGTAGCTCGCAACCTCGCTGGAGCCGCGATGGCAAGCGCTTGTTCTTCATGGCGCCGGATCGCAAGCTGATGGAGGCCGAGATCGAAGTGCACGGCGACCGGCTGACTCCGGGCACCCCGCGCCCGCTTTTCCAGACGCGCATCGTCGCCCCCAGCCTCGTGCTCTTCCAGTACGCCGTGACGGCCGACGGCAATCGCTTTCTCATTAACTCACTGAAGCCGGAGGCCCCGCTCACGCTCGTCACCAACTGGGCGAGCGCATTGAGCGGCAGGTGACGAAGCCCCGAACCGCCGCTCTCGCCGCCGTGGCCTTCCTGGCTCTCGTCCCGCGGCCGTCCTGGCCGCACGATGCGGACGCCGAGAAGAAGACGGAACCCCAGACCGTGACGCGCGACGAAGTCGTCGTCGTGAGCACCTGCCGCTGCGACACGAGCCTCGTGGACGCGCCGGCGGCGATAAGTGTCGTCACCGCAGAGCAGATCGCGAGACTACCGGCGACCGACTACGCCGGCGTCCTGCGGACGATGCCCGGCCTCAACGTGATCGCCACGGCGCCGGGCGATTTCTACGTGACGAGCCGGCTGGCCACGGGCGTCGCGGCGCGCAACCAACTCACCCTCGTCGACGGCCGGCCCTTCGCCCTCGACTTCGTTGGGGTCACCCTCTGGCAGCTTGCCCCCCTGGACCTCGAGGACGCGAAGCAGGTCGAGGTCGTGCAGGGGCCGGCCTCGGCCGTCTGGGGCGCCAATGCCCTGACGGGTGTAGTCAACGTGCTGAGCTGGCCCCCGCGTGAGGACCTCGGCACCCGGCTCCATCTCAGCGGCGGTCTCTTCGGCCGCGATGCCGGCCAGTTGGCCGGATCCGGCGCGGGCACGACGTGGAGCATGGGCGTCAATCACGCACGCACCTTCGGCGAGAAATGGGCGCTCCGCGTCAACGCCGGCTACCTGGACTCCGACGCCTGGCCGCGGCCAGCGGGATCGGTGCCAACTGGCCATCATCCCCTCGACGCGACCGAGGCCACGGGGGGCGCCCCCTACCCGGCGTTCCAGAGCCACGGCACGCAGCAGCCCCGCGTGAGCGTGCGCGTGGACCAGGAGCTCGAGGCGGGAGGACGACTTATTTACGAGGGCGGGTTCAATCAGGCGAGCGGTCTCGCGCACACACCGATCGGTCCGTTCTTCGTCAACGACACGCGCCTCAGCTTTCTCCAGGGGCGCTACGAGGCGCAGGGGCTGCGCGTCCGTGCCTTCGGCAATTTCTTGAACGGGGCGAACAACCCCAACTTGCTGAGCGTCGATGCCCACGGAGATCCCGTGCGCCTCGACTTCAGGACCCAGACCCTCGATCTGGACGGCGCCAAGACGTGGACGATTGCCAACCGCCATCTCGTTTCGCTGGGGGCCGACTACGTACGCGAGAACTTCGACACCATCTCGACGGCACCCAAGGCCGAGGATCGGAACGAGCTGGGCGGCCATGCCCACGCCGATCTTCGCTTCGGCCAATTCCACGTGGACGCAGCCCTGCGCCTCGACAAGTTCAGCTCGGTGAAGAGCGTCATCTTCTCCCCACGCCTCGCGCTGCTCTTCAAGCCCACGGCCTCGCAGTCGGTGCGTGCCTCCTTCGGCCGCTCCTTCCGCGCGCCCTCAGCGACCGACGACTACTTCGACCTCTTAGTGGTTGGGGGCGTCTTTCCCCTAGGCGCGCTCGATCCCCACCTCGGGGATCAGTTCTTCCGCATCATTGTGCACGCCCACGGTGACCCCAACCTGAAAGCGGAATCGCTGACCACGTGGGAGATCGGCTACACGGGCGTGTTCGGCCGGACGACCGCGAGCGGGGCCGTCTACCTGGGCGACCTTCATGACTCGATTTCCAACGTCCCGGGCCGGCCTTACACGTCCGCCAACCCCCCGCCGCGTTGGCCCCTGCCTCCGTTCTTCCTCGACGTGCTCGCGCGGAATGGCGTGATCTTCCCGTCGGAGCTCGTGAGCACGAACCTCGGCCCCGTGCGCAACCGGGGCCTCGAGTTGAGCCTGTCGCATCGCCTACCGGGCGGGGTCGCGGCCTTTGCCAATTACTCCTGGCAGGATGATCCCGAGCCTCTGGCCTCCGAGCCGGGGACTCCGCGGTACCCGGTGGGCGCACTGAACGTCCCTTCCCACGACCGCTTCAACCTGGGACTCACACTCGACCGCGGCCGCCTTCTGGGCGGCATCACCCTGAACTACATGAACAAGGCCTTCTGGGCAGACGTGCTCGGCCCCCCGTACTGGGGTCCCACCCCCGCCCACACTCTCCTCGGCGCGAGCATCGGCATGCGCCTCGCGGGGCCCCGCCTCACCCTCATGCTCAAGGGCACGAACCTCCTCGATGAGGATGTGCAGTACCACGTGTTCGGCGACATCGCGAAACGGTCGGTGGTGCTTCAGGCAAATGCCCGGTTCTAGCCCCCGGCCGAACGGCGCGATGGCCCGGCCTCGGGTCGACGACCTCACTCGTGCGATAGATGCCAGCCGACAGCGGAGTCGACGATCTCCTCGATGGAGGAGTGGACTGGGCGCCAGCTCACGGCCGCGAAGAGGGCCGACGGGTCGGCCACGAGAGAGGTGGGGTCCCCCGGGCGCCTCGGTCCGTACTCGACGACCGGCTCCTTGCCGAGGCGCCTGCCGATGGCCTGGATGACCTGCAGGACGGAGCTTCCCCTGCCGGTGCCGCAGTTGAAGCTCGATCCGCTCGGGAGAGCGTCGGCTTCCAGGACGCGTACGTGAGCGTCGGCGAGGTCGGTCACGTGGATGTAGTCGCGGACGCACGTGCCGTCGGGTGTCGGGTAGTCGGTCCCATAGACCTGCACCGGTCGTCCCCCGAGAACCGCTCCGATGGCGCGCGGGATCAGGTGTTCTTCGGGATCGTGTTCTTCCCCGACCCGCCACTCGGGACGCGCCCCCGCGGCGTTGAAATAACGGAGCGCCGCCGAGCGGAGGCCGAGAACGGGCGCGGCACCGTGGAGGAGACGTTCGAAGGCGAGCTTCGACGCGCCGTAAGGGGACGTTGGGGCGAGACTCGTTCCCTCGGGGATCGGCGAGACGAGCGCGTTGCCGTACACCGCGGCCGTGGACGAGTAGAGGAATGTCTTCACGCCGATGCGCGCGCAGGCTAGGAGGAGGCTGGCGCCGGCCCCCAGGTTGTTGACCCAGTACTTCTCGGGGTCGCGCACCGATTCGCCGACGCTGATCGAGCCTGCGAGGTGAACGACCGCCTCGGGGCGATGGCGCTCGAAGGCCGCGGTCAGCGTGGACGTGTCCTCGAGGCGTACCCGCTCGAGCGGCAGGCCGTGGGCCCGCTCCGCCGTAGACGCGCGAAGATCGTCGAGCACGACCGGTGCGTGCCCGCGCTCGGCCAGGGCCCTCGCCACGTGGGCGCCGATGTAGCCGGCGCCTCCCGTCACCATCACCTTCATCGAGATACCTCGCGGGCGAAGGC
>JBGPYB010000148.1:0-11584 GCA_041493035.1 Vicinamibacteria bacterium | reverse complement strand
GGGAGCGCCCTCGTCTTGTGGACCGTTCGAGAGGCCGATGCGGCCTTCGAGCCCATCCGCGAGCCCGAGGCGACGCCTGTCGTCCGGTCGGTCGTCGAGACCCCGCTGCGGCGCGCCGCCTAGGGAGCGTAGAGCCGGCGCAGGGCCCGCCGGTCCTCGTCGGCGAGCCCCGTCGCGCGATCGCTGCCGATGTCGGCCTCCGATCGGAGCTTCCTGCGATAGCCCACGAACACCCGCGGCGGATCGCTCGACTGCCGGAACTTGTACATGATGCATCCCCACCGCTCGGTATGCCCGAGCCCCAGGGCGTGACCGATCTCGTGAAGTGCCGTCAGGTAGACGACCATCTTCTTGTGCAGCGGATCGCCGACGATATCGCGATTCACGACGACGTCGGCCTTCACGATCTCGCGCGTGCGGGTGTCGAGGTACGGCATCGCCTCGCCGAAGTTCTCATCGTCGTTCACGAAGCGGACGCGGATCCCCTGCGACGGGAATGCGTCCGTCTCGCTGAAACGGAAGGCCGCGTCGGCGGCGCCCTCCCAAACGCGGAAGGCCCGCCGCACCATCTCCCGCTGCTCCTCCGGGACGTTGACGTTCTCGATCCAGACGGGGATCTTGGCACCGTGGGGCCAGCGCACTCCCTCGTCGAAGGTCGCCGCCAGGACGATGAAGGCCCCGACGGCGACACCCAGCGCCGCTCGCGACGACAGTCCCATGCCTCCGCCTCGTCCGGAGCCCCATGGTACACTTCGTCGATCGGCCCCTCGACCCGCTCAACCCATCGGGTCAACCGTCCCCGTCCCTGTGGTGCAGAGGCCTAGCACGTAGCCCTTTCAAGGCTGAGATCGTGGGTTCGAATCCCACCAGGGACGCCAATCCTTTTCCGTCCCCTCTGCTGGCCCTCTCCACCCAGCAGGCGCTCGTAGTCGCCCTCGAACGTATTCTCTGGGCGCTTCCTCACTTGGTCGGGGAAGGCACCGTCGGGAGTGGGGTCCTCGAGTACAGGCCAACCGGGTGGCCTGCTGGATCGACGACCACGGCGACGGCTCCGATGCCGTCCGGCAGGTTGAAGGGAAACCCAGCCGGGATCGTTCCCCCCAGCTCCTTCGCTTTCTTGCAGCTGGCCTGGATGTCGGTCACCTGAACATAGACCACTCCGTTGAATGCGGCGATTGTGCCGTCCGCAACGCGGAGCGTCCCGATTGCCGTGCCACCCGCGACGATCTCTGCCGCCAGATCGGTGCCCTGGACGGGGGTAAATTGCCAATCAAAGAGCTTCCCGTAGAACTCCTTGGACCGCGGCAGGCTGGTCGTGGTGATGTCGAACCAGGCGATGCGGCCCGGTCCGACATCCGCCGGGGGAGTCTTGGGAGTCGCTGCATGGAGATCTCCGGTGACGAGAGCAAAGGCCATGATCAGCGCCAAGATCGTGTTTCGCATCGCTGTTCTCCTGAGTCACTCTGTGAGGTAGGAGTGGCATGCTAGTGCATGGGCCTGGAACCGGACAAGTGAAGAGATTGGGTGGGGGCCCCGCCTAGGCCGCTCGCCCATCGTGCCTGCCAGCTACGGCCGTGAGTTGCCATTGTCCATGTCCGACACGATCAGCCAGCGCCCGGCCGAGTCCTTACGCAACGTCAGCGTGAACTTCCCGATATCGGGTTCGCCCTTCTGTCGAGCAAAGCCTCCGATGATGTACCCCGCTGAGCCGTCAGTCGCGAAGGCGAGCGCGCGAAGAGACAGGGGGCCTCCCTGGCCGGCGTAGTGCTTCTCAATGGCGGCTCGACCCCGGACGGGCGGAACACCACCCGACAAGACAAATCCGTCGTCTGCAAATAGCGCCGCGAGAGCGACAGTGTCTTTCTTCTGCCAGGCCCTTTCGTAGTCGGTGAGCACCCGAGCCAATGGTTCAGGCAGCGCCACGCTTGGCAGCTCCGCAGCCCTCAACCACTGACCCGAGAGAAGGATGCTGGCGATCAGCACCCTCATCAACCGCATTCAGGACCTCCTCTGCTTTGTCGGTGCGGCGCCACGGCTCACCCGCGCCTCTTCGGCCCTGCCTGCTTCGGCCTTGCGCGCGTGACAGCTTCCTTCGCGCGGAACCTCGCGATGCGCTCGATCAACTTCACGGGGACGGGCTTGGAGAGCGGGAAGCGGATCGTGCTCTTGTTGACCTCGTACGGTGCAAGGTCGTCCTTGAACGCCGCGACGAGGCGATCGGTGGCGGGATAGAGCGAGTAGTGCTGCTTCCACCCGGCGAAGTAGAGCACACCACCACCACGCAGTTTGTACGCGGGGATCTGGTAACTGATCACTTCCTCGGCGCCAGGCACGGCCTTGCGAATGGTGCTGCGGACACGCTGCAGGATCAACTGCACGTCTTCAGGGTGCTTCGCGATGTACTCGTCTACGGACTTGAAGTCGGTCTTGGCCATCGTCTCCTCGATTCCCGCGCTGACGGCGTGACGCCGAGACCACCTGCGGTAGGCCAATCGGCCGAAACCCTCTTTCGCTAGGCCACCATCACCGATCCCCGCTCTTCAGCCGCGGAAAAGGGTGTGGAGCCCTCGGGAGCCTCTTACCGGCGACTGCTAGCCATGTCCCCGGACGTTTGTTAGCTGTGTTCCCGGCTGCTCATCGCCATAGCCCCACCCGGCACGATCGCCACGGCGACGCCGGCTAGGATTGTCGCGATGCCCCCGACGGCCATCGGCCGCACGGTCTCGTGGAGGAATACGCGGCCCAGGGCCAACGCCACGATTGGGATGACGAGCGTGCTCAGGCTGACAATCGTCGCATCCATGCTCTTGATCAGGTGATAGTAAACCGAGAACGCGACCACCGAGCCAATGACGGACAAGTAGAGGAGCGCCAGGACGTTGACCCGGCTCCAGCCGACTGCCGACCAACTCTCGATGGCAGCGCTCATGGTGAGCAGGCAGGCTGCGCCGAGCCCCATACCGAAGAAGTTCAGCACAAACGGGTCGCCGTCGCGTCCATGCTTCTTCATCATCACGAGATTGATCGCGGCGCACAGGCTCGCGCCGAGCACGGCCAGCATCCCGAGCACCTGTTCGAGTCCTAAGCGCTCGTGGGGCCAGAAGAGCAGCGCGGTCCCAAAGACGCCCACCAGGATGCCGACAACCTTGCGGCCGCTCAGCGTCTCGCTGCGCATCCAGTACGCGCTCAGCAGCGACGTCATCAGCGGCATCGTGGAAAACAGGATCGCCGTCAGCCCGCTCGAGATGCGAGTCTCGGCCCAGTAGACAGCGGCGTAGTCGAGCCAGAACACGAGCAGGCCGAGGGAGAGCACGCAGATCTTGTGGTCCCGAGTGAGCAGAACACGCTTGCGCCGGCCGAGGAGTACAAGGCCAACGAGGAATGTCGACAGCAGGAACCGGAGGCCCGCTGCCAAGAACGGGGACACACCGACCAAGCCGACCTTGATCGCGAGCCAAGTCGATCCCCAGATCAGGCAGAGCAGCGCGTAGAGCACACCGGACATGCGGCGATGATATCAAGTCGCGGCAACCGGCTCCTGGCGTCGGCCCAACACCTCTCGTCCTCACCCGATCGACGCAACAGACCGGCTCTCCAGATCAGTGTAGGACATGCTGGCGCAGGATCGACACGGCATCCCGTGCGTCCAGGCCGTCGGGATCTGGTGGCGGGTGCGACCGCGGCGCGACAGCGCCAAGAATGACTCGGCGGAATCGCCGGGACAAGAGAGCCTCCCGCTCCACGACGTAGCCCACCGCCGAACCAAAGAACCAGGCGGCTGCACGCACACCGGAGACGCTGGAATGCGCCAGAGAGACAAAGGCTGAGTGATCTGGCGAACCAAGGCGCTCTCTCAGAGCCTTTGCAACCCAAATCGTCTTGTACCGGAACTCCTCCTCAACATCAGAGAACGAAGAACGAGCCCAGCGATGTTTCGGGTTGAGCGACCGCAGGTAGACCTTCTCCAGCGCGCCAGCGCGGCCATCGAGGCGGGCTACGAGGGCGCGAAGGATTTCGTCCGGTGGCGCGAGCTGGGGGGGATCGTCCACGTCAGCATCCTACTTGTCCCTACGGCGCTAGTCCTCCGCTACACGACCATCACCGATCCCCGCACGGAAGAGGGTGCCATGCCCCCCAGGGACGCCGACTTCGGACCAATGGCGGCCTGCGGCTTTGGACGTGAGCGCGAGGACTCTGCGCCGCTCAGGGCGCGGGGCGGGGGGCCGGAGTTGTGGGCACGATGTCGAGCAGGGCTCGCACGCCCATGACCAGGGCTCGCACGCCCCGGTCGAACGAGGCCAGCGTCCCCCGGCGCTTGAGCGCAAGCCCCAGCAAGTAGGCATCGGCGATCTGGCGATACCCCTGTAGACGGGGCGCCACAGGTCCCACGGCTTCCGCAAGACCGATGGCGTCCGGCCAGAACTCGTGCCGCGGATGCGCGAGGTTCCGCTCCAGCACACCCAACGCCTCTGCCGGCGCCAACGCGTCGGGCGAGAAGGCCGGGTTCGAGACGATGTGCACGAACGCCATCTGCGTCAGCGGGCAGGTTGCCCACCTCGAGCGCGACCCGCGCGCGGCGAACCAGTCGTGGGCTGCGTCGTTATGCTCGTGAGCGGGCCAGAGGAGTGCGATCGGAACGTTGACGTCGGGGAGAGCCGTCTTCAAGGCGGCTCATCGGAAAGCTTGTCCACGGCTCCCACGGTGACTCGCGCGCTTCCCGCCGGCAGCCGGACGACAGTGAGGCCCTGACGCTCCATCGTCGGTACCGGACGCTGTGCCCCCGACCGGACGAGCTCCGACACGGCCGCTCCCAGGGTCAGGCGCTTTCGGTGAGCGAGGCTTCGGGCCAGGTCCAGCGCATCATCTGCAAGCGTGAGCGTTGTTCTCATCGCCAAACATCATCTCACCCCTGAGATGCGCACTGGCGGCTTGCGCATCACACGGCCATTCCAGCATCGGTCTCTTCTCATCCCTTCACGCACACGACCTGGCGCAGGCGGTGCACGATGTCGACGAGGTCCTTCTGCGCCTCCATCACGGCATCGATGGACTTGTACGCAGCCGGCGTCTCGTCGATCACGCCTGCGTCCTTGCGGCACTCGATTCCGGCCGTCGCGGCCTCGTGGTCGGCGATCGTGAAACGGCGCTTGGCTTCCGTACGCGACATCGCTCGGCCGGCGCCGTGGCTGCAGCTCGTGAAGCTCTCCGGGTTCCCCTTGCCGCGCACGATGTAGGAACGGGTCCCCATGCTACCCGGGATGATGCCCAGATCGCCCTCGGCCGCGCGCACGGCTCCCTTGCGCGTCACGAGCACGTCTTCGCCGAAGTGCCTCTCACGCGCCACGTAGTTGTGGTGACAGTCCACCACTTCCGCCGTGGTCTCGAACGGACGCAGGCTCGGCGTTAACCCGACCGCTTCGACGATCGACGCCATCATGGAACGACGGTTCAGCGACGCATACGACTGAGCCCACTCCACCGCCCGGACGTATTCGTCGAAGCCTTCGGTGCCTTCACGCAGATACGCGAGGTCGCGGTCGGGCAGGTTGACCATCAGTCGGCGCATGTCCTCACGCGCGCGCTCGATGAAGTAGCTGCCGATGCGGTTGCCCACGCCGCGCGAGCCGCTGTGCAGCATGAACCAGACGCGATCCTCCTCGTCGAGACAGACCTCGATGAAGTGGTTTCCGCTGCCCAGCGTTCCGAGCTGCGAGGCGGGAGAACGGTTTCGGCCCAGCTTCGGATGACGCTCGATCAGCCTCTCGTAGCCCCCTTCGAGCGACCTCCACGCCCGGCCAATGCGATCGGGCGGGTCGTTCCACGAGCCCTTGTCGCGACCGCCGCGACGGGCCGTGAAACCCACGGGCACGGCACCCTCGATGTGGTCGCGCATCGAACGCAGGTTGTCCGGCAGGTCGGAAGCGCGCAGGGTCGTCCGGACGGCGGCCATGCCGCAGCCGATGTCGACACCCACGGCCGCTGGAACGATCGCGCCCTTGGTGGCGACGACGCTGCCGACGGTCGCGCCCAGACCCCAGTGCACGTCCGGCATGGCTGCGATCCACTTGTAGACGAAGGGAAGACTCGCCGTGTTCTCGAGCTGGCGACGAGCGCCCTCGTCGAGCGGCACACCCCGCACCCAGGCCTTGATCGGCACGCGGCCCTCACCCGCGAATTCGATGTATGTCCCTGTCATGACGCCCTCTTGATACAGCGCACGACGCGACAGCCTCTGAGGGAAGCGTGCCATATGCTCTCATCCTGCTGCCATGCAGCCGACGGGCACTGGTGAGACCGGCGGCGAGTCAAGGCGTCCCGGGCGGTCGCTTCCCAGGCAGTAGCTCTGCGATGAGCGCGTCTCGGCGCGCGGCCCTCTCGTGCGCATCGCAGAGCTCGAAGCTGAACGTGGTCGGCTGGCCTTCGACGATGCGAGGGTTCCCGCCCGCGAAATGCCGGAGCAGGCCGGAAGCGATGCTGGCGGACTCGCCTACGTAAAGCCACCGCCCATCCGAGCCTTTCAGGGCGTACACGCCAGAAACGTTCGGCGCGCGGCCGTTGACGGTCCCCTTGTTGAACCCGTACCAGATCTGACTCTGCCAGGGCATGGCACCCTCACCTTGCCGTACGCCCGAGAGTATAGGTCGGGCGGGCGGCGGGGGTAAGATAGAGTTCCAACCTTGGCCATGCAATGAACGCGACGTGGCAAACCAAGACGCAGTGCCGTGGGTGCGCGGCCCAGGTCCTCGTGACGCTCGATGCGGGAAAATTCGACGCAGGGCTGGCCGTTTTCTACTGCCCCGCGTGCGGCGAGCGACAACAGATGGAGCACCCCGCCGGATACGACCCGCTCAGCGTGAGCGCCACACAAGCTCCAGCGTAGCCGGTCGCTGGTCGAGCCGCAGCGCTTCCGTTACCATCTCCAGCGATGAAATCGCGAGACGCTGCGTGCGCCCTGCTCCTGTGCCTCCTGGCTCTGGCCTTGCCGGCCCTGGGGCATCCGGATGACGACGACGGGCAGGCGTTGCCGATGGGCGTGACGGTGACGCCGACGGCCGCACGAGGGGCGGTCGCCCTCGCACTGAACCCCGGTCTTGCCGCCTACCCCAACTTCAGGGCCGGCCAGCCCGTTCTCACGGCGATCAGCCCCGACGGCAAGACCCTCCTCGTCCTGACGAGCGGCTACAACATCAACATGACGGCCGAGGGCGCCGAGGACAAACCGAACTCAGGCGAATACGTCTTCGTCTACGACATCTCCGGGCGCACGCCGCGGGGGACGCAAGTCCTCGTGATCAAGCAGAGCTTCCTCGGCCTCGCGTGGAACCCGAACGGCGAGGGGTTCTATGTCGCGGGAGGCGTTGACGACGTGGTCCACGCCTTCGCTCGTGCCGGCGCCGAATGGCGCGAGACCGAACCCCCGATAGCGCTGGGCCACAAGACGGGCCTCGGCATCAAGGTGAAGCCGATGGTCGCCGGTCTCGCGGTCAACGCTGCGGGCACGCGCCTTCTGGCCGCGAACTTCGAGAATGATTCGGTCAGCGTCGTCGATCTCGTGAAGCGCACCGTGATGGCTGAGGTGGAGCTACGCCCTGGGAAGATCGATCCGAAGTCCACCGGAGTCCCGGGCGGGTCCTATCCCCTCGCCATCTCGATCCGGGGCGACGAGGCCTACGTATCGAGTCCTCGCGATCGGGAGGTCGTCATTCTCGGCTTGGGCGACGTGCCCGCCGTGACAGGGCGCCTGGCGCTCAAGGGCCAGCCCAATCAGCTTCTTCTCGATGGTGGAGGGCGCCGGCTCTTCGCAGCTCTCGGCAGCGGCGATGCCGTGACGGTGATCGACACCGCCTCCCGCCGCGTCCTTGGTCAGATCTCGACCACGGCGCCTCAGTCGGTCTTCAAGAACCTGCGCGGATGGAAGGGCTCGAGCCCGAACAACCTCGCGCTCTCCCCCGACGAAGGCACGCTCTACGTCACGAACGGCGGCGCCAACTCCGTTGCGGTCGTCTCGCTCGCCGCTCGCGGCACGAACGGCCTGGGCGAGGTCTCCGCTCTCATCCCCACGGGCTGGTATCCGAACGCAGTGAGCGTCAGCCACGACGGAAAGCAGCTCTACGTGGCGAACGGCAAGAGCCCGACCGGCGCCAACCCGCTCGGCTGCCGCAACAGCACCAAGGTGTTTGGCGACGACGACAACGATCGCTGCGAGGGCGCCAACCAATACATCCTGCAGTTGAACCGGGGCGGTCTCCTAACGCTTCCCACGCCGGAGGCGAAAGACTGGAGTGGCCTGACAAGGCGGGTTGCCAAGAACAACCGCTTTCGAGACGTGGACCGCGCCCAGGAAGGGCGCCTCCCCGCCGCAATCCGCTCACAGATCAAGCACGTGATCTACATCGTCAAGGAGAACCGGACCTACGATCAGGTGCTGGGCGATCTCGAAAAGGGAAACGGCGACCCGAAGCTCGCGATCCTCCCGGAGGCGCTGACGCCGAACCATCACCACCTCGCGCGCCAATTCGTGACCCTCGACAACTTCTACGACAGCGGTGATGTGAGCGGCGAGGGCTGGCTCTGGTCCACCGCGGCGCGCTCGACGGAGCTGGTCGAAAAGATGGTGCCGGTCAACTACGCGCAGCACGGCCTGAGCTACGACTCCGAGGGGACCAACCGGAATGTCAACGTGGGCCTGGCCACGCTCCCCGAGCGCCTCGCGGCCAACCCCGACACCCCCAACGATCCCGACCTCCTCCCCGGCAACGCCGATGTCTCGGCGCCCGACAGCCCCGATGGCGCGGCGGGAGCGGGCTATCTCTGGGACAGCGCGCGGCGCCGCGGTCTTACCGTCCGCAACTACGGCTTCTTCCTGGACCTCCACCGCGAAGGCGCCCCCGCCTCGCCGCCGGCGATCCTCCCGAAGCCCCACGATCCATTCGCGGAGGGCCTGACCGTAGCCTTCTGCGCCAACCCCTTCCTGGCGAGCGTTACCGACCCCTACTACCGCGGTTTCGACCAGACCTATCCCGACTTCTGGCGGGTGAAGGAATGGCGGCGCGAGTTCGAGGGATACGTGGCGAGCGGCGCGCTGCCGAACCTCACGCTGATGCGCCTTGCCCACGACCACTTCGGCGGCTTCAAGGAAGCCATCGATGGCGTCGACACCGTCGAGACCGAGATGGCCGACAACGACTACGCCTTGGGGCTTGTGATCGAAGCGGTCTCGAAGAGCCGTTACAAGGACGACACGCTGATCTTCGTCCTGGAGGACGATGCCCAGGACGGGGCCGATCACGTCGACGCCCACCGCAGCATCGCCTTTGTCCTCGGGCCGTTCGTGAAGCAAGGGGCGGTCGTCTCGCGGCGCTACTCCACGGTCAGCATGCTCCGCACCATCGAGGACGTCCTGGGGATCGATCCGCTCGGGCTCTTCGACGGCTTACAGGAGCCGATGATGGACGTCTTCGAGCCGGTGCGGAGGCACTGGAGCTACTCGGCCGTCGTCCCCGGCGTGCTCCGCACGACGGCCCTGCCGCTCCCTCAGACCGCCGACAAGGGCGGGGACCTCCCGGAGCGGCCCCGTCACGATGCGGCCTACTGGGACGCGCAAACGCAGGGCCTCGACTTCAGCGTCGAAGACCGCCTGGATGTCATCCGCTTCAACCATGTGCTCTGGGCGGGCCTGGCAGGGGATCGCCCCTACCCGAAGACGCGCGATGGGCGCGATCTGAGCAAAGGACGGGAGCGATGAAGCCCGCCGATCTCCGCGGCATCCTCCGCTACGTGCCCCGCTTCAGGGAGAAGGTCTTCGTCGTCGCCGTGGACGGAGCGATGGTCGAAGAGGAGAACTTCGGCAATATCGTGATGGACATCGCCGTCCTTTGGTCGCTCAACATCCGGACGGTGTTGGTCCACGGCGCCGCCGCCCAGATCCAGGCGCTCGGCCAGGCTGGGGCCGCGGAACCCTCGGACCTGGAGGGCTCCGGCGTGACCGACCCTCAAACCCTTGAGCTCGCCCTGACCGCCGCGAGCCGGTTGACCCACGAAATTCTCGAAAGCCTCCGCGCCGCGGACCTGCGCGGAGCCAGCACCAACGCCGTCATCGCTCACCCCCTCGGAATCATTCAGGGAGTCGACCACCTCCTGACCGGTCGCGTTGAACGCATCGACGTCGAGCTTCTTCAAACCCTGCTGAACAACGGCATCGTGCCGGTCGTCCCGCCCCTCGGGCTCGATAGGGACGGCCGCACCTACCGCGTCAACTCCGATGCGATCGCTCTCGAGCTGGCCAAGGCTCTCGGTGCGGTCAAGCTCCTTTTTCTCACCGCGGCCGAGGGGCTCTTCGTGGGCGGCGTTCTCGCCCAGCACATCGCCG
The DNA here is from genome assembly GCA_041493035.1 of Vicinamibacteria bacterium. Classification (GTDB taxonomy): domain Bacteria; phylum Acidobacteriota; class Vicinamibacteria; order Fen-336; family Fen-336; genus JBGPYB01. The sequence continues at coordinate 1,215 of JBGPYB010000148.1, read as the reverse complement.
TGGATCAGCTCGCCCAGGCGCTCGAGGCGGGCACGATCGCGCCGGCACAGGTCTCGAAGGCGCGCAATGCGCTCGCGGCCTGCCGGTCAGGCGTTCCACGCGTTCACGTGATCGACGGGCGCGTCGACGAGGGCTTGCTGGCCGAGGCCTTCTCCAACGAGGGGATCGGGACTCTGGTCCACGCGAACGAGTACCAGAACATTCGCGGCGCCCGCAAGCGGGACGTCCGGAGCCTCGTGCAGCTCCTTCAGCCCTCGATCGAGAGCGAGGAACTGTTACCGCGCAGCGCTGCCGCCATCGAGCAGCAGCTCAAGGACTACTACCTCTTCGAGATCGACGGGAATCCCGTGGCCTGCGTCGCTCTCCACGTCCACGCGGAGGAAGGCATGGGAGAGCTGGCCTGTCTCTGCGTCCGGCCCTCTCATGAGAACCAGGGTATCGGGCGGCGCATGGTGCAATTCGTCGAAGGCCGTGCCCGCGAAGTCGGCCTACGGACGCTCTTCGCGCTGTCGACGCAGGCTTTCAACTTCTTCCAATCCAAGGGCGGCTTCACGAAGGGGACGCCGGAGGATCTGCCCCCTGCCCGGCGAGCACGGTACGAGGAGAGCAAGCGGGGGTCGAAAATCCTGATCAAGCCCCTCGACGCGAGCTCCCAGGGAGCGCACAAATAGGCGAATCGAGCACGGGACCTGCGCTCAGGACGTCTTGTAGAAGAACTCCTCCCGAACGATCTTGCCCCTCTCGACCGTGTAGAGCACGATTTCTTCCATGCGCGTCCGCTGGCCCGACCGCGGCCCCTCCGCAGCCCCGCCGCCGTGGTAACCTCCGCGCGAGTGGAGCAAGCCCTCACACCCGGAGCGCGCATCGGCTCCTACGAAGTGATCGACCGCCTGGGGACGGGCGGCATGGGCGAGGTCTACCGCGCCCGCGACACGCGGCTCGGGCGGACGGTGGCGCTCAAGGTGCTGCACCTCGGCGCTGATCCTGAACTGCTCCATCGGCTCGACCGCGAGGCGCGCGCCGCCTCGGCGCTCAACCATCCGAACATCGTCCAGATCTACGACGTCGGCGTGGCCGCCGGCCAGGACGGCGCCCACTACGTCGTGATGGAGCACGTGGAAGGCGAGACGCTACGGCGCCGCCTCGCGCGCGGCCCGCTGCTCATCCCGCAATTGCTCGACCTCGGCGCGCAGCTTACGGACGGCCTCGCCAAGG
>JBGPYB010000227.1:0-5836 GCA_041493035.1 Vicinamibacteria bacterium | reverse complement strand
CGGAGGATACACTACCGAACTTGGACCCGCAGACCGGTGAACGAGAGGACGCCGATGTCGAAACGTCGTCGGAGGAATACGCACAGCGCTTCTCCGGAGGCGTCGGGGCCTTCTTTCTGGACACACAGTCGAAGGCCACGCTGGATCTTCTGCGCGGGTGGCCGCGGGCCAAGGTTCTCGATGTCGGCGGCGGCCACGGCCAGGTCACCGGTCCTCTCGTCGACGGCGGCTGGGACGTCACGATCCTGGGGAGCGCCGAGGTCTGCCGCGAGCGTGTGCGGACGTGGGTGGACGCGGGGCGGGCACGCTTCCAGGCGGGGGACCTGGTGAAGCTTCCCTTCGCGGACGACTCCTTCGACATCGCCCTCTCATATCGGCTGCTTCCTCATGTGGTGGAGTGGCCTCGGCTCATTGCCGAGCTGTCCCGGGTGGCTCGGAGCGCCGTCCTCGTGGACTATCCCACGGTGCGGAGCGTCAACGCTCTCTCGGGTCTCTTTTTTGGCGTCAAGAAGGGGATCGAGAAGGACACGCGGCCCTTCCGTGTCTTCAAGGACGGAGAGATCGTGGACGCCTTCGCCGCGCAGGGCTTCCGGCCCACGGCGCGCCGGCCACAGTTCTTCCTGCCCATGGCTCTCCATCGCGCGATCGGGATGGCTCCGTTTGCGCGGGCTCTCGAAGGTGCGGCCGCAGGCGTGGGCGCCACACGGCTATTGGGCTCGCCGGTCCTCTTGAGGCTCGAACCGCGTGGCTGAAGCGTCCTGGGCCGTCGCTCTCTTCCGCCGCTCGGTGCTGAAGAAGCGGAAGCTCGCGGAGATCCAGGGGGCGCTCGGGCCGACGGCGGGGCTTCGCTGCCTCGACCTGGGCTCGGACAACGGCGTCATCAGCTTGATGCTGCGCCAGTCGGGGGGCGAGTGGGCCTCGGCTGACTTGACCGACGAGGCCGTCGCATCGATTCGCGGGCTCGTGGGGAGCGACGTCCACAAGATCGACGGCCGGCGGCTCCCCTGGGGCGATGCGGCCTTCGATCGCGTGGTCGTAGTGGATATGCTCGAACACGCCTCCGACGAGGGGGCCTTCGTGGCGGAGCTGGGCCGCGTCACGAGGCCGGGCGGGCGTCTCGTGGTGAACACGCCGCACCTCAAGCGGACTCTCCTTCGCCGCCTGCGTCACGCCCTGGGGCAGACCGACGCAAAGCACGGCCATCTCCGCCCGGGCTACACGCCGGAGCGCCTGCGGGAGCTCCTGGCGCCCGCTTTCGAGTTGGAGGCGCACCACACCTACTCCCGCTTCTTCTCCGAGCTGGTGGATACCGCCATCAACTGGGGCGTGGAGCGACTCGGAAAGAAGGGCTCGTCCAAGGGAATGGTGGTGACGGGGTCCGACGTGGCCCGCCACGCCAAGATGTTCCGGGCCTACTCCGCGATCTACCCTTTCGTCGCGGCACTCTCGGTCCTCGACGCCGTCATCCCCTGGGCGTCGGGGTACATGATCATCGCGTCAGCCCGCCGCCGCTGACCGCGCGTCTCAGCGCCCGGACTTGCGTTCGTCTTTGTCGCCGTACATCCGCTCGTCGGCCAGTCGAATGAGGGACTCCTTGGATCGCGCTTCGAGAGGGTAGGTCGCGATACCGAGGGACGCCCCGATCCGGGCGTTGATCCCCTCCTCCTGGAGGAAGGTGTGCTCCTCGATCAGGCGCCGCAGTTTTGCCGCGAGAGCCCGCGCCGCCTCTCCGTCGCTCTGCGGCAGGATCACGACGAACTCGTCGCCCCCGTACCGCGCCGGATAGTCGGTCTCCCGCACGGCGGCCCGGATCAAGAAACCCACCTCGCGCAAGACGCGGCTCCCCCGGAGGTGGCCGAACTGGTCGTTGATCGGCTTGAAGCGGTCGAGGTCCAGGAAGATCAGGGACAGCATCGACTTGTACCGGTCGACGAGCTTCAGCTCACGGTCGAGGATCTGGTGGAAGAAGCGGAAGTTGTAGAGGGGCGTGACTTCGTCGGTGATCGACAGCTCCCGCGTTTTCTGGAAGAGCCTCACGTTCTCGAAGGCGAGGGCCACGGAGTCGGCGAGGGGCTGCACGTCGGTCACGCTCTCGTCGTCGTAGGCGCCGCTCTGCGCCGACCCGAGAGCCAGGACGCCGATGCTGCGCCCGCGGCTGTTCAAGGGAAGGATGACGTAGGACCGGATCCCCTCCTCGAGAAGGCGCATGTCTTCGATGAAGCGGTGGCTGTGGAGAAGGTCGCGTTGAAGGACAGCCTTGTTGTTGAGGACGACGAAACCCGGTCCGCTCCCGACCACGGGAAGGACACTCCCAAGACCCCACGCGGTCTCCTCGGGATGGGCCGTGATCTCGATATAGTCCCCCGACTCGTTGACGAAACCGCACGCGAGACGATCGAAGGACTGAAGGGCCGCAATCTCCCGGGCGAACGCCGGGACCACGGTTTTCAAGTCCATGCTCGAGGTGAGGGTCGAGGTGATGCGGTTCAAGAACTCGGCGCGCTGCGAGGAGGCGCGAACCTGGGCGTAGAGACGAGCGTTGTCGAGGCCGGTGCCGATCTGCTTGCCGAGGGCCTCGAGAAGGTCCATGTCCGGAGGCACGCTGTCCGGGTTCGTGTCGATGAGGGAGAGAACGCCGAGGGGACGCTGCTTGGTCTTGAGGAGAGCTACGGCGAGCCATCCCCCCTCGGGGCGGTCGCGAACGAGCGGCCGTCCCTGGTCGAAAGCCGACTGAGCGAGGTCCACGGCCGACTCGAGCGCACCACGGGGGAACTGGAACTCAGCCGCGGGAACGAGATCCTCGTCGGCGTTGAGCAGTAACGTGACACCGCCGGCGAGACCGAGGGTGCGCACGACGTGCTCGAGTGTGGAGCGCAGGAGCCCATCCTCGTCGCGCTCGACCGTGAGGTCGTCCACGAGGGACAGAAGCGCGTGGATCGTCCGATCCTGCGTCTGCAGGTCGGGGGCGGTCCCCGCCTTCGGCCGAGACGGATCGGTCTGCTTCATGGAATCGGGCCTGAGCGGGATTCTAGCCGCTTTGGACGCCGGCGTTCACATAGGTCGCTTGCAAGGCGATCCGTTCGGTGGCGCGATGCTGGGGGCTCCAGCCGTGCTCGGCGGCCAGAACCGCCTCCGCGATGTCCACGTCGGCCGCCTCGGGAGTGCCACTCGTCCCGAGGTCGAGGCGCCGGAGGACCGCGTCGGCCAGGGTCAGGGCCATCTCGTCGCGCGCGGCGATGCGGGCTCGCGCCTCGAGAGATCCCTCGAGGGGACGCGCATGAGCGAGACGAACCGATGCCGTCCGGCAGCGCCCACCGCGGCGACCGAGTCGACTGAGCGCGAGATCGATGGCTTCCTGGGCGACGCCACGCGCCGTCGTGTACTTGACGCCTTGGACCGAGATGAGCCCCGGCACGTGGTCGTCTCTCTCGTGGTCGATGAGGCGGTGGCGTGTGACGAGACCTGCGGCTCCGTCGCGGCCGGGGACGAGACCGCGATGAACGAGGGTGACGTCCCCCGCGACGAGGCCCGCCCAGGGGTAGGCACGACGCGCCTCCTCCAGGAGAGAAGAGGCGTCGTCTCGCTCGGGACTCGGGGCGGGCCAGTACGCTGTGCCCACGATCGAGCGGTCCCGCCACGGTACCAGGAATAGAAGGCGCGTTCCGGTCGGTGCGCCGAGCGCGCAGGAGCCCGCGTGGTTGCGGGAGAGAACCAGGTTCGCGGCCCGCAAGAGTGGCGTCGCTGGCCGCGCGATCCCGGCGAGACTCAGGACGCTGTCCATTCCCGGACCGGCAGCGTTCAGCACCAGGCGCGCCCTAACGTCGATAGGGGCGTCTCCCAGGCGATCGCGGCACCTTACTCCCGTCACGCGGGAACCCGATCGCAAGAAAGTCTCGGCCTCGATGTGGTTGGCGAGAACGGCGCCCGCGGCGGCGGCGGCGCGGACGAACCCGACCGTCAGACGTTCGCTGCTCTCCACCTGGGCGTCGGTCCAGCGGGCGCCGCCGTTCAAGCCCGCAGCGGGGATCCCCGGGAAGAGCTCCAGTACTTCACCGCGCGACAGCAGGCGCCCCGGTGGGATGCGTTGCTCCGGCGGCAGCCCCTTGTTCCGGTCGGCGCTCACGAGGTCGTTGAGACGAAGCGCCACGGCCAGAGCTTCGCGACCTTTCATCCCGTGGCCGTAGCTGGGCACGACAAAGGGGAGCGGCCGCACGAGCTGGGGGGCGATATGGAGGAGCGTCCGCCGCTCGCGGATAGACTCCCGCATCCGTCGGAGATCGAGGGTCTGCAAGTAGCGGAGACCGCCGTGGATGGTCTTCAGGCTGTTCCACGAGGTCCGGGACCCGAAGTCGTCGGCCTCGACGAGCGCCACGGACAAGCCGCGGTCGGCCGCATCCCAGGCGGCGGCCACGCCGTGGATACCGCCACCGACGATCAAGAGATCGTGCTCACGCTCCGCCAGCGCCCCGAGGTCCCGCTTCACGCTCCCGCCCTCATTGGCGGACGATAGCATCGCCCGTTCGCGGCGCGGTAGGCGGGAGCTACTCCACAACCGGCAGGATCAGTCCAGAGGGCGCGTCTTCGCCGGTGTGGGTGCGGATGGTGGCCTTCCGCATGGCCGATGACGTCGTCTCTGACTCTCCCGTGTGAAGCTCCGCCTATCCGAGGACGGCGGCGATTTCTGCGGCCGCTCGCTCACACTCGGCCCGGCTCACGTCGTTGTGTGTGACGAAACGAAGAGTCTCCGTGTCCATGGCCGAGGCCAGGACGCCCCGCGCCTTGAAGGCCGCAACGATCTCGGGGGCGGTGCGCAGGGCGAGGCGCGCCACGACGATGTTGGTCTGCGCTGGGACCCCCTCGACGCCACGGCGCCCTTCGAGGGCCGTCGCGAGGAGCCGTGCGTTCGCATGGTCCTCACCGAGACGGGCGATCATCGTCTCCAGGGCCACGAGACCTGCGGCGGCGAGGATCCCGGCCTGGCGCATCCCGCCGCCGAGTTGCTGGCGCACCCGGCGGGCCGCTTCGATGCGCTCTCGCGACGCCGCGAGCAGCGACCCGGCTGGGCAGCAGAGGCCTTTGGACAGCGTGACCATGACGCTGTCCGCGCCGGCAACCAGCTCCGCGGGCGCCACGCCTAGAGCCACGGCGGCGTTCCAGAGTCTCGCGCCGTCGATGTGGACGTGCAGACCGGCTTCGCGCGCAGAGGTGATGAGAGCGTGCATCTCAGCGACGGGCGTGATCACGCCGCCGGCCAGGTTGTGGGTGTTCTCGATGATCAGGAGAGTGGCCGCGGCTCGGTTGAGAGTCGCTGGTTTCAGGACTCGGCGGACGAGTGGCGGAGTCAGGATGCCGTCTGGAGCACGCACCATCCTGGGAACGACGCCGGAGAGGACGGCCATCCCCGACAGCTCGTACTCGACGACGTGGCTCCTCTCCTCCACCACGACCTGGTCCCCCGGACGCGTAAGGATCCGGATGGCGATCTCGTTGCCCATCGTTCCCGCGGGAACGAAAAGTGCCGCCTCGAAGCCGAGGAGACGGGCCACCTGCTCCTGGAGACGGTTGACGGTTGGATCTTCACCGTAGTAGTCATCGCCGACCTCCGCCTTCGCCATCGCTTGTCGCATGGCGGGCGTCGGCCGCGTCACGGTATCGGAGCGAAGATCGACGACGGGTGAGGTGGACACGGCGCGGAGGCTACCCTTCGCGTTTCGTCGCTGTCAAACGCGTGGCCGCGCTCGGTGTAGGATTCGCGGTCCCTGTTTTCTGGAGGCTCCAATGAAGTTCAAGACTTTGGTCGCGGCGGCCCTGGCCCTTTTCCCCGCTATGGCTTCGG
>JBGPYB010000092.1:0-19390 GCA_041493035.1 Vicinamibacteria bacterium | reverse complement strand
TGTTCCGGCGCTGGGCGTCCTCGAGGAGATGGCTGAACGTCCGGAAGCCGTAGTAGGTCTCGATGAAGGAAGGCTTCTTGCGCTTCATGGTCGCCTTGTCCATGGAGCCCCAGAGGACCTCCTTGTTCTCGCGCTGCAGAGCGAGGATCGAGTCGACGAGGAGGGCGAAGCACTCCTGGACCTTCTCGGGCACGTTGGCCATGACGGGCAGCGGCCGCTGCTGCCCGCGGACGAGGTCCTCGTAGAAGATGAACTCGTCGCAGTTCTCGATGAGCAGATCGGAGGTGGAGTTCTTCACGCCCAGCCCGATCACGTACTTGTTGTTCTCTTTGAGCTTCGAGACGAGGGGAGAGAAGTCGGAGTCTCCCGACGCCACAACGAAGCAATTGATGTGCTCTTTCTGGAACGACATGTCCATGGCGTCGACGACGAGGCGGATGTCGGCGGAGTTCTTGCCTCCCACGGACTTCTGGGGTACCTCGATCAGCTCGATGGCGGCTTCGTGGAAGCTGCGCTTGTAGTCGGAGTAGCGGCTCCAGTCGGCGTAGGCTTTCTTGACGAGGAGCTTGCCCTTGTCCAGGAGGCGCTCCAGGACGAGGTTGATGTCGAACTTGCGGTAGTGGGCGTCGCGGACGCCGATGGCGATGTTTTCGAAATCGATGAAGAGCGCGAGACGTTGCTCGTCCTGTTGATTGGCTGCCAAAAACCCTCCTGCGGGGTGATTCTGTCGACACCCCCCGTCCCGGACCCTTGGGGTCCCGAGCGGGGGCGCCCGGGTGGAACCAGGGGGCCACGGGGATTGGCCCCAAGCCTACCACACCTGTTCTTTCCGAGCCCTGGAACCTCTATACCGTCCGGTACGTATAGAGGCCTGATGGCGACAGTTCAGGCCAAGAGCACTGATCGTATCCTTCAGAAAGCGCTGGAGTTGTTCTCGTCCAAGGGTTACGAGGCCACTTCTGTCCGCGAGATATGTGAGGCCGCGGGGATCACGAAACCGACGCTCTACCATTTCTATGGGAGTAAGGAGGGGGTCTACAAGGCCCTCGTCGACGGTGCGCTGGAAGACTTCCGCCGCGAGCTGATCGCCCGTCTGGAGGAGCCCGGCCCGGCCCCGGAGCGGCTCAAGCGGGTCGCGCGGGGCTACTTCGAGAACGCGCAAGAGCACCGCGAGGTCATGCGGTTCATCTTCAGCGTCATCCACAATCCGCCGAGCTCCGCGCCGAAGACTGATTTCACGCGGTTCTACGATGCGGTGGTGGCCGAGATCGGGCGGTGCGTGGAGGATGGCATCTCTCGAGGCGAGCTGGCGCCGGGCCCCACGGACATTCGGCTGCTCGTCTTCATGGGCGCGCTCGGAGAGTCGCTTTGCGGTTCCATCATCACGGGACGTCCGGAGCTGACACCGACCCTTGCCGATAGCCTGGTGAATAGCATCATTGAAGGATGGAGATGAGAGACCGTATCAAGTCCTGCGCCTTCATGGTCCTCGCTTTCTTGACGGCGGCCTCTCCGTCGGACGCCGAAGACCTCTCGCGGGCCGAGGCGGTGGCCCGCGCGCTACAGGCCAACCCCGACGTCCAGAAGAGCCTCGAGGATCTCCGGCGGCTGGACGGCCTCATCACCGAGGCCAAGGCGGATGCGCTCCCCGAGTTGACGGCCTACGGCACCTTCACCCGCTTCCGCGACCCGTCGTTCCTCAACAGCAGCAGCTTCGATTCGTTCCCTCCCGAGTTCAAGGAGCAGCTCCGGCCGATCCCCGCCAACATTTACGAGGGCACGGCCCAGCTCAAGCAGACCCTCTTCAGCTTCAAGCTGGGCCACGCCATCAAGGCCGCGCGACTCGGTCGGGCGTACGGCCAGGAGGACTTGCAGCGCGCGCGCCAGGCGGTGGCTCTCGCGGCGATCCAGGTCTACAACGACTATCTGCTGAGCATCGAGAAGGTGCGTATCGCGCGGAAGTCCGTCTGGCAGAAGGAGCAGCAGCTCGAGCAGGCCCAGAACCGCCGCTCGGCCGGCGTCGCCACCGAGCTCGACGTACTTCGCTTCGAGGTGAACCTCGCGAACGAGCGCGCGACCTTCCTCTCGATCGAGGGTCAGGCCGACCTGGCCCGTGGTCGGCTGAACGCCGTGATGGTAAGACCCATCGACGAAGCCGCGACGCCCACCGACGCCCTCGACTACGTTCCGCTCGCAGTTTCGATCGAGGACGCCGTCCGCGAGGCTTGGCAGAATCGCCCCGAGGCCAAGGCCGTCGCCCTCGAGGAGAAGATTCGCCGCGAGCTGGTGGGCGTCGCCAAGGGAGAGGGGCGTCCGACCCTCGACTTCGCGGGGACCTACGGCTGGTCGGTTCGGAAGCCCGAGAACTTCTTCGAAAGCGACTTCTCGAAGTGGAACGTAGGCGTCCTCCTCAAGATCCCGGTCTTCGATGGTTTCCGCACGGCGGGGAAGGTCGTACAGGCCCAGGCCGAGGCCAACAAGGTCAGCCAGAACAAGATCGCCCTCGAGAACCAGATCCGCCTGGAAGCCAAGGACGCCGTGGACCGACTACGGGTCGCCGAGAAGGTTCTGGACGCCGCCACCCTCAACGTGACCCAGGCGCAGAAGGCCCTCGACATGACCCAGGCCAACTACCGCCTCGGCGCCGCCAACACACTCGAGGTTCTCGACGCTCAGGCGGCTCTCACTCTCGCGGAAAGCAACCGCAGCCAGGCCTTATACGTCCATGCGAACGCCCGCGCCATGCTGCGCTTCGTGATGGCCCGCGATCCTCTAGGAACGGAATGAAGATGAAGACCACACGTCTCGCCCTTGCCGCACTCGCTGGAGCCATGGCCCTCGGGCTCGCCGGATGCGGAGGCTCCGCGGGAACGGCCGCCGGCACCGAGAAGCCCCGTGGAGTCCCTGTGCGCACGGCCGTGGTGGAGCGGCGCGATCTCGACGACACCCTCGTCCTCACCGGAACCCTGCGGCCCCGCGCGCAGGTCCAGGTGGTCTCCGAGGTGTCGGCCCGGCTCCTGCGCATCGTCCACGACGAGGGGAGCCGCGTGGCCAAAGGCGATGTTCTGGCGGTCCTCGACGACACCGACTACCGGCTCTCCCACGACCGCGCGCGGGCGGCGCTCGAGGTGGCCGACGCCAACCGGTCTCAGGCCGGCGTCGAGAAGGACCGTGCGGACAGCCTGCTGAAGACCGGTGGCATTACCGACAAGGACCGCCTCGCCGCGGAAGTGGCTCTCCAGGTGGCCGAGGCATCTCGTGGCCAGGCGCGGGCCGAGGAGTCCATCGCCGCGGTTCACCAGGCGCGATGCCAGATCACCGCGCCCTTCGACGGGCGGGTGGCGAAGCGCGTCGCCGATCCAGGATCGATGCTCGCCGTCGGGACGCCCGTCTTCACGCTCGTCGACGATGCGGTCCTGGAGTTTCGGGCGCCGGTTCCTTCGGGCGATTGGGCGCGGGCCAAAGTCGGCTCGGAAGTGGGCGTCACCGTCGACGCGCTGCCAGGCTTCGAGGCCAAGGGCCGAGTGGCTCGCATAGCACCTCTGGTCGAAGAGCGGACGCGCGCCTTCGAGGTCGTCGTGGAGGTTCCGGGAAACAAGGACCTCGTCGGCGGGCTCTTTGCCCGTGCGGCGGTCCGGGCGGGGCACGTCGCGCAGGCGCTCGTCGTCCCGCCCGCAGCCCTCGTCCGGGACGGCGGGACTCCGGGAGAGGCGCAAACCTTCGTCGTGGCGGCGGGGAAGGCCGAGCGGCGCACGGTGTCCCTGGGTGTCGAGTCTCCCGACGCCATCCAGGTCACCAAGGGTCTCGAGGCGGGGGATGTCGTCGTCCTCGATCCGCCGGTCTCGCTCGGCTCCGGCGCTCTGGTCGAACCACAAACGGCCCGACGGAATTGATCGCAGCCACGGAGTGAAGGAGAGGCGATGATGGCATGTTCCTGAGCAATCTCTCGATCAGGCAGCCGGTTCTGGCCACGATGATGATGGTGGCCCTCGCCGTCCTGGGGATCACGTCGTACCGACAGTTGAACGTCGACCAGTTCCCCAACGTCGAGTTCCCGGTCGTGACCGTGACGACGCCGTACCCGGGCGCCTCCCCCGAGACCGTGGAGCGCGAGGTCACGAAGAAGATCGAAGAGGCCATCAACACCGTTCAGGGGATCAAGCACGTCGAATCGACCTCCCAAGAGGGTCTCTCGAACATCCTGATCGTGTTCCGCCTGGAGGTTTCGACGCAGGTGGCCTCCCAGGACATCCGCGGCAAGGTGGCCGGCATCCGCGGCGATCTCCCCCGCGACATCGACGAGCCCATCGTCCAGCGCATCGACCCGAACGCCCTTCCCATCGTTTCGGTGGCGGTCAACGCGCCTGGTCTCTCACCGCAAGCGGCGACCAACCTGGCCGACAAGGTCATCAAGAGGCGCCTCGAGAACGTGGCCGGCGTCGGTGCGGTGAACCTCGTGGGCGAGTCGAAGCGCGAGATCCAGGTCGTGGTCGATCGGCCGAAGCTCGAGGCCTATCGCCTCTCGCTTTCTCAGATCGTCGAGGCGCTGCAACGCGAAAACATCGATGCTCCGGCAGGGTCGGCGGATCGGGGGGCCACGGAGGCCCTCGTCCGAGTGGCCGCGCGCGGGCACAGCGCCGCCGATATCGGGAGGATCCCGGTGAAGCGGGCGGTGGGGACGACGATCCTGGTGAGCGACGTGGCCCAGGTCATCGACGGTGTCGAGCAACCGAAGAACCTCGCCCTGTTCGACGAACGCCCGGCCCTCGCCCTCGACATCCTCAAGCAGTCCGGCGCGAACACCGTGGCCGTGGCCGACGGGGTCAAGGCCATGGTAGCGAAGCTCGGGAAGGAGCTGCCTCCGGGGATCACCCTCCAGACGGTTCGCGACGACTCGAACTTCATCCGCGACTCGATCCACGACGTCAACACCACGATGATCATCGGCGGCCTTCTGACCGTCCTGATCGTCTTCCTCTTCCTGAACTCGTGGCGCTCGACGGTGATCACCGGTCTGACGCTTCCCATCTCGGTCATCGCGGCCTTCACGGTGATGCGGGTCTTCGGCTTCACCCTGAACATCATGACCCTCATGGGCCTCTCTCTCGCCATCGGCATGCTCATCGACGACGCCATCGTCGTCCGCGAGAACATCGTCCGGCATTTGCAGCGCGGGAAGGACCACCTCGCGGCTGCGCGCGACGGGACGGCCGAGATCGGCATGGCGGTCATGGCCACGACGTTCACGATCGTCGCGGTCTTCATCCCCGTGGCCTTCATGGGCGGCATGGTGGGACGGTTCTTCTACGAGTTCGGTATCACGGTCGCCGCGGCCGTTCTCGTTTCGCTCTTCGTCAGCTTCACCCTCGACCCGATGCTGTCCTCGCGGTGGGTGGATCCGGACGTGGAGGGTGTGGAGCACCCCGGGAACTTCGTCCACGCGGCGCTCCTCGGCTTCAACCACTGGTTCGACGATCTCCACGTGCGCTACGAGAGGCTCCTCGCGTGGTCGCTCAAGCACCGAGTCGTGGTTCTCGCCATCGCCGCCGGGGCGTTCCTCCTGAGCTTCCCCATCCTCGGGATCCTCGGGGGTGACTTCATGCCCGATTTCAACCGCGGCGAGTATCAGGTCGCCTTCAAGGCGGCTCCGGGGACCACCCTGCGCGAGACCGGCGAACGCGCCCTGGAGATGGTGCGCCACCTGAAGTCCCTCCCCGACGTGGACTACACCTACACGGTCATCGGCGAGGCTGGCACGACGTACCTTCCGGTGACGGAAGGCCGGACCTTCGTGAAGCTCAAGGAGGGGACCAGCCGCAAGAGCTTCAGCCAGGTGCTCCGCGAGGCGCGCCGCGTGATCACCGACGTCCCGGGGATGACCTACGGTCTGTTTGAAGCGGGGCCTTTTGGTCAAAAGCCCATTCAAATCAGCGTCCGCGGCAGCGACGTCGGCGAGCTGGACCGGATCTCGCGAGAATTGACCCAGGCCATGGGAAGGGTCCGGGGCGTGGCGGACGTCGAGACCAGCCTGGAGAAGTCGAAGCCCGAGGTGAAGCTGCGCGTGGACCGGCTTCGGGCCAATGACCTCGAGGTCAAGGTGGGATCCATCGGCACGACACTTCGCGCGGCGGTGACGGGACAAGTGGCCACGGTGATCGAAGACGACGCCGGCGACAGCCACGACGTGCGGGTCCGCCTGCGGCCCGACCAGCGGCGTTACGCCGACGACCTCCTGGATCTGGCGGTCCCGAGCGAGCGGGACGATCCCAACCAGGACAAGATGCTTGTCCGGCTCCGCGAGGTCGCCTCCGCCGAGGCAGGCAGCGGACCCTCGACGATCCGCCGCAAGGACTTGCAGCGTGAGGTGCGTATCTCGGCGAACCCCGACGGCCGCAGCCTCGGGGAGATCACCGCGGACCTCGAAGCCGCCTCCACCAGGATCCAGCTTCCCCCTGGGTACGACATCGTGCACGGCGGTGACGCCGAGGAGCTCAAGGAAATGTTCGCCAACATGTTCCAGGCCCTCTTCTTGGCCGTGGTCTTCATCTATCTGATCCTGGCGTCGCAGTTCGGTTCGTTCACGCACCCGCTGTCGATCATGCTGTCGCTGCCACTCTCGCTCTTCGGGGTCGCGGTGGCGCTCTTCATCACCCGCGACAGCCTGAACATCATGAGCATGATCGGCCTCATCATGCTCATGGGTCTCGTGACGAAGAACGCGATCCTCCTCGTGGACTTCGCGAACCAGGCCCGAGCGTCTGGGATGGAGCGGGACGCGGCCCTCATCAAGGCGGGCTCGACGCGCCTCCGGCCCATCGTCATGACGACGCTGGCCATGATCTTCGGAATGCTCCCCCTCGCCTTCGCCATCGGCGCCGGCGCGGAGATGCGCGCGCCCATGGCTCGCGCCGTCATCGGCGGCCTGATCACATCGACCCTTCTGACGCTGGTGGTCGTCCCGGTGGTCTACACCTACCTGGATGGGCTGCGGCCGGCAGCCGTGGGCGAGTGGCTGGCCGCGCGGCGTCGGCGCACGACCGCGGCCGCACCAGAAGCTGATCCGATCACAGCGGGTCCCATCCCCGCGGCGGAGTAAGATTCACCCTCACGAGGTGATCTCATGCGTCCCTTTCCCGCCCTATTCCTGTTTGCGAGCCTGACGACCATGCCCCTGAGCGCCGACACGCCCATCCTCCCCTTCAAGGCCACGGAGAAGCTCCTTCCCAACGGCCTCAAGGTCATCGTCGTCCCCACCGGATTTCCGAACCTCGTCTCGATCCAGATTCCGGTGCAGACGGGCTCCCGCAATGAAGTGGAGCCGGGCAAGTCGGGCTTCGCCCATTTCTTCGAGCACATGATGTTCCGGGGGACGAAGGAGTACCCGCCCGACAGGTACCAGAGTGTTCTCACGCGGGCCGGCGCGCGGAGCAACGCCTACACCGACGACGACTACACCAACTACCACGCCACCTTCGCGAAGGAAGACCTCGAGATCATCCTGAAGATGGAAGCCGACCGCTTCCAGAACCTTTCGTACACCGAGGAGGCCTTCAAGACGGAGTCCAGAGCCGTCCTGGGCGAATACAACAAGAACAGCGCCGACCCCGTGAACAAGATCCTCGAGGTCCAGCGGGACCACGCCTACACGAAGCACACGTACAAGCACACGACGATGGGCTTCCTGAAGGACATCGAGGACATGCCCAACCAGTTCGAGTACGCGAAGACGTTCTTCGATCGCTGGTATCGCCCCGAGCACACGACGGTCATCGTGGCCGGGGACGTGGTGGCCGACCAGGTGCTCCCCCTGGTCGAGAAGTACTGGGGCTCCTGGAAGCGCGGCACCCACACGGTGGATGTTCCCCTCGAGCCGCCTCCTGTGGCGAGCGTTTACGCCCACGTTCCCTGGGCGGGCGACACGCTCCCGTGGGTGACCGTGGCTTTCCACGCGCCGGCCTTCTCCGAGACCCAGAAGGACTACGCCGCCGTCGACGCTCTCCTGGATCTGACGTTCGGACCCACGTCGGACCTGTACAAGCGCCTCGTCGAGCAGGAGCAGAAGGTCGACCAGATGTTCGTCTACTACCCGGGCAGGGTGGACTCGCCGCTCGCGACCGTTCTCGCTCGCGTCAAGACCCTCGACGCCGCGGTCCCGGTTCGCGATGCGATCCTGCGCGCCTTCGCGACGGCTCGCACGACCCCGGTGGTCGCCCAGCGGCTGGCCGACGCCCAGTCGAACGCCCGCTACGCCTTTGCCCGAAGCCTCGACAACACCGAAGCCATCGCCTCGAACCTCGCCCGCTTCGTGTGCTACCGCCGGTCCTTCGACACGGTGAACAACCTCTTCCGCGTGACGGCCTCCCTCAGCTCGGCGGACCTTCTGGCCGCGGCGCAGAAGCACTTCACCGACCCCCGCCTGGTGACGACGACCCTCTCGAAAGAGATGATGCCCGTGGCGATGACGTCTCTTCCGCTCCTCGCGTCCTTGGCACCGTCGTCAACGGGCGCCGAAGACCTGAAGCTCGTGACCCTCAAATCAGTCCTGCCGCAGCTCGACGTCACGCTCCTCTTCACCGCGGGTTCGGCCCACGACCCCAAGGGGAAGGAGGGACTCGCCGCTTTGTCGGCGGCCATGATCGCGCAAGCGGGATCAAGGGACCTTCGGGTCGACGAAATCAAGAAGGCTCTCTTTCCCATGGCCGGGAGCTTCGACGCCCGGGTGGACAAAGAGATGACGACCTTTACCGGTGTCATCCACAAGGACAATGCCCAGGCGTTTCTCGATGTCGCGCTTCCGATGCTCACGGAGCCCGGCTTCCGCGAGGAGGACTTCGCGCGCCTCAAGGACGCGCAGCTCACGGCCCTCAAGGGTGATCTCCGCGCCGACAACGAGGAGGAGTTGGGCAAAGAGCGCTTGCAGCAGAACGTTTTCGCAGGAACTCCCTACGGTCATCCCGTGCTGGGGACGGTGGCGGGACTCGGTGCCATCACCTTGGGCGACGTGAAGGCGTTCGTGAAGGCGGCCTACAACCGGGGGAACCTGACGGTGGGCGTGTCGGGGGATGTTCCTGACGAGGTCGTCGCGCGTCTCAAGGCGGAGCTGGCACACCTCCCAGCGGGGGCCGTTCTTCCAGCACCGGAAGGCATCGCTGCCCGCCGCCCTGAAGGGCGTGAGGTCGAAATCATCGCGAAGGAAACCCGCGCGACCGCCGTGTCCTTCGGCTTCCCTGTCGAGGTGACAAGGTCCCATCCGGACTTCGTCGCGCTCTCAGTGGCGCGCGCCTGGCTCGGCGAACATCGTGCATCGATGGGGCGCCTCTATAAGCGGATCCGCGAGGTCCGGGGGATGAACTACGGCGACTACGCGTACATCGAGGCGTTCCCGCGTGGCATGTTCCAGTTCTTCCCCGACCCCAACGTCGCCCGACGAGCTCAGCTCTTCGAAGTATGGCTCCGCCCCCTGCGGACGCCCGAAGATGCCCACATGGCGCTCCGGATCGCCATCCACGAGCTGGACGCCCTCATCGAGAACGGCCTGTCGCAAGAGGCCTTCGAGGCGACTCGAAACTACTTGATGAAGAACGTCTTCGTCATGACCTCGACTCAGAGCCAGCAGCTCGGATACGCCCTGGACGCGCAGTGGTACGGCACGCCCGAGTTCACGTCCTTCATGCGGGAGCGCCTCCAGAAGCTGACGCTCGCCGACGTCGACGCCGCCATCCGAAAGCACCTCCAGACGAAAGACCTCTCGATCGTCATGGTCACGAAGGCCGCCGGGGATCTCAAGGAACGCCTGGGGACCGACGCTCCGTCGGCCGTCAAGTACGACGCTCCCAGGGCGGAGCTGGCCGAAGAGGACAAGGTGATCGGCGCGTTGAAGCTCGGCATCAGGCCCGAGGCAATCCGGATCACGCCGGCGGAGGACGTGTTCGCGCGATAGCGCGCCTTCGACGGAAACGACGAGACCCTTCGCTTCGCTCAGGGTGACGCGATCGGAAGAGGGACGGCGTTGCGGCTCGCCCAGGACGCGCCGATGTCGCGCTCGTTGCGAAACAGGCTCTTCAGGGTGAGCGTGCCCAAGACCTCGTCGACCACGTCCTGGAGATGGCGGAGTACCGAACGGATCGAGCAATCCGAGTTGTTCATGCACTGCGACTCGACTCCGGCATGGCGGTCGCAGAAGTTCGCGTCGAAGAACCGCCCCCCGAGTGCCGCGAGCACCTCTCCCACCGAGACGTCCTGCGCGGGGCGCGAGAGCACGTAGCCCCCGGCCTGACCGCGAGTGCTCGTCACGAAGCCGGCCTTCCGCAGGACCCGCATGATCTTGGCGACGTTGGGGGCCGAGATGCCCTCCCGCTCGCTCAGCTCCGATATCGTCAGGCTCGTGGCGTCGCCTTGACGCCCGAGCTGCAACAAGCAGCGGAGACCGTACTCTTCCTGTGTGCTGAGCTTCATCTACATCATCCCCAATTGAAGCCGGGCGGCGTCCGACATCATCGACTGGTTCCACTGCGGGTCGAAGACCACCTCGGCGTCGACCTGGTCGATCCCAGGGACAGACATCAGCTTGCCGATGACATCCTGCCGCAGGAAATCGCCCATGCCGCACCCTGGCGCCGTCAAGGTGAAGCGGACGGTGGCCTTCTCGCCCCCTTCGTCCCGGGGCGAGAGCGCGCACTCGTAGACGAGCCCCAGGTCCACGATGTTGACGGGGATCTCCGGGTCGAAGCACGTGCGGAGCTGGGCCCACGCGAGATCCAGCGTCGACTGTCCCGCGGCGTTCTCGGCTGCCGGCGCGGCCGGGGGAGGCTCTTCACCGATGGCGTCGGCGTCCTTCCCTTCGATGCGCACCATGTACCCTTGCATCGTCATTGCGGTGAACGATCCGCCGAGGGCCTGGACGATCGTGATGGGGGTCCCCGAAGGGATCGATGCCCTGGTCCCCGCAGGGATCTCGCTCACCTCGATGTCGCGAGTGAGGGTGGCGTACTTGCGCATGCTCATTCGCCCCCCGTTTCGGTGGAGACCGGTGTGGCCTCGCCATGGAGGGCTGCCTTGAAGGTGTGCCAGGCGAGGCTCGCGCACTTCACCCGCACGGGGAACTCCGAGACCCCCGAGAAGACGGCGAGCTTCCCGAGCTCCGGTCCTCCCGGCTTCGCCTCCACGCCGGTCACGAGGGCATGGAAGCGCTCGAAGAGAGCCTCCGCCTCGGCGCGGGTCTTCCCCTTGACGGCCTCGGTCATCATCGAGGCGGAGGCGGTGGAGATGGAACACCCCTTGCCGACGAAGCTCGCGTCCTTGACGACGTCCCCGTCGAGGGTGAGATAGATCGTCGCGCGGTCGCCGCAGAGGGGGTTGAACCCCTCGGCCTTGCGGTCGGCCCCCGGGATCTCGCGAAGGTTCCTCGGCCGCTTGCCGTGGTCGAGGATCACCTCCTGATAGAGCTCCCGGAGCTCGCTCGCCGCGCCCCTCGTGGTCGTCATGCGAACATCTCCCGCACTTTGTGAAGCCCCAGGACGAGGGCGTCGATCTCCTCGCGGGTGTTGTAGAAGGCGAGGGAGGCGCGCGCCGTCGCAGGAACCCCGAAGCGGTCCATCACGGGCTGGGCGCAGTGATGTCCCGTGCGGATCGCGATCCCGTCGTAGTCCAGCACCGTCCCGATGTCGTGGGGGTGGACGCCGTCGAGGACGAAGGACAGGACGCCCGTCTTCTCCGCCGCTGTCCCGATGAGCGTGAGCCCCGGCACCGTCGCGAGCCGCTCGGTGCCGTAGGCCAGAAGCTCGTCCTCGTAGGCATGGATGGCCTCGAGGCCGAGGGCGGTCATGTAGTCCACCGCCGCCCCAAGGGCGATGGCGCCCGCGATGTTGGGCGTCCCCGCCTCGAACTTGTAGGGGATGTCGTTGTAGATCGTCTTTTCGAAGGTGACCGACAGGATCATGTCGCCGCCGCCTTGATACGGGGGCATCGACGAGAGAAGGTCGGCTCGGCCATAAAGGACGCCGATCCCCGACGGGCCGTAGGCCTTGTGCCCGGAGAAGGCGTAGAAGTCGCAGCCGAGGGCACGCACGTCCACGGGGAGACGCGGCACCGACTGGGCGCCGTCGACGAAAACCGGGACGCCGTGGGCGTGGGCTCTCTCGACGATCCGCGCGATCGGAAGGACCGTCCCCAGGGCGTTGGAGACGTGGGCCACCGAAACGATGCGCGTCCGCGGACTGATGAGTCGGTCCAGCTCATCGAAGACCACCTCGCCGGCGTCGCTCAGGGGCGCCACACGAAGCCGCGCCCCCTTCTCCTCGCAGAGCATCTGCCAGGGGACGATGTTGGAATGGTGCTCGAGACCCGTGATCAACACCTCGTCGCCGGCGCCGACGTGCTTGCGGCCGTAGGACGAGGCCACGAGGTTGATGGCCTCGGTGGTGCCACGAGTGAAGACGATCTCCTTGTGAGACGCCGCGTTCAGCAGCTTCTGCACCTTCACCCGGGCCCCTTCGTAGAGGTCCGTGGCGCGCATCGAGAGCTGGTGGACGCCCCGGTGGACGTTGGCGTAGCTCTCTTCGTAGACGCGCCGCTCGGTGTCGATCACTGCGTGAGGCTTCTGAGCCGAGGCGGCGTTGTCGAGATAGACGAGGGGCTTGTCGTGAACCGTCGTCGCGAGGATCGGGAAGTCCCGGCGCACCTGCGCCACGTCGAAGGCGGGCGACGTCGCGCGAGGGCTTCGCGCCTGGCTCATGCTCGTGTCTCCTTCCCGAGCTGCGACTGAAGGCGCTCGGTCAGCCTCTCGCGGATCGCCGCAACGGGCAGCTTCTGGACCACGTCACTGGCGAAGGCGAAGGTGAGGAGCCTCCGAGCCTCGGCCTCGCCGAGGCCGCGGGACCGAAGGTAGAAGAGGGCCGTCGGGTCCAGTTGACCCGTCGTGGAGCCGTGCTTGCACTTCACGTCGTCGGCCAGGATCTCGAGGGCCGGCGTGCTGTGGACCAGGGCCCCTCTCGAGAGGAGGAGGTTCTTGTTGGTCTGCTGGGCGTCGGTCTTCTGGGCGTCCTTGCGCACGATGATCCGGCCGTCGAAGACGCCACGGGACTTGCCGTCGAGGATCCCCTTGTAGAGCTCCCGGGACGTGGTATGGGGCCGCGCGTGGTCCACGCGCGTGTGTGTGTCCATGTGCTGGGCGCCGGTCGCGACGAAGAGCCCGTTCAGAACGCACTCGCCCCCTGGGGCGGCAAAGGTCGCGCTCACGTCGTGGCGGGAGAGGGCGCCGCCGAGCGTCACGGAATGGGAGGAGAAGCGGGCGTCGCGGCCGAGGCGAGCCGCCAGGGTGGCGATGTGGAACGCGCCCAGTCCCTCCTCCTGTAGCGTCACGTGGTCGAGAACCGCGCCATCCTCGAGGGCGATCTCGGTGACCGCGTTCGTCCAGTAGATTTCCTCGCTCGCTCCGCCATAGCTCTCGACGATCTGCGCCTGGCTGCCGCCGCCCGCGATGACGAGGGTCCGAGGATGGGAGACAGTCGGAGTCCCGACCGGATTCGTCGAGAGGTAGATCACGTGAATGATCCCGTCCACGTGCCGCCCCGGCGGGATCCAGATGAAGGCGCCATCGTCGATGAAGGCGGTGTTCAGATCGGCGAAGGGCCCAGCCTCCGCGTGGCAGAGTCGCCCCAGGTGCGGCTCCAGGCGTTCCGGCTGACGAAGGGCGGCTTCCCGCAGCCCCACGACCTTGACCTCGCCGGCAGAGCTCGAGAGCGGGAGCGCCAAACGGCCGTTCACGAAGACGACCTCGGTGCCGCTGCTCGTCGAGAGCCGAAGCCCCGAGAGGATCGCCGCCGCCTTCTCCGCGAGGGGGGCCGGTTCGGCCGGCCGGAAGATCGTCCGCGTGAGAGGGGCCACGCTCGTGTGGCGCCAGGCCTCTTCGCGAGTCGTGGGGAACCCGCGCTCGGTGAAGCGGGCCATGGCCGCGGTGCGGAGATTCCGAAGCCACTCCGGATCGGTGCGGGAGAGAGCCTCGGCGAAGCGGTCGAAGCTCGCGCGGAAGACATCCTTCTCCTCGGCCACCGGGCTCATCGTGATTCAGCCCCCGCGGGCTCCTTCTCCAGCCAGGCGTAGCCCTTCGCCTCCAGCTCGAGGGCCATTTCCTTCCCCCCCGAGCGGGCGATGCGCCCTTCCACCAGGACGTGGACGAAGTCCGGGATGATGTAGTTGAGGAGGCGCTGGTAGTGGGTCACGACGATCATGGCCCGCTCGCGGTTGCGCAGCTCGTTGACACCGCTCGCCACGATCCGGAGGGCGTCGATGTCGAGACCGGAATCGGTCTCGTCGAGAATCGCGAGGGCGGGGTCGAGGATCGACATCTGGAAGATCTCGTTTCGCTTCTTCTCCCCTCCCGAAAATCCCTCGTTGACCGGGCGCCTCACGAGGGCGTCGTCCAAGTCGACGATTCTGGACTTCTCCTTGACGAGGTTCAGGAAGTCGATGGCGTCCAGCTCCGGGAGGCCCCGATGCTTGCGGATCGCGTTCATCGCCGCCTTCAGGAAGTAGACGTTGCTGACGCCGGGGATCTCGACGGGGTACTGGAACGCCAGGAAGACCCCCTCGCGGGCGCGCTCTTCCGGCGACATCGCCAGGAGGTCCTTCCCTTTGTAGCGGACCTCGCCGGCCGTGACAGTGTATCCCGGCCGTCCCGCGAGCACGTGGGCGAGGGTGCTCTTCCCTGATCCGTTCGGGCCCATGATGGCGTGGACCTCGCCGGCTTTCACTTCGAGATCGAGACCCTTCAGGATCTCGTTCTCGCCCACCTTCGCGTGCAGACCAATGATCTCAAGCATGCGCCACCAGTATAGGTAATCTGTACTTATAAGTCAACATTACATCTGTATATATATCAGCATGTTATAGCGACATCAAACCCGTGGGGTCGTGGGATAGAATCCCCGGGGCATGGGGGATCTCGTTCTCGAAGTCGCCGCTGCGGCGCGATCGTACGGGGGACAGCGAGCCCTCGACGGAGTCACCCTCTCGTTGCACCGCGGCGAGATCTACGCCCTCCTCGGCCCCAACGGCGCCGGAAAGACAAGCCTCGTTCGCGCCATCTCCGGTCGAGTCCGCCTCGATGCGGGGAGCATTCGCCTGGGCGGGGCCGACCCGCGTCTCAACCCGTCGCTTCGCCGCCGGCTCGGCTTGGTGCCGCAGGAGATCGCTCTTTATCCGGAGCTGACCGTTCGCGAAAACCTCGAGGTTCTCGGCCGGCTGGCCGGCCTCGCTTCCGACCGGGTGGCCGAGGCCACCACCCGGGCGCTCGAGTGGACGGGCCTCGTCGATCGTGCATCGCGGCGCGTCGCGACACTCTCCGGAGGACTGAAGCGCCGCGTGAACCTCGCGGCGGGGACCCTCCACCGCCCGGCCGTTCTCCTTCTGGACGAGCCCACGGTTGGCGTCGATCCCCAGGCTCGGGAGCGGATCCACGAGCTTCTACGCGGCCTGCGCGAGGAGGGGATGGCGATTCTCCTCGCCACCCACGACCTCGATCAGGCGGCGGAGCTGGCCGATCGCATCGGGATTCTCGTCGACGGAAAGGTCCGCGCCGAAGGGACCCTTGCCGAGCTGGTGGACGCGTCCTTCGGATCGGCGCGCGAGCTGGGCCTTCACCTTGTCACTGCACCCGACGAAACCGCGATGCGTCTCCTCCAGGCCGAAGGCCTCTCATCTGGTTCGGACCCACGGATCTGGACGGGGCCTCTGGCCGGCGGCTTCTCGTCGGTCTCTGCCCTCGGGCAGCGCCTCGCCGAAGCCCGTGTCCCCCTGACGGAGCTTCGCCTTCGCGAGCCGGGACTCCGCGGCGTCTTCTTCCGGGTGGCGGGGCGGGAGATCGAGGCGTGAGCCGCGCGGTCTTCAAGGCCATGTTCCTCGGCTTTGTGCGGGACCGCGGCGCCCTCGCCATGAGCTTCGTCCTCCCAGTGGCCTTCTTCCTCGTGTTTGCGGCGATCTTCGCGAACGCCAGTGGCCAAAACCTGCGTCTCAAGTTGGCACTCGCCGACGAGGTCGGAAGCGACGCGTCGGCGCGCCTGTTCGGCGCCGTCGCCGCCGACCCGTCGGTCCTGCGGGTCGGCGGGGATCTCGCCGCGGATCAGGTCCGCGATCTGGTCCGCCGCGGGACGGCCGACGTGGGGCTCGTGATGCGCCAGGGCGGAGCACCGCTTGGAGAGATCGGCGGCGCCGGGAAGCCCCCGCTTCTGCTCGTCCTCGATCCGACCCGCGCCGTCGCGGCCGACATGACGGTCGGCCTCGTTCAGCGCGCCTATTTCCGGGCCCTCCCCGACGTGGCTCTCGGCGGCGTCGCACGGCTCATCGAGCAGGAGCTCGTGACGCTGAACGCCGATCAGAAGCGCCAGCTCGCCCTTGGCCTGGAGGGTCTCCGGCCCGATCCGGATCATCCCTCTTCGGAGGGGGCAGGCGGCGGTGTCGACGACATGTTCGAGCGCGAGGTTGTCGCTGGGCAGTCGGCCGGGCGCAACCACGTGGCCTACTACGCCGGTGCGATCGCCTTTCTCTTCCTGCTCTTCTCCGCGGTCCACGGGGCCACGTCGCTCCTCGAGGAGCGGGAGGCGGGGATCCTCGACCGGGTCCTTGCGGGTCCTGGGGGAACGGGGGTCCTCGTCGCGGGGAAGTTCTTGTTCCTCGTGAGCCAGGGCTGTGTCCAGGTCACCGTCATCTTCCTTGTGGCGTGGCTGGTTCACGGCGTGGACCTGCCCGGGCACCTCGGCAGCTACGCGATCACGACCGCTGCCGCGTCCGCCTCGGCCGCGGGCCTGGCCCTCGTCCTCGTCAGCGCCTGCCGCACGCGGCGGCAGGCCCAGACCTTTTCCAGCATCGCAATCCTCCTCGTGTCGGCCGTGGGGGGAAGCATGGTGCCCCGCTTCTTCATGCCCCCGTTTCTCCAACGCCTCGGCTGGGCCACGCCCAACACCTGGGCCCTCGAAGCGTATTCCGCCATCTTCTGGCGCGACGAGCCCCTCGCGGCCGTGGTTCCCGTGGCGATGCTGTTCCTGTCGGGAGGCGTCGGCTACTGGGCCGCCCGCCGGCTCGCGGCCCGCTGGGAGACGCTCTGAGCGCTACAATGTTCCTGAGATGACGGTCGCTGCTCTCGTACTCTTCTTCGCCGCGCTCCTGGGAATGGAGGGAGTGGCGCACCTCACCCACAAGTACGTGATGCACGGCCCCCTATGGTTCCTCCATCGGTCCCACCATCGGCCGAGGGAGTCGGCGATTTTCGAGGCCAACGATCTCTTCGGCTTCTTCTTCGCCGCGCCTTCGATCGTCCTCATCTACTTCGGCGTTCGAGGGCACCCGGCGCTTCTGGCCATCGGGCTGGGGATGACGGCCTACGGCTTCGCCTACTTCGTCTTCCACGACGTGATCGTCCACCGCCGCGTCAGCGTCCGATACCGTCCGGCGAGCGTCTACATGCAGCGCCTTGTGAAGGCCCACCTCGTCCACCACAAGACGACCGACAAGGATGGTGCTCTCTCTTTCGGCTTCCTCTGGGCCCGGTCGGACACACCGTGAAGCTCGCGACGGCTCCACCTCGCCAGGACTGTTCCTCGCAGGGCTTCGGCACCGCCTCACACGCCCCGTAGCCCAAAGAGCCCTCCAGAAGGCGACGCGACTCCTTCCTCTCGCGATCCATTGGAATCACTGCACTGTAGCTTCTGGGTCTTCAAAGAGCCCACGAATCGCCGTCCATACAGACCATGCCCGGCGGTTGGCGTCTAACTCCCTTGCGGACGCCGCCGTGTCCTTAGGATCTGCACGCCCACCCAACAGCCTGACCCGATGAGTTCGCGGTCCAAGTCGCACCTCGACAATGCGCTCATCGCCATCGAACGATCGCTCCCCTACCTCGCTTGGCAGTGTGAAGAAACTCGCGTTCCGAAGCGACCGCTTCAACTCCATAAGCTGAGTTGGTAACAGGTGGAGCTGGACAACCCTCCTGCCTGCAGCCACTTGTAGGATCAAGGATCCTTTGCCGCTGGGAACGATCTGAAGGGAGAAGGCGCAACACCGCGCTTCGGGCTCCAATAGGCTGTAGCCGCTTAGCGACGCGCGAAGCTCCAACTCTGAGTCTCCGTCGACGGCAGAACTGGACGACGCCACTCCCTCGTGCCAGAGGGCCACGATCAGCGGGAAGAGGCACGCGAATAGAGCAGGGATCCTCAAGGTTATCACCTACTCTAGGCAGTGTTCAAAATTGAAGTTGTTCTTCGTAAAGCAGTCCAGCAACTTCAATCGCCTGTCAATCCGGCGGGTGCACGGCTTTGAACAACCCTTCTGCTTGTTTCGCAGGCACTGTTGCTCGGCACTGGTGCCCCGCGCCTCACCGGTGACTCGCTCTGATTCGTTGGAGGGTACAACCATCGTATCCCTCGGAACGAAACCGCCCGATGTCTTGCAGACGCTCGCGTTTGCCGCCTCAGCATCGGTCTTGTGGCTGGTTTCGTGAACGATGAGGCATGTCAGAATGCCGCACTCGATCGCCTGGGGATCCAACGGTTGGATGTGGACCACGATGTTGCCCGCACCATCACAGGCGATGGTGTTGATCGGATCCTTCAGCTTCGTTCCAGTCTTGACGAGGCCAGATGGATCGAAGAAGGTCGATGGATTCTCATCCACGTAGCCATAGAGGTCGACTGTGCCGCCCAAGAACCCGATCGGATCTTCGCTCACGAATCTCGCGATCTTGGGATCGTAGTAGCGTGCTCTGTAGTAGTAGAGCCCTGTTTCGGGGTCCCACTCGCGACCAGTGAAGGCAAACCCGGCCGTCGTCCCTCCGGCCTGCATGTTTCCCCAGGCGTCGTACTGCCGGGTCAGCGTCACCGCTCCCGCCGCGCTTGTCGTTTTCGTGATGCTGCCCAGACCGTCGGCATGTAGGTAAGTGAGGGCGGTTCCGT
This sequence comes from Vicinamibacteria bacterium, assembly GCA_041493035.1. GTDB lineage: Bacteria > Acidobacteriota > Vicinamibacteria > Fen-336 > Fen-336 > JBGPYB01. The sequence continues at coordinate 449 of JBGPYB010000092.1, read as the reverse complement.
CGTCGCTGCCGAGCGCCTCGTCGATTCCGAGGCCGTGGATGTACTTCAGCGTGCTGGCGCCGCCGACCTGCCGCAAGATTGCGTCGCCCTCGTAGGTCCATGTTGTCGTCACGCCCCCGGCGACCTTCTGGACCCGTCTTCCCAGGGCGTCGTAGGAGAAGGCGGCCGCCGTGCTGCCGTTGTTCTGGACCTGAACGAGCCGGTTCTCGGCGTCCCAGGTGTAGGTCGTGGAGACGCCGCTGTCGGTCCGGGTGAGCATGTTCCCGTTGGCATCGTACGTGTAAGTGGCCCCCGTGCCCGAGAGGCTCACGCTGTAGTTCGCCGTGGTCTGATTCCCCGAGACGTCTCTTGCCACGAGAGACAGCGTGTTGGTTCCCGAGCCCGCCGTGACGTCCGCGTCGAAGGTGTTGCCTGTGCTCATTCGCGCCGGCGCGCTGTTGACGGTGACG
>JBGPYB010000206.1:0-6866 GCA_041493035.1 Vicinamibacteria bacterium | reverse complement strand
GGCGCGGTCGTAGTAGCGCTTCCACTCCGGGGGAGGCGTTGCCCGTGTGATGTTGGCGCCCTGGTCCAGCAGGTAGCGGATGGCGCCGACGACGTTGCGCACGGTGTTCGAGCCCGGGGAGGTGTCGAGGCGGAGCCGCGTTGCGATCTCGACGGCCGAGAAGTCGACCTTGCTGTTGCCGATGCCGTGGGCGCGGGCCTCGTCGAGGGCCAAGGCCACGTCGGCGCGGATGGCGACGGCTTCTCCGACAGTGATGCGGATGCCCTGCTTCGCGAAGGCCGCCACGACTTCGGCGTCGGGCGGCGGCGCCGCGGCGCCCGAGCCGGGGGATACGGCTGCCACGATGCCCGCCAGCACACCCAGAGCGATCCCGGCGACGGAAACACTACGCATGCCCACCTCCCCCGGCCTCGGCCGGCTTCGCTGCTGTTACAGGTGACGCCGCCCGGCTATTCCCGTGAGCTGCCGGCCACGCGTCAGACCTTCTCCGGGACGACGAACGGCGCACGGTACTCACGCGTCAGGAGCCGGTCCGCCTCGGCGTCGCCCACGAACTTCTCGGTCCTCCCGTCGAAGGTGAGCGCTCGGCCGATCCGGTAGGAGATGTTCGCGAGGTGGGGAAGGGTCGAGGAGAGGTGGCCCTCGAAGATGTCGCAGGCGAGCCTCTTCGGATCGCCCGCGCGGATGGCGTCGATGAAGTTCTGGTAGTGGGGCGACTCGATGCTCGTGAGCACCAGGGGGTCGCTTCCGCTTTTCTCCGCGGGTGCTTCGGAGCCGTGGCCCTTCTCGTCTTTCCACCCGAGGTACGACTGCCACTTGCGGCCGTCGCCGTCGATCCAGACCCAGCCCTTCGTTCCGTAGAAGAGGTTGCCGATACGCTGCGTGCCCTCGTCGTTGGTGTGTCCGCCGCGCGTCGCGAACTCCAGGATCTTGCCATCCGCGTACTCGTAGGTCGTGGTCTGAAGGGTGGGCGTCTCCTGCGACGAGGGCTCGGCGTAATAGCCGCCGACTGAGCGCACCTTCACCGGGTGCTCGCTCTTGCCAAGCCCCCAGCGCGCGATGTCGAACTGGTGCGGGCCCTGGTTGCCGGTGTCGCCGTTGCCGAAGTCCCAGTGCCAATGCCAGTTGTAGTGGAAGCGGTTGCGGTTGAAGGGACGGACGGGCGCGGGCCCAAGCCAGAGGTCGTAGCTCACCTTGGCTAGGTAGGCCGCGTCGTAGGTCGGCTCGTCGGAGTGGGACTCGATGTTGAGCCGGTACTTCTCGCCGGGCTGCATCGGGCCGTCGGGGTACTTGCCGATGGCGGGGCGCGGCTTGAAGCAGAGGCCGCGAGCCATGTAGACGTCGCCGATGCCGCCGTCCCGGATGAACTGGATGGCTTGCACCACCGCGGGTCGGCTGCGGTTCATCGTGCCCACCTGCACGAGCTTCCCGTACTTGCGGGCCGCTTCGACCATCTGGCGCCCTTCGAAGACGGTGTGGGAGGCGGGCTTCTCCACGTAGACGTGCTTGCCGGCTTGCAGTGCCCAGATCGACGCCAGCGCGTGCCAGTGGTTCGGCGTGGCGACGATCACGCCGTCGATGTCCTTGTCGTCGAGGACTCGTCGCAGGTCCTGCTGGTAGCCCGGGTGGAAGGTCGACACGTCCTTGAGCGCCGGGTCGTGGGCGCGGCTCGCGAAGAGGTTCTCGTCGATGTCGCAGAGTGTCTTGATCTCGACGTTCGGGAGGCGCGCGAAGCCCTGCTTCAGCGCGTTGCCCTGTCCGCGGATGCCGATGCTGGCCAGCACGACCTTGTCGTTCGCCCCGATCACCCGCTCGGGGTGCTCCACCTTCGGCGCCGGGACGGCGGCCCTGCCCGCGGCCACTGCGGCGGCCGCCAAGAAAGACCGGGAAGCGAACTCCCGGCGGGAGATCTCCTCGCGCTTGCGGTTCATGGACACCCTCCTGTGGCTCGTACGAAGCAGCCGCGGAAGACTACATCATTCGTCCTTGGCACTCATCCGGGGAGGGCCTCTCTCGCATGGGGGGTTCTTTGACTCGGGGCGGACCTCGGCTGTCCGGGCGGTGGGGGAGACTCCGTTGCAGTTGTGAAGGCGGGCCGAGGCGTCGTTGCCCCTAAGCCCTTAGAAAGCGACAATAGCCTCATGTTCGACCGGATCACTTTCGACCCCAAGGTCCTTGGCGGGCGGGCCTGCATTCGCGGGCTGCGCGTTCCGGTCTCTCTGCTCGTCAGTCAGGTTGCCCACGGTGCGTCCCAGGAAGAGATCCTGAAGGACTACCCCGACCTGGAGCCCGACGACCTGCGCCAGGCCATGGAGTACGCCGCCTGGCTGACCCACGAGGAAGTCCACCCAGCGTCGCGTTGAAGCATGCGGTTCCTCGCCGACATGGGCGTTTCGCTCCGCGTCGTCGAGTGGTTGCGGGCTCAGAGGGAGGACGTCGCCCATCTGGGGGAGCAGGGGCTACACAGGCTTGCCGACGCAGCCATCTTCGACAAAGCCAGTTCCGAGGACCGCGTCGTCCTGACATTCGATCTCGATTTCGGTGAGATCGTCGCGTTGTCCCGGGGATCGCGAACGTCCGTGATCCTGTTCCGTTTGCGGAACGCCCGCACTGAGAACGTTATCGCGAGGCTGGAACGCGTTCTCGCGGAGAGCAGCGATGCGTTACAGCGAGGCGCTGTGGTGATCGGCGAAGACGGCCGCCACCGCGTTCGCCTGTTGCCCGTGGGTGGGGAGCCGTCGGTATCGGAAGCCGACGAGGTCAAGGAGTCTCTTGATGAAGCCGCGAGCCGAGCACCCGCCTTCTCACGCTACGTCGGCATCGACTACTCGGGAGCAAAAACTCCAACGGAAAGCGTGAGCGGACTGCGCGTCTATTTGGCGAGCGGCGAGGCGCCCGCGTCCGAGGTGCCGCCTCCGCCAGGCCCGCGCAAGTACTGGACACGGCGGGCCATCGCCGAGTGGCTCGTCGAACGCCTGCGCGAGGAGCAACCAACCCTGGTTGGCATTGACCATGGCTTCTCGTTTCCGCTTCGATACTTTGAAGTCTACGGTCTGGCGCCCGACTGGCCCGCCTTTCTCGACGACTTCCAGCGCCATTGGCCGACCGATGAGGACCATATTTACGTGGACTTCGTGCGCGATGGCCTCCACGGCAATGGCGCAGCCCGCCGAGGCGACGCTCACTGGAGGCGCATGACCGAGGTGCGGGCCGGGTCTGCTAAGTCGGTCTTCCATTTCGACGTGCCGGGATCGGTTGCCAAGTCCACGCACGCCGGCCTCCCGTGGCTACGCTATCTTCGCCAGCAGATGGGCGAGCGTGTGTTCGTCTGGCCATTCGACGGGTGGGACGTTCCGGCCGCGCGCTCCGCGGTCGTCGAGATCTATCCATCGCTGTGGAGAAGGACCTTTCCTCGTGGCGGACGCAGCGACGACCAGCATGACGCCTACTCGGCGGCCGAGTGGATGCGACGCGCCGATCGCGACGGCACGCTCGCAGCGTTCCTCAGGCCATGCCTCGCTCCCGACGAGCTCGCCAAAGCGCGGATCGAGGGCTGGATTCTCGGTGTCGTGTGAAGTACACCTACTCGAGCGGAGCCTGTGTTGCCCGCAGCCATGTCATGCCCCAGGAGGGTCTCGTCCGAAGCACAAAAAAGCCCGGACCCTTGCGGACCCGGGCGTTCGGAAGTGGGTTTCGCGGAGTCTAGCGGCTGATGGTCACGTTCGCGGCGCGGGGCCCCTTGGGGCTGTCCGTGACCTCGAACTGAACCTTGTCACCCTCGTTGAGCGTGCGGAAACCTTCCGCCCGGATCTCCGAGTGGTGGACGAAAACGTCGGGACCACCCTCGCGAGAGAGAAAACCGAAACCCTTGGACTCGTTGAACCACTTGACAGTACCTTCGATCATGAACGTGCAGGCCTCCTGAGCCTTTGCCTAGCCGCGACGTGACCTGCGCGCTCACAAAACGAAAGCCGCCCACCGTGGACGGCTCCTTCCGAAACGCCAGAGCAACGACCAACTAATGCACGGCCAGCCTATCACGCCAGCCGCGGGACAGCAAGGAGTGCGAAAGCAATAGTTGAGTTGCCGGGTCGTATCCGTCCGGGCAGGCCATCGAGCTCATGCCAGGGCTGCCGGCTCTGGCCATTCGCTGGGCAGGCAAAGGTCCGCGAGGCGGTCGAGAGGGACGAGATCCAGGCTGCGGGCCACCAGGACCGCGCCCGCGAAAGGCTCACCGAAGGTGTAGTCGTTGTAGAACACCGCGCAGGGGAGGCCGGCCGCACGCGCTGCGCGCAGGCCCACTTCGGAGTCCTCGATCGCGAGCGTCTCCTCCGGAGCCGAGCCCAGGAGGGCCAGGCAGCGCCGGTAGAGAGGCGAGTCGGGGGCCGTCTTTTCCCCCGACTCCTGGCCCAGGATCGGATCTATGGCCCCGGCCGCCTCCGGCAGGCGATGGCCCACGAGGGCGCGGATCTGCTCCTCGTGGGAGGTCGAGACGATCGCCAGCCTCACGCCTCGGGCCAGGGCCTCGCGGATCAAAGCGCGGACGCCGGGCCGCAGAGGCAACCGCGAGACGTATCGCTCCAGATAAAAGCGCCTCTTGAGCCGGGCCACCTCGGCCACGGCCGTGTCCAGCTCGGTCGGGAAGAGGGGAGGAGTGAGCCGCTCGATGGCCAGACGCATGCGCCGGGCACTCCCTGGAATGGGCAGCATCGCCTTGAACTCCGCCCACGTCCACCGCACCGGGTAGCCGAGCGCCGCGAAGGCGTCGTTGCAGGCGGGCAGATGACCGTCGCGCTCGGTGTCCGCCAGCGTGCCGTCCGCATCGAAGATGATCGCCTTCAGGGTCATGGCCGATGGCCGGCCTTCCGGCCTCCCGCCTACCGGCGGAGCCTGTCGACGCCGGCGACCCCGAGCGTCTCCGTCGCGGCGCGGCCACCACCACCGAGGCCCTGCCGTCCGGACTCGATGCTCCGCAGGAGCTTCTCGAACGGCTCCGCGAACTTCTGTACCCCTTCCTCCAGCACCTGCCGCGTCACCGCGCCCAGATGAATGCCGGCCTCGGCCAGGTCTTCGAGGGTCCGCCGAGCGCCATCCGGGTCTTCCTCGAGGGTCGGGCGCGCGCGCCCGTGATCGCGAAAGGCGTCGATCGTCTCGATCGGCAGCGTGTTGATCGTAGACGGGCCGATGAGCGCCTCCACGTACAGCACGTCGCTGTACTTCGGGTCCTTGGTGCTCGTGCTCGCCCAGAGCGGCCGCTGCACGCGCGCGCCCTGCTGTTCGAGAGCACGGAAGCGCGACCCGCCAAAGAGTGCGAGGAAGCGTTGGTACGCCGTCTTCGCGTTGGCAATGGCGGCCTTTCCGCGAAGGGCTGCGAGCTTCTCTTTCTGCGCGGGATCCCCGATTGCTTTCGTCTTGTCGTCGATCAGGGAATCAACCAGCGTGTCGATGCGGCTCACGAAGAAACTGGCCACCGAGGCGATGCGGTCGATCGGCTTGCCTTCCGCGACGCGGCGCTCCAGTGCGCGGAGGTAGGTCGCGGCGACCTCCTCGTAGACGTCGACCGCGAAGAGGAGCGTGACGTTGATGCTGATGCCCTGATAGAGACACTCTTCGATGGCGGGAAGGCCCTCTGGAGTTCCGGGTATCTTGATGAGCACATTGGGCCGATCCACCTGCGAGAAGAGGCGCTTGGCTTCGGCGATGGTTCCCTGCGTGTCCTTCGCCAGCGTGGGGGAGACTTCGAGGCTGATGAAGCCGTCCCGGGCCTCCGTGTCTTCGTAGACGGGCCGGAAGGCGTCCGCCGCCATCCGCACGTCTTCGACCGCCAGCGTCTCGTAGATCTCGAGAGCGCTCCTGTCCCGGGCCATCAGCTCGCGCATGGCCTCGGCGTAGTCGGTGGTCCCGCCGATCGCCTTCTCGAATATGGCGGGATTGCTGGTCTCGCCGCTGATGCCGTCCTCTTGGATCAGCCGCCCGAGGGCGCCGGAGAGGATGTGCCCGCGGCGGATGCTGTCCAGCCAGACAGACTGGCCGAGCTGTTTGACCTGAAGGAGCGGATTATTCGAGCGGGTCATTGCGTGTCTCCTGTCCCCAGTACCTCGGAGCCTGTCGCTTACAACGTGGCGCCGTGCGCCGAGGAGGCCAGCACACGCCGGGCGGCTTCCGCGACCGCCTCCGCCGTCAACCCCAGCTCACGATAGATCGTCTGGTAGGGCGCCGAGGCGCCGAACCGGTCCAGGCCCACGACGGCCCCGTCCAGTCCCACGTAGCGTCCCCAGGCGAGGGTCGTGCCGGCCTCCACGGCCACTCGCGCCCTTATCCTCGCTGGGAGCACCGACTCGCGGTATGCGGCCGATTGAGCTTCGAACAGCTCCGCGCACGGCATGGAGACGACCCGCACGCGGAGGCCCCCCGTGCCCAGCAGTGCCTGAGCCTCGAGAGCGATGGGGACCTCGGAGCCTGTGGCGATGAGGACGAGCTGGGGGTCAGGCGCTTCGGCGAGGACGTAGGCGCCGCGCGCGGCCCCCTCCGCCGGCGCGTAGCGGGTGCGGTCGAGCACCGGCAGCGCCTGCCGGGTGAGTATGAGTGCTATGGGACCGTCACCCCGGGAAAGGGCCACGCGCCACCCCACGACTGTCTCGGCGGCGTCCCCCGGACGGAAGACCAGCAGGTTGGGGATGGCGCGGAGGGCGGTCAGGTGCTCGATGGGCTGGTGCGTCGGGCCGTCCTCGCCGAGGCCGATGCTGTCGTGGGTGAGGACGAAGATCGTGTGGATCTTCTGGATAGCGCCCATGCGAAGGGCGCCTCGCATGTAGTCGGTGAAGACGAAGAAGGTGGCGCCGTAGGGCAGAACGCCGCCGTGGAGG
>JBGPYB010000136.1:0-12380 GCA_041493035.1 Vicinamibacteria bacterium | reverse complement strand
TCGCGGGGGCGCTCGAAGCCGCACGACGCAAGCTCCAGTCGCTGAACGTGCACCTCAAGATCGACACGGGGATGTCGAGGCTCGGCTTCGCTCCAGCAGACACGGCCCCCGTTGCGACCCGCCTGCGGGACGCAGGGCTCGTTGTCGACGGGCTCATGACCCATCTTGCGTCGGCAGACGATGCCCCGCGGATCAGCGCACGGCAGCTCGACTCCTTCGACGCCGTGGTGGCGGACCTCCACCGGCAGGGGTTTCGGCCACGATGGGTCCATGCCGCCAACAGCGCCGGCCTCCTGCACCTCCGCCCCAACCAGACCCTCGTGCGCCCGGGCCTCCTCCTCTACGGCCTCGAGCCCCGGCCTCTTTCACCCCGCGTCGCGGTGTCGCCCGTGATGACCCTGGTCGGCCGAGTCGAGGTGGTGCGAGACGTGGCGCCGGGGACCCCCGTGTCCTATGGTGGGCGATGGCGGGCGCCACAGCCTTCGCGCCTGGCCACGGTCTCGATTGGCTACGCCGACGGCGTCCCGCGTACGGCCGCGATGTCCGAGCGTGGAGCTTTCTCCATCCGCGGGAGGCGGGCGCCGGTGCGCGGCATCGTGTGCATGGACTTCACGATGGTGGACGTGACGGGACGAAGCGACGTGGAGGAGGGGGACGAGGCCGTCCTCTTCGGTGACGAACCCACCGCCTGGGACGTCGCGGACTGGGCGGGGACCAACGCGTGGCAGGTCCTCACGTCGGTCGGGCTGCGCGTGCCCCGCGTCTATCTCGAGGACGGCCGTGTGGTGGCCGTCGATTCACGGTACTGATGGCGACCAAGCTCAAGACGGTATTCGCGTGTCAGGCCTGCGGTTTCGAAAGCTCGAAATGGCTGGGTCGGTGCCCCGACTGCGGCGAGTGGAACAGCCTGATGGAGGAGCGCCAGGAGGCTTCGGCCTCGGCACGAGCGCGCCAGGGGAGCATCGCCCTCGAGATCGGGGGGAAGCCTCGTCCCTACGACGCGGTCGACGGCGCCGAGACCGACCGCATTCCATCGGGAATCGGCGAGTTCGACCGGGTCCTGGGGGGCGGGATCGTGCCCGGATCCATGGTCCTCATCGGTGGCGAGCCCGGCATCGGCAAGAGCACTCTTCTCCTGCAAGTCGCCCACCTGATGAGCCGCACCGGCGGGGCGGTACTCTACGTCTCCGGCGAGGAGTCGGAGCGGCAGATCAAACTCCGGGGAGAGCGCCTGGGCATCTCCGGCGGCGGGCTCTTCCTGATGGGGGAGACTTCTCTCGAGCGGATACTCGAGGAGGTCGAGACCCTGAAGCCCGCGGCCCTCGTCGTGGACTCGGTGCAGACCATCTATTCGGCCCGCTTCCCCTCGGCGCCGGGAAGCATCAGCCAGGTGCGCGAGGTCGCGACCCAGCTCCTCTTCCTGGCCAAGGGGCGGGGAATCACGACCTTCCTCATCGGCCACGTGACCAAGGACGGCGGCCTCGCGGGCCCCAAGTCTCTCGAGCACATCGTCGACACGGTTCTCTACTTCGAAGGCGAGAAGCATCTTCACCACCGCATCGTGCGTGCCGTCAAGAACCGATTCGGGGCCGTCTCCGAGCTGGGGGTATTCGAGATGAGCGGCGCCGGCCTCACCCCGGTGCCCAACCCGTCGGCCCTCTTCCTGGCCGAACGCCAGGAAGGGTCCCCCGGTTCCGCGGTCGTCGCGACCCTGGAGGGGTCCCGTCCGATGCTGGTGGAGGTCCAGGCCCTCGTCTCCCCGTCCTCGTTCGGAACGCCACGCCGGATGTCGATCGGAATCGACCCGAACCGAACGAACCTCCTGTTGGCTGTCCTGGAGAAGCGGGTTGGCCTCGCTCTCCTGGGGGACGATGTCTTCGTGAGCGTCGCCGGGGGCCTCGACGTCGCCGAGCCCGCCGCCGACCTCGGCATTGCCGCGGCCGTGGCGTCCTCGTTCCGCAATCGGCCCGTTCCCGCGCACACCGCCCTCTTCGGCGAGGTTGGGCTCGCCGGAGAGGTCCGCGGAGTAGGGCAGGCCGCCCTGCGGATCCGGGAGGCAGCCCAGATGGGCTTCACGCGCTGCGTTCTCCCGTCCCGTAACATCCCCGCCGACGCGGTCGAAGGGATCGAGCTCGTCGGGGTCGAAACCCTCGAGGGAGGTCTGGCCCGCCTCTTCGATTAGAGATCGGCGCGGGACGGGTCTAGAATGAGCGCCAAGGCCGCGCTTCATAAGACTTGCTCATTCCGGATCCTCCGCGCGACCGGGGTCCTCGAGGGGTTCCCGTGATGTGGCTGGTTCTCTTCCGCGTTTTTGTTCTCCTCGTCCTCGTTCACGCCGGCTACGTCTACAATCCCTTCCCCGGACGCCCGCTGGCGGGCGCCGCCGCCGGTGGCATCGCAGCTTTCGGCGTGATCCTGCTGGAGATCAAGACGAGGCGCGTCCCCGGGCACCAGCTCGTCGGGGCGCTCGTGGGGTGCGTCACGGGGCTCCTGGGAGCACACCTCATGTGGGGGGCGCTCCGCGGCGTAGAGATCGTCGGCGAGCACTTCTTCCATGTCCTCGTCGTGGTCGTGCTCATGTACATGGGGCTGGTGGTGGGGGCCCAGCATGGCGACTGGTTCGAGCCCGCACGGATCATCGCGGCCTTCCGGGACTCATCGCGGCTGCACCAGTACAAGATTCTCGATACGTCGGTCATCATCGACGGCCGCATCGCCGACATCTGCGAGACCGGTTTCATCGAGGGGACGCTCGTAGCTCCGCAGTTCGTCCTTCGGGAGCTCCAGCAAGTGGCCGATTCCACCGATTCACTGAAGCGCAACCGCGGCCGCCGTGGCCTCGACATCCTCCAGAAGATCCAGAAGATGGGGAACGTGCATGTGCAGATCGTCGAGACGGACTTCCCCGAGGTTCGCGAGGTCGACCTGAAGCTCATCGAGCTGGCCCGGAAGATGGCCGGCAAGATCCTCACCAATGATTTCAACCTCAACAAGGTCGCTCAACTCCGCGGTGTTCAGGTGCTGAACATCAACGAGTTGGCGAACTCTTTGAAGCCCGTCGTCCTCCCGGGCGAGATCATGCGGGTCTTCATCCTGAAGGAAGGGAAGGAACCCGGGCAGGGTGTCGGCTATCTCGACGATGGGACCATGGTCGTGGTGGACCAGGGGAAGAAGGCCCTCGGGAAGACCATCGAGGTGAGCGTCACCAGCGTCCTCCAGACGACCGCGGGCAAGATGATCTTCTGTCGGTGGTTGGACTCGGGGAACCCCGACGACAGCGGCCGCCGGGACGCGCGGGTGGGGGAACGGACGGACCGGTTCCGGGCGATACGCGAGTACCGCGCGCCGCGCGAAGGGGAGCGGACCGATCGGACCTCCAGCCCGGACCCAACATCTCCTGGCGCCTCGGCCCCGGCCGCGGATTCTCAGGCGCTGGCCGCCCCCGAGGCTTCGGAGGGATCCACCTCGAAGCCGAGCTAGGAGGGGCGCTGAGAGCCCTCCTCGCCGTCCCGCTCATCGTCGTCGTGACTCTGGTTTTGGCCGTTCCGGCCCTGCTCCTCGGTATCTTCGACCGGAGCGGGCGCCTCCCTCACCTGGTTGCCCGTGGCTGGGCCGCCATCATCCTCATCATGCTGGGAGTGCGCATCGAGGTGACCGGCCGGGAACACCTGCCGTCGGGGCCGGCGGTCTACGCCGCGAACCACGGGAGCGCCCTCGACATCCCCATCCTCTTCGGCTACCTCCCGGTCTCCTTCCGTATCGTCTACAAGAAATCCCTCTCGGCCATCCCCTTCCTCGGTTGGTATCTTTTTCTCGCGGGGCACATCGCCGTCGACCGAGGGAACGCCTTTCGCGCGAAGCGAACCCTCGCGGATGCTGCCGAGCGAGTACGCGGAGGAACGAGCCTCGCCGTCTTCCCCGAGGGGACGCGGAGTCCCGACGCCCGTGTGCGGCTTTTCAAGCGCGGCACCTTCCTCCTGGCCATCGGCTCCGGCGTTCCCATCGTGCCGGTCTCCCTCGTCGGAGTGAAAAGCGTGGTTCCCCGCGGGATCCGGACGCTGCGGCCGGGCACCGTGGGGGTACGGATTCACGCTCCCGTGCCGACCTCGAACCGGGCGCCGGATCAGGTCGAGGCCCTCGCCGAGCAGATTCGCGGAATCGTCGTCAGCGGTTGTGAGGCCGGCTGAGATGCTGTGTCCGCGCGGCCTTGCGCTGTCGGTTCTCGCCCTCGCGGCACCTGCGGTCGTTCTCGCCCGGGAGCCTCGACCCGCGGCGTCGACCCTGGCGGTTGCCATCGACCGGATCATCGAGAGACCGGCCTTTGCTCCGGCCTTCTGGGGGATCGAGGTCCGCGACCTTCGCAGCGGACGCGTCCTTTACGCCCGCAACGCGTCCAAGAACCTCACGCCGGCTTCGACGATGAAGCTGGTCACCACCGCCGCGGCCCTCGACGCGCTCGGCCCCGAAGCGCGCTTTCGCACCACCGTCGAGAGCGCCGGCCTCCTCGACCCGTCGGGCCGCCTCTCGGGAGATCTGTACCTCGTGGGTCGAGGTGATCCGGGTCTCGCCGAGCGCGCGGCCGAGGGACGCACGGCCTTCGACGTCTTTGCCGATGCGCTGTGGGCTGCCGGGGTGCGCTCGGTCGAAGGGCGCGTCGTGGGCCACGAGGGCCTCTTCAAAGGCGACCGCCGCGGTGCCTCGTGGCAATGGGACGATCTCGTCTGGTGTTACGGCGCCGAGGTCGCGGCGCTGTCGTGGAACACGAGCTGCGCGAACGTGACGGTTTCGCCCGGAACCCGTCCCGGCGAGCCGGCTCTCGTAACTCGTGACCCGGCGTCGTCCTACTACGAGGTCGTGTCGACGGTGGTGACCGCCGCCGCCGGCCAGAAAAGCGATTTAACGCTGGTGCGCGATCTGGGGTCGAGCGTGATCCACCTGTCCGGTTCCTACACCTTGGGGGCCGAGGCCGACGTGCTCGAGGTGGCTCTCGAGGACCCGGCCCGGTACGCGGTGACCGTCTTCGCGGAGCGCCTCGCATCGCGAGGGATCCACGTCAGCGGCGCTGTCGCGACGTCGTCGGAAGCGCTGCCTCTCGGCCTCCGGGTCCTGGCTTCTCGCGACAGCGAGCCCCTGTCGGAGATCCTCAAGAAGACCAACAAGGCGAGCAACAACTTCAAGGCCGAGAGCCTCCTCCGTCTCGTGGGCCTCCAGGCAAAGGGAGAGGGGAGCACGTCCGCGGGCCTCGAGGCCGTGGGGGACTTCCTGAAACAGAGTGGCGTCGACATCGGAAGCGCGGCGATCGGAGATGGTTCGGGAATGGCGCCGACCGATCTTCTGGCTCCTCACCAGATCGTCGATCTGCTCGTTGCCATGGACGCGCATCGCCATGCCCAGGCCTTCCGCGACAGCCTCCCCGTGGCCGGCGTCGACGGCACCCTGGAGCATCGGATGCGGGGGACCCGGGCTGAGAGGCGCGTCGTGGCAAAGACGGGAACGCGGCGCCACGCCAACGCCTTGGCCGGCTATGTCACGACGCTGTCGGGAGGCCGCCTGGCGTTCTCGATGGCGGTCGGCAACCATACGGTTCCGTCCCGCGAGGCCACCGCCGCCATCGACGCGATCTGCAACGTCCTCGTCGGGGTGCGCTAGCCCTCGCTCGGGAAGTGCCGCATGCGGGATCGCGTAAGATGTCGGCGGAACGGAGATCGCCCATGAGACCCTTGGTCAGAACACTCGCCCTGGTCGCGCCGCTTCTTGCCCTCTCGCTTCCGGCCAGCGCCGCCGAAAGCCTCGTCTACTTCGGCACCTACACCGGCCCCAAGAGTCAAGGGATCTACGTCTCCCGCTTTGACCCCGCGACGGGGCGGCTTGGGCACCCGGAGCTGGCGGCGGCCACGCCCAACCCGTCGTTCCTCACCGCCGATTCCACCGGCCGCTTTCTTTACGCCGTCAACGAGGTGGGGGAGTTCCGCGGAGAGAAGACCGGCTCCGCCAGCGCCTTCGCGATCGACGCCGCGAGCGGCAAGCTGACCCTCCTGAACGACGCTGCGACGAAGGGCTCCGGCCCCTGCCACCTCTCCCTCGACCGAACGGGGCGCCATTTACTGGTGGCCAACTACGACTCGGGCAGCATTGCGGTGCTGCCGGTGCAAGGCGACGGGAAGCTGGGTTCCGCGTCTTCTGTCGTCCAGCACACAGGCCATGGTCCCAACAAGGAGCGGCAGGGTGGCCCGCACGCCCATGCGATCGCCGTGGACGCCGCCAACCGCTACGCCCTCGTGGCCGACCTCGGGCTCGACAAGCTGCTCGTCTATCGGTTCGATCCCGCCGCGGGGAGCCTCTCGCCCGTGGCGATCTCCTTCGCGGCTTCGAAGCCCGGCGCCGGGCCGAGGCATTTCGACTTCGACCCGACCGGCCGGCTCGTCTTTGCCTTGAACGAGATGGCCCTCACGCTCGCTTCCTATCGCTTCGACGCGGCGACGGGGACACTGGCCGAGGTCCAGACGATCTCGACGCTCCCCGCGGGCGTCGCCGTCAAGCCTGAGATGAGCGGCGCCGAAGTGCGCGTCCATCCCTCGGGCCGGTTCATCTACGCATCGAACCGCGGTCACGATTCCATCGCGGTCTTCGCGGTCGACCGCGACAAGGGAACGGTCCGCAGCGTCGAGGTCGTGGCCACAGGCGCCAAGACGCCGCGCAACTTCACGTTGGACCCGGCCGGCCGGCACCTGTTGGTCGCGAATCAGGGATCGGACAGCGTAGTCGTCTTCATCGTCGATCCGGTCACCGGACGTTTGACGCGCACGGCGAACAGTGTGGAGGTCGGCGCTCCCGTGTGCGTGACGTTCGTCCCGGATCGGCCGACCCGCTGACGCCCGGGAGGGCAAGACCCGTCGACCGCGTCCCTACCAAGGAGCCTCGATGAACACCACGCGACGTGCCGTTGGCCTTCTCCTCGCACTCACCTCAATCGGTCCGCCTCTCGCCGCCCAGGCGCTCTTGCCGAGCGCCCCCGAAGCCGTGGGCCTTTCCTCGGAGCGGCTGAAGCGTTTGGGCACGGCGATGCAGCAGGCCGTCGACGAGAAGCGGGTGGCGGGCGTGGTGACGCTGGTCGCGCGACGCGGCAAGGTCGTCCAACTCGCCGCTTTCGGGAAGCAGGATGTCGAGGCGGGCGTGCCGATGGCCAAGGACACGATCTTCCGCATCGCGTCCCAGTCCAAGGCCGTGACGACCGCGGCGGCTCTCATCCTCCTGGAAGAGGGCAAGCTGTTGCTCACCGACGCGGTGTCAAAGTTCATCCCGGCCTTCAAAAAGACCACGGTGATCGTTCCACCTCCGGCCGGTGCCGTCGCCGGGACGGCGTTCGGCAGTGTTCCCGCGAAGCGCGAGATCACGATCCACGACCTGATGACCCACACGTCGGGCATCTCGTACGGCGACGGCGTGGCCGAAGCACAGTACAAGGCGGCGGGTGTTCTCGGCTGGTACTTCGCCGACAAGGACGAGCCCGTCGGCGCGGCAATCGAGCGTCTGGCGGCGCTTCCGTTCGACTCCCAGCCCGGAGAGAAATGGGTCTACGGCTTTTCGACGGACGTCTTGGGCGCCGTCGTCGAGAAAGCCTCGGGACAGAGCCTGGATGCTTTCTTCCACGCGCGGATCTTCGGGCCGTTGAAGATGAACGATACGTACTTCTTCCTTCCGAAGGAGAAAGCGGGCCGGCTGGCCGCCGTCTACTCGGCGAAAGACGGCGCCATCGAGAGGGCGCCCGACGCCGGAATGGGACAAGGCGCGTATGTCGACGGCCCGCGACGCTGCTTCTCGGGCGGGGCGGGCCTTCTGTCCACGGCCAGCGACTATGCGCGGTTTCTCCAGATGCTGCTGAACGGAGGAGAGCTGGACGGCGTCCGGATCCTGAGCCCGAAGACCGTGGAGCTGATGACGTCGAACAACGTGAGCGGCCTCTACCACGAGGGGCAGTTCGGCTTCGGCCTGGCCTTCGAGATCACCGAGCACGTCGGCCGGTCGGGGCGTCTCGGCTCGGTAGGCGAGTTCGGCTGGGGCGGCGCCTACTTTACCAAGTACTGGGCTGACCCCATGGAGAAGGTCGTTGCGGTCTTGATGACACAGCTTCGCCCGGCCGGGGACTCCGACCTCCAGCAGAAGTTCCGCGCCCTCGTCTACCAGTCGATCGTCGAATCGAGCGCGCGATGAGGTTCGCCGCCTTAGGACTCGTAGCCCTCCTCGCCGCCCCGAGCGCGTCCCTCGCGGCCGACACTCCGGGACGCCTCCGAACTCTCGCCTCCGACTACTATCGTTGGCGCAACGAGCAGTCCCCGGTGACGAGCAGCGACCAGGGGCTTCACACCTGGGACGATCGCCTCACCGACTATTCGCCGCCGGCCCTCCTCGCGCGGCGCCAGCATGTCACGGCGCGGGCTTCCGAGGTCCGCGCGCTGAACACCGAGGGCTGGTCGAAGGACGACCGCATCGACCGGATCCTGTTCTTGTCGCAGCTCGAGGGCGCTGATTTCTTCGACCGTGTCCTCGCGGCCCCCGAGAGCGACCCGCAGACGTATGTCAGCGAGTGCAGCAACGCGATCTTCTCGCTTCTCAAGAAGGAGTACGACGCGCCCCGGAAGCGAGCCCTCGGGGCCACCGCGCGCCTTCGCGCGATGCCGCTCCTGCTGGAGCAGGGAAAGAAGGGGCTGACGAAGCCGGTGCGGCTCTACGCCCGGCTGGCCATCGAATCGGCCCGGTCAGTGGACAGCCTTTTCGGCGAGAGCCTGATGACCGTGGCGAAAGACCTGTCCCCCGCCGAGCGCAAGACCCTCGTGACGGCCCGGGATGGAGCTCTGGTAGCGCTACGTGACTTCGCTCAGTGGCTGGAGTCGCGCCTCTCGCAGATGGCCGAATTCACTCCGATGGGGGAGGAGACGTACGACTGGATGCTGAAGCACGTCTACCTGCTTCCCCTCGACGCGAAGCAGGTCGCGATGCTCGGCGAGGCCGAGTTGGCCCGGTATCGCGGCCTCGAGTCGCTCCTCCCGAACCCGGCCCTGGCCGACCCCGACCCGTCCCGCAGCGCGAGCGTGCCCAAGGATCAGCAGGCCTTCCTCGCGGCCTACGAGAGCCGCCAGGCGGAGATGGTCGCCTTCCTCCGCGACAAGCACCTCGTCACCCTGCCGCCGACACTCGGGCCCTTCCAGATCCGGCAGCTCCCGGAGGCCTTCAAGCCCACGTCCCCGGGGGGCTTCATGAACGCTCCGGGGGTCTACGACAAGGACCCGAGCGGCTTCTACTTCATCCCCACGTACAACCCCCAGAGCCGGAACTTCTACATCCGCGCAGCCATCGAGGACCCGCGTCCGATCCTGGGTCACGAAGGGATCCCCGGCCACTTCCTCCAGATCTCCATCGCCAACGGCCTGAAGAACGAGATCCGCCGCCAGCATCAGGACGGCGTCCTCGTCGAGGGGTGGGCCCTCTACACCGAAGAGATGTTGATGCGCACGGGCTTGTACCCGGAGGGCTCGGCTGGCCAGGGGCAGATCCTGCGGCTGTCGCGCTATCGTGCGGCCCGGATCGGCGTCGATGTGAACCTGCACACCGGGCGCTGGAGCTTCGAGCAGGCGGTGAAGTATTTCATGGAGGCCGGGGGCTTGGACCACGAGGCCGCGGAGGGAGAGGCGGCCGGCGCCGCGTCGCAGCCGTCCCAGAAGATCACCTACATGGTGGGGAAGTGGCAGATCCTGCGCCTGCTCGGCAAGTACCGCGACCACGAGGGGGCTAACTTCCGTCTCGGCGCCTTCCACGACGCGCTCCTCGCGGGCGGCAGCCTGCCTCTCTCGGTGCAGGAGTGGCTGCTTCTCGACGATCCCTCGACCCTGGAGGCGGCGACGCGGAGCGAGCGATGACGATGGGGCGACTGCTCGTCGCGGTGCACTTGGGGATGGCGCTGCTCGGTCCGAACCTCGCGAGTGCCGCCACGCCCGGCGCCTTTCTCGGCGACCTCTCCTGGCCTGAGGCCGAGATTCGCCTCAAGGAGTCGCCGGTCGTGGTTCTGCCTTTCGGCCCGGCGGCCAAGGAACACGGCCCGCATCTCCCGATGAACGCCGACGCGAAGGTGATGGAGTACCTGTGCCTCCAGGCGGTGGCGTCGCTGCCCGTCGTGGTGTCGCCGCCCATCCTTCACGGCTGGTTCCCGCCATTCCGCCAGTTTCCCGGGACGGAGGTCGCCGACGGCACCGTCTTCATCAAGTACGTCGACGCGGTCGCCCGGTCTCTCATCAGGAGCGGCGCGCGGCGCATCGTGTTCCTGAACACCAGCATCTCGAAGGCGGCTGGTCTCCCGCTGGCGATGGTGGCTCGTGACCTGCGAGAAGAGACGGGGACGCCGACCCTCGTCGTCTCCTGGGACGACCTCGAGACCGACGAGTATCGTGCCCTCGAAACCCAGCGCCGCAACAGCCACGCCGACGAGATCGAGACGTCCATCCACCTCCTGCTCCAGCCGCAGCTCGTTCACATGGAGAAGGCCGTGGCCGACTATGGCCGCGAGGCGCCGAAGGACTATCCCGGCTACCAGCCTGGGCTCTTCTCCCGCGATCCCCACGACCCGGCCTACTCGCAGACCGGCGTTTTCGGCGACCCCACGAAGGCGACCGCGGAGAAGGGCCAGAAGGCCCTCGGGATCCTCACCGCGCAGTGGTTGGAGGCACTACGCGGCTTCGCCGGAGCGCCGCTTCGGGTGACCTCGGCAGGACAGTGAGTCCCTGGGGCGCAAGAGTGGCGATGAAGCTAGACCGCACCCAGCCGCCGGCGCATGGCTCGATTCGCGGGCGCTTCGAAGTGTCGATAGGCCGCCCAGGCGAAGGAGAGCGTGACCCCGGCGTAGGCGACAAAGGCCACGACCGCGTGGCGCCCCGCAAGCGCGGGCCACAGCAGGAACAGGGCCATTGGGTGAAAGAGATAGGCGCCGTAGCTGAATTGCCCCGGCGCCGTCACCGCCCTCAGCGGGCGGGCGGTCAGCCAGTTGCGCCGGATGGCCACGGCGAGGGCGCAACAGAGGGAGGCACCGATGGCGGTCGGGCCCCACACGCGATCGCCCGGCTGGTCGAGGTTCGAGAGATGGTAGGCCGCGGCCACACCGAGTACGCCTAGCAAGCCCAGCGTGACCTCAAGGCGCCCGATGAGCCCGCTCGTCGGCACATTGTGCCGATCGAGGAAGAAACACAGCAGGGCGCCCATCGCGATCAGGTCGAAAGCAGCAAAGGAGTTGGTGAATGCGAGAAGGAAGCTCTGGGGCTCGAGCTGCCCGGCGATCGCGCGAGCGACGGGGCCCGCCAAGACCACGCAAGCGAGGGCCGCGGTGACTCGGGATCTGTGCTTCAGGACTCGGAGCGCGAGCGGGTAGCCCAGGTAGAACTGCTCCTCGATGGCGAGCGACCAGAGCACGTCCCAGTGCAGGCCGAAGCCGTAGGACACGTGCTCGCGGGCGATGCGCAGCCAATTGAAGGAGAGAGTGGGCAGCGACAGCCAGAAGAGCGCATCGAAGTGGGCCTTCGGGTCCCGCAGACAGAAGCCGATTCGGGGTGAATCGTCGGGGAACGCCTGGAGGCCCGCGGCACCGAGCGCGATCACGAGCACGAGCAACGGAAGGATCCGGCCGGCTCGGCGTGCGTAGAAGCCCCGGAGATCGACTCGAGCCAGGTCCGGGTCCCTCCTGAGGATCGTCCGCGTGATCACGAACCCCGACACCACGAAGAAGAGGGTCACTCCGTACGAACCGTTGCGGGCGAAATGGACCCAGGCCTCACGCACCGCAGATGTGTGGGGCGGGCGCGCCAGCCCCGAGGCATGGAGGTGAACTGCAAAGACTGCCAGGATGCTGACGAGGCGAACCAGATCCACGGCTGGGAGGCGGTCGTCCGCGTGGGCCATGTCCTCGCGAGTCTACCAGTGGTGCCAACGCCACCGACGAGCGAATCGCGACGTACAATCGAGGCCGGCAAACCCATGACACTCGAGCCCGGGTCGAAGCTCGGTCCGCGTCGCCTCCATCGGGCCGATCATCATGAACGCCGACGGCTCTGCCTACGCCTATTCGTACAAGCGCCTGATCGAGGACTTGTACGTTGCCGAAGGGCTGCGCTAACACTCACCAGACGCGGCAGGCGTTCTCGTGGACCATCGGTTGTCCCGCGTGGCAGCCGAAGGCGTGGGCGAACTCGGGCATGTTGGCGACCACGTTGTTGACGCGATACCGGTTGAGCGAGTGGCCCTGTGTCATCACGGCCGTGCGCGCGGCCTCGGGTCGAGTTTCTCCGCACCAGACGTTGGCGTAGGAGAGGAAGAAGGTCTGCAGGTTCGTGAGGCCGCTC
>JBGPYB010000234.1:0-5689 GCA_041493035.1 Vicinamibacteria bacterium | reverse complement strand
TGCCCTGGCGGGAGATTGCGTCGGCCGTGTAGCCCGACATGTACAGCACCCGCATCCCGTGGCGCAGCGCCGCCAGCCGCTTCGCAAGCTCCCCGCCCCCCAGCTTCGGCATGATGACATCGGTGAGCAGCAGGTGGATCGGCCCCGGTTCACGGGCGAGGGTCAGGGCCTCCTCCCCATTGGAAGCGAGCAGCACCGTGTACCCGCACTCCTCGAGCGTTTCCCGGACCACCTCGCGTAGCGCCGCGGTGTCTTCTACGAGGAGGATCCTCTCGTGACCGCCGGGATCTGCTGCGGACGGTGCGGCCGCCTGCACGGCCTCGGCCGCCTCATCGACACGGGGCAGGTAGATCTTGAAGGTCGTGCCCCGCCCCGGCTCGCTGTATAGCCAGATGTAGCCGTCACTCTGCTTCACTATTCCGTAGACCATGGCGAGACCGAGCCCCGTGCCTTGGCCCACGGGCTTGGTCGTGAAGAACGGCTCGAAGATGTGGGCCTGCGTTTCCTTGTCCATGCCGCCGCCCGTGTCGGAGACGGTGAGCAGGACGTAGCGCCCGGGCGGCGCGGGTGGGTGCCCCGCGGCATAGACCTCATCCAACTCGACGCTGCTGATCTCGAAGGTCAAGGTGCCGCCCTCAGGCATGGCGTCGCGGGCGTTCACGGCCAGATTCATGACGACCTGCTCGATCTGGCTCGGATCGGCCTTCACCATCCCCAGGCCCGGCGCCGCACGGACCACGAGATCCACGTCTTCGCCGATGAGCCGGCCCAGCATCTTTTCAGAGTTCGCCATGACCACGCTCAGGTCCATCACCTTCGGCTGTATGGTCTGTTTGCGACTGAAGACCAGGAGCTGGCTCGTGAGGCCCGCCGCTCGCTGGGCCGCTTTGAGCATCTGGTCGACGCGGGCCCGGACGGGGTGATCGGGTCCGAGCTGGCGCTGGGCCAGCTCGCCGTAGCCCGTGATCACGCCGAGGATGTTGTTGAAATCGTGCGCCACGCCCCCAGCGAGCCGGCCGATGCCTTGCAGCTTGTCCGAGTGCCGGAGCTGGGTCTCGAGATGCTTTTGGGCCGTGACGTCGAACCCCGTGCCGATGCAGCAGGGCACGCCGTCCACGACCGTGCGTGCGGCGACGAAGTGGTGCGGGATCCGTCTTCCGTCTTTCGAGGCGAGCGCCGCCTCCGCTTCGGCGGCCCCCGTCTCGAACACCTTCCCTATTCTTTCCTCGATCAGGGCTCGGTCCTCTCCGGTGAAGAAGTCGAGGGGCCGCATGGCCGCGATCTCTTCCGCCGAGTACCCCGAGACGGTCTCGAAGGAGCGGTTCCACCGCAGGAATCGTCCCGTGTGGTCGAAGAGGTAGAAGACCCCAGGAAGGCCGTCGACAATCGCCTCGGAAAGGATCCTCTCCTTGAGGATCGCCTCTTCCGCCTGCTTGCGCTCGGTGATGTCGCGCGCCACCGCGACGACGTACCCTCGATCCAATTGGACGAGAGTGATGCCCACCTCCACGGGGAATGTCGAACCGTCTTTCCGCCGGTGGACTCCTTCCCACGACATGTGGCCGGACTGCTGCAGCAGGTCTTGCGACTTCGCGAATGTGGCCTGGTCGAGTGCGGGATCGATATCGAAAACGCTCATAGCCAGAAGCTCGTCATGCCTATAGCCAAGATCCTGGCAGCACCTCTCACTCACATCGAGAAACCTGCCAGTGTCTGGATCGATGACTTCAAGTGCATCGTTGGACCGGTCGACCAGTGTCCGAAACAGTTTGAGCGCTTCCTCCGCCTGCTTGCGCGCGGTGATGACCTCGAAGAGGGCGACAAAATACTCCGGCTTGGGACTGTATACCGAGATGGAGAACCACATCTTCAGCGCCGTGACATGGGTCTCGAACGTCTCGGGTTCTCCGGTGCGGGCTACCCTACCGTAGATCTCGAACAGCTCAGGGTCAGCCTCTCGTATGCCCGGAATGACCTCGGTGACTCTCTTCCCGACGACACCCCGGAGCCCCGTCAACGTTTCGAAAGCAGGATTGACCTCGAGGTAGACGAAGTCCTGGGGGCGCCCTTGATCGTAGAGCATCCTGCAATAGGCAAAGCCGTTCATCATGCCCTGGAACAATAGGCGATGCCGTTCCTCGCTCTCGCGCAGCAACGCTTCGGAACGCTGGCGCTCGGTGGTGTCGATCTTGATGGCGATGAAATGGGTGATCTCGCCGCGCTCGTTGGCCACCGGTGTGATCGTCTGGTCCTCGAGGTACAGCTCACCGCCCTTCCGCCGGTTGATCATCTCGTGCTGCCAGACGTCACCCCTGAGAATCCTTCGCCATAGCTCCTGATAGAACGCGAGGTCATGACGCCCCGACTTGAACATTCGCGGCGTCCGTCCGCGGCACTCGTCGAGGCTCCACCCCGTGAGGCTATAGAAGGCGTCGTTGACCCAGACGATCCTCCCCTCGCGGTCGGTGATCATCACGGCGTTGGCCGCGGCCTCGAGGGCCGCGCCCTGGAGACGCCGGAGCGCCTTGCTCTCGAGCAGCTCGGCATCCGACAGTGCCTGCTCGCGGCTCCGGAAGCGCTGTGCGGCCAGACCGGCCAGGCCGATGAGGGCGAGCGCCAGCAGCGTCGTGAGCCACGCGTCGCGGGCCAGGGGCGCGACGACCTCGTCGTAGTCCACCTTGGCCGTCAGGAACCAGAGCGAGTTTGGGACTCGCCGGAGCGCCGAGAGCACCCGCTCGCCGCGGTAGTCCCGGCCCTCGAAGATGCCCTCCTTCCCTTGCACGGCCTGGGCCGCGGGCAGATCCGATTGAGAGATTGGCAGCCGGAGCGAAAGCGCCTGGCCCTTCCGATGGCGCAGCTCGTTGAGGAAGACCACGAAGTCGCCTTCCCGGCGGACCAGGAGCGTCTCGCCGCTCTGGCTCGGCGTGGGCCAGGACTGGAGCAGCGGATACAGAAAGCGCTGCGGGTCGATCAGGAACTCGAGGAAAGCGACGGGCCGTGAGTGCCCATCTCCGGGGAGCAGAAGCGGCGCCACCAGCTCCAGGTGGATCCCCGTCCCTGCATCGGGGCGGTGCAGGTCGATGAAGGAAACCCCGGCGCTCTCGCGCGCCTGACGTGCCAACTCGTCGCTCTCGACGTGCCCCAGCGCGCTCTTCGGCGCGGTGAGACGCAGCGCGCCATCAGCGTCGAGGAGGGTCATCCGCTCGTAACCGTACTCGTCGCGCAGCGAGTCCAGGCGCGCCTGGAGGGCGGCGCCAAGGTCGCCGCGCGGGGCGTCGGCGAGCCAGTTGCGCACGGCAGCCACCAGCAGCGGGTCGGCGGCCGCGACTCGGGCGTCGGCGAGCCTCTCGGCCCGCCACGCTACGATCTGCGCGACCTTGAGATCGGCGATCGCGCGCAGCTCGTCTTCCTTGCTGGCCAGGAACCGGTGGCGGGTGAAGGCGTGGGCGGCGTAGGCCCCCATGGCGACCGCAAGGGCCAGAGCCGCGAAGAGCGCCGGCACGAAGCGTCTCGAACTTCGTGACGGCACTCTGTCGCCGCTCACCGTTCGCGATCCTGCTCCAACCCGAACCTCGCGCGGACGGTCGCCGCGCCAACGGCTGCTACTAGCGAGGAGCCCCGCGTGTCTCTGCCCAGGCGCACGACACGAGTTCAGGCCCTGGTTTCCGCTTGGGCAGGGCAGACTGTTTGGAGCAGAGTTTACACCCTTCGGTTTGCTATCGCGATCTTGCCCTCCGCGTCACTCCGGCCAGCTGGCGCGAGCCGTCGTGCCTTCACCGGGCGTGCTGAAGAGTTCGAAGGTTCCTCGGGATGCTTCCACGATTCCCTTCACGAGGGCGAGCCCGAGCCCGGACCCTTGCTGCTCGAAGACTGCACGGTTGAACTGACGGAACGCTCCCAACTGGGCGAGCTCGTCGGCCGTCAGCCCGCGTCCCTGGTCGACCACACCCAGCGTCACTCGTCCACCAACGGCCCCGAGCGCCACCTGGATTCGCTTCCCCGCTACGCTGAACTTGAGCGCGTTGTCGACGAGCTCGGATACGATCTTGCCCGCGTACGGCGGAGCGAGCGGCAGGTCCACACCTTCCAGAGCCAGATCCAGGTCTTCGTCTCGTTCGTGTTCCCGGGCGCACTCCCGCGCAGTTGCGCCAACCTGGTCAGCCCCGCAGCGGCCGGCGAAGGCGCGGCGATCGGGCTCCGCCGAGCCCACCCGTGCGAGCTCCATGCCCACGCGCACCAGATAGTTCTCCACCAGCCGGTTGAGTCGCTGCCCGGCCTTCGTGATCGCGGTCGCCATCTCGGCGATCTCTTCCGGTGCCAGCTCACGGCACATCTCACGGAGGAGATCGCTGCATCCAAGGATCACGGTGAGAGGAGTGCGCAGCTCGTGGGGAAGAAGGAATGCGACGCTGCGCTGGATCTCGTCCACGCGCCTGTCGGCCTCGCGTCGGCCAGCGTCGCGGCGCGCCAGCCGGGCCTCCACGGCATTGATCAAGTCCTCGTTCGAAACGGGCTTGGTCAGGTAGTCGTCGGCGCCCATGTGGATCGCGGCCCGGGCGTGATGCTCCGCAGTCAAGCCCGTCAAGAACAGGAACGGTGTCGAGGCGAAGCGTGAGTCGGCCCGGATCGCCGCGAGCACCGCGTATCCGTCCATTCCCGGCATGTCCACGTCGCACAACACCAAGTCCGGAGGTGCGTGCTGCACGGCCTCGATGCCTGCTGGGCCGCTGGCGGCCTGGGTGATTTCGTGGCCGGCCTCGCCGAGAATTTCGGCAAGGACGTTGCGGACCTCCGTGTCGTCGTCGATGACCAACAGTCGAGCCATCCTGGACGCCCTCAGCGCCGGAGTATGCGCCGGTCGCCTCCGCTATGCCAATGTCCGGTGGCGGGCAGGGCCGGAACGCGGATCACGCCCGCCTCGGGTGCCCTCCTGCGCCGGCACTCAGGTCCCGCACGACATCGGCGAAGAAGCGATCGGGTACTCTCTTCGTCGTCGACGATCAGAGCCGTCTGGGAATCTTCGCTCATGACCTCTAGTCTTCAGACAGCGGTGACTGCGGCGGCGAATCCTCAACCTTCCTGCACCGCGTGCCGTCCTCGTGGATGTAGTCCACGACGTGAGAGCCTTGGCCCTCGTGGCCTTCCTCGAAGGGGGTCGGTACAGCCGTCACCCGCCGGTAGTCCTTTCCGCAGACAGGGCAGGGGATGATGATCCTGGCGGGCGCCGGCGGATGGTAGCCGAGGCGCCGGCTCCATTCGCGCCAGCGCTGCACCTCGGCCACGAGCCGTTGCGTAGAGCCAAGAGGCAATAGCAACATCTCAAACCCGGCTGCCGCGGGAAGCGACGGGGCAGCCCGGACGTCGTCCAACTCGTTGTCCGTCAGCGGCACCAGGCTGCCCGACAAGTCGTCGCCCACCTTAGCTCAACTCACTCCCGCTATACCGGCCGTTGTGGCCTTCCGAGAAGGAAGCCTTGAAGCAGGTCGCAGCCGACATCCGTGAGGGCGGCGCGTTCGCCAGCGGTCTCGATTCCTTCGGCCACGACCAGCACGCCCATCTCCTTGCACAGCGTCGTGAGGGAGGTGATGAGCCTGCGCTTCATAGGCTCCCGGTCCACCCCGCGGACGAGGGAAATGTCGATCTTGGCGATGTCGGGCTCCAGGAGGGCGAATGTGCTGAGGCCCGCGTA
>JBGPYB010000172.1:0-9673 GCA_041493035.1 Vicinamibacteria bacterium | reverse complement strand
GGGAATTGGGCACTGGCAGCGGGGCCCCACAGAGGGGGCATGTCACGGGCTGCGAGCGAAGCGCGATTCACTCGCGCGTAGCCCCGCGAGGGCAGGACTGGGCGGGGCGAGCGAGCGGGGGGTTCAGGGGGCGCGACGCAGCGCCCCCCTGCTCGATCAGAACCCTTTGACCTTCGGGGCCTTCTTGTACAGATGCCACACGATGTGCCACGCCAGGGCGATCACCACGAGGAGCAGAACGAACGCCAAGTCCCCGGGAATCCCGAGAGCCGTCGGCACCGTGGTGTGGTGCTGATTCATCATCATCCACAGAAGGGGCACGGACATGTAGACGTTGTGGCGTGAGCGCGCACCCGCCAGGGAAACGAGGGCCGGGTCAGGAGGCGTCCCGTTCTTCACGGCGGCGATGATCTGCTTCTGCGCCGGCCAGATCCGGAACCACACGTTGAAGGCCATCGTGCTGCCGAAGAGCGTCCCGAGGTGAATGTTGAAGGCGCGGTAGCTGAAGCCTCCCCACTTGGCCGCGAGGACCAGGAAGACCGCCGACAGGATGAAGGCGACGGAGCCGAAGACCTTGGGGTCCTTCCCGAGGGGGCTCTTGTGAAGGGCGTCGTAGAGGAACGGCGCCAGGAAGGTCAGGACGATGACGACATGGGCGCCTGCGCTCCAACCGCCGTCCCCGTCGAACATGATCCCGCCGTGGTAGTACACGAGGAGCAGCAGGAGCACGCCCGTGACCCAGGTCCACAGAGCGCCCCAGCGGAACCAGAAGAGCGCGCGGGGCATCAGTTCCGGAACGACCTTCTGCTTCGTCGGACCGTCGAGGGTTCCCTGAAGGGGGCCGTTCACCCAGTTGAAGAAGTACAGCATCCCGATCCAGATGACACCGGCCAGGATGTGCAGCCAACGAAACAAGGCGTTGAGGATATCCACTCTTCCTCCTTCACTTGGCTTTGCGGGAAGACGACCACGAGAGCCTAGCACAGCCCGGCCGTCCCCGGAGGGGATGGGCTCAGCCCAGTCGGCGCCAGGCCTCCAGGCCGGCCGCCGCGCACAAGAGGACGATGGCCACGGCGAGGAGCGGCCTTCTGAGCCGCGGCATCCAGGCCGGGTCGGGGGAGATCAGGGCGATGCCCGTGACGACGGCGGTGCTGGCCACCGGCCCGTCGGTCGACTCGGCCATCACGAGGATCCCTTGGCGCGAGGCCCAGGGCAGCGCACCGCGAAAGACGCGGATCGGCACCTGGACTGCGCCACGGGGGGGGACGCGAATCTCCTCGGGCGGATCGTCAGCTCGAAAGCCTCGCGGGCCCTGGACGCGCACGCGCAGCGTGTGAGCGGCTGCGTCGGCGCTCTCGACGCCGACCGAGACCACGCCCGAGTAGTCCATGTGCGCCTCGGGCAGCGTGAGCCTGACCGCCGGCTCGGCGGTATCACCGAGGCCGACGAGGAGGTAGGCGCGCTGGCTCACGGCCACGGGACCCCGTGGGCCGGGCCACGTGTAGTCGAGAAGAAGGGACAAGGGATGCACGCCCGGCCGAGGGACGTTGGCCGGAAACTTCAGCACGACGCTCCGCGCAGTCCCCGCGGGGACACCCGCCGGCATCTGCGCCTGTGCCGTGCTGCCAAGAAGCTCTCCATCGACGCTCACGGTTGTCGCAGGCGTCTCGCCGCCGTTCCGCAATTCGACATGCACCGTCAGCGCGTCCTCATTGCCTTCGACGGTACCGGACACCTCGAAGCGCACTTCGCTACGAACCGAGGGGGCGGCGAGGAGCGCGGCGAAAAAGGCCGCGCTGGCGAGGGAAAAGCGGCTACTTCGGCGGGGCGATCGGCACAAAGGTCACGCCGGCGCTCGAGAAAGCCTCATCGAGCTTCTTCCCTTGCTTCTTGTGGGTCGCAAAAACCCTGATGGACGCAGCCCGCGACGCTTCCTTCTCGATGGGAGGAAACTCGCAGACGCCTTCGGCCTGGACGTTCATCTGGTAGGTGCTGGTGCGAGTCGGCTGATAGGCGTTGTCGACGGCCTGGATGTAGTACTCGATCGCGATGACCTTGCCCGCCAGCGGCGCCGGCACCGTGCCACAGTAGTTGATGCCGCCGAACTGCATGTCCACGAAGTTGTAGAAGTCCTCCCCCGAGCGCTTGAAGTAGATGCGCGCCTTCGCCACCTCGTTGTCGTCGCTGATGCTGGCGCAGAGCGAGATGGCCTTGTCGGGGATCGTGCACGGCACCGGCTGATGGTCCACGATCGGCGCATCGTCGGCCACCGCGAGGACGGGAAGGCCGACGGCGAGCACCCAGAGGATCGTGGTCTTCATTTCCTTACCCCTATCTCCACGTGATCTGGTTCTTGTACGTCTCGCCGCGTACGGTCTTCACGACCACCTCCATGGTCCAGGAGGTGGTCTCTTCCTGCCATGTGTCGGGAAACTCTCGGAGCATCGCCTTCTGCTGAGGCGCCACCTCCTTGACGAGAGGGGGGACCGGCCCGCGCGCCGGCCGGCCGTTCTTCGTCGTCGATACGATCATTTCCTTCACTTGGATGGAAGCGTTCCCCTCGTTCATGAGCGAGACGCGGATCGTGTAGTGGTCTCCTGGCTTCACCGACGCCGGCTCAACCTCGAAGTGGATCTTACCGGGAAGCTCGGCCGCCTGGGTCCCCTTCTTCGCCGTCACCCCGGCCGACTCTTCGAAGCCCGGGATTCCTCCCGCAGGAGCCGCGTCGGGGCTCTGGGCCTGGGTCTTCCCGGGCACAAACGTCTTGCCGATGGCGGGACGAGGTCCACCCGCCTGCGCGGCCTGAGTGAGGGCTCGAGCCTGCACGGCGCTGCTCTTCCCGAGGATGGCCCTCTGGTTCTGTGGGTCGAGGCTGAGCACGGAGTCGAACAGCGAGGCCGCCGCATCGTATTTCTGGTCGGTCAGCGCGCCGTCGGCCTTGCCCAGCAGCTCGTTGATCTGCGCCGTCAATTTCTGCTGGGTCTGCAACTGCTGGGTCTGCTGCGCCTGTTGGCGAGCCCTCTGTTCGGCGTCCTGGATTCGTTGCACCAGGCTCGTGCCGCGGCCATCCCAGGGCGCTGCCGCCCGCCCCGCATCCGCTTCGGTCTGTGCCGCGGCGAAGTCGCTCCGCCCGAGGGCGGCCTCTGCGTTCCGGAAGTGGCCCGCGGCTTCTTGTCCCTTTGTGGCGTTGGCAAGGACCTTCTGCGCGGTGGCGTTTCCCAGATCCTCGCGCAGCGCCAATTGTGCCTGGGCGATGGCCCGGTCGTAGTCGCCCTGCTTGAACGCCGCGTCGGCGGCGCGAATGGCGGCCGCTGCCTTCCCTTCCACGGGGCCCAACGTGGGTGGCGGAACCGTGGTCGGCGGAGGAGGAAGCGTGGTGGCCGGTGGAACGGTCGGCGGCGGCGCCTGGACCACGACCACCTGAGGGGCAACGGGCGCCGTCTGGCTCTTGAGGTACAGGAAGACGCCAATGCCGATGACGAGGACGAAAAGGACGCTGATCGCGACGATGAGGCCGACCGGCGTGCCCCTGACCGGGGCAGGACGCGGCAGGGATCGCACCGCGGGCCCCGTCTGCACCCTCGTGGCGGCGGTGCCGGTGACGGTGGGCTGGGACGCTCCGGCCCGGGTCGCGCCAGTGGGCCCCACGACGGTCGCGGCGCCGGTCCGGACGGTTCCCGCTCCGGTACGGGGCCTCGCCTTCCCCGCGGAGCTCAGATCCATCGTGGACCCCGAGACAGACGTGTCTGCTTCCACGAGAGTGGCCCCTGAGACGTCGGTGAGAGGCTGCGGCGGCCGCGAAGGCGGCGGCTCCAGATCCACGAGCCCCTCGAGGGCGTGCTGCCCCGAGGCCGAGACGGCGTGGGTCTTCAGGTAGTCGCGAAGGTCGACGGCGAAGTCGTAGGCGGTCTGGTATCGATCGTCGAGCTGCTTCGCCAGGGCCTTCTTGAGGATGGGCAGAAGAGCTTCGTAGTCGGATCCCGCGGGGATCGCGTCGAAGGTGGCCTCGTCGTGGGTGATCTTGTAGAAGATCGCCATGAGGTTGTCGGCGTGGAAGGGGCGGCGGCCGGCGAGCAGCTCGTAGAGCATGCAGCCCACGCTGAAAATGTCGCTCCGACCGTCGACCTTCGCTCCCTGCACCTGCTCCGGCGACATGTAGTCCGCCGTGCCGACGATGTTCCCCGTGCCGGTCATGGACGCGCTCGTGAGCCGCGCGACGCCGAAGTCCATGATCTTCACGGTGCCGTCGTGGTTGATGAAGATGTTGGCGGGCTTGATGTCGCGGTGAACGATCCCGGCCTGGTGGGCGTGGGCCAGACCCGCGAGGACCTGGACGATGATCGCCACCTTCCGCTCGAGGGACATGGGCGGCGGCGAGCGCATGGCCTTCTGGAGATCCTGTCCCTTCAGCAACTCCATCGCGATGAAGGGGGAGCCGTCCGTGTGGTTGCCGAGGTCGAAGACGTTCACCACGTTCGGATGGGTCATCTTCGCGACGGCTTTGGCCTCGCGGACGAAGCGTTGGTTCAGCTCCGGATCATCTGCGATCTGGGCGACCATGACCTTGAGGGCCACGTCCCGCTCCAGGATCGTGTCGTGGGCCAGGTAGACCATCCCCATGGCGCCCTTGCCCAGAGGCTTGAGGATGTCGTACTTGCCGATCCGTCCCTGGAGCTCTTTGCCGAACCCTTTGGGCTCGGCTTTAGCGTCGGGGCTTTCGCTCATGGGCGCGCTGAGGTCGGGGGAAGGCTCCTCACGGGGTCGCGCGCATTAGAAGACAAAGCCGGGGAAGAGTCAAGGCACACCGTGACTTGCGAGCACACTGCTCTCCCCCGGAACTCACGCCCGCGGTGACGAACCGCGCCTCGTCAGCGGCCGGCGGTCTTCCCAGTGACCGTGAAGCGGGCACGGCGGTTTCGCGCCCAGCACTCTTCGGTCTGTTGCTGGCAGAGGGGAACCTCTTTGCCGTAGGAGACGACCTTCATCCGATCGCCCGCCACGCCCAGCGATGCCAGGTAGTCGTGGGCCGCCTTGGCGCGTCGGTCGCCCAGCGCCAAGTTGTACTCCACGGTCCCGCGGTCGTCGCAGTGCCCCTCGACGGTGATCTTGAGGAAGTCGAACTTCTTGAGAACCTCGGCGTTCTTCGCCAGGATCGCGCGGTCGGAATCGCGGATGTCGGCCTTGTTGTAGTCGTAGTGGATCTCGCTCAGGATGCCGAGACGATCGATCTCTTCAGCCGACATCCCCTTGACCTTCGCGTACTCGTCCGTCTGCGGGGCGACGTCGCGCGACGCAGCGGGAGGCGGCGCCAGGGGCGGGGTCGAGGGCGTGGTCGGCCGCGCGGCCTGCGGAGCTGGCTTCGGGTTCCCATGACAACCCGCCACCGCAAGGGCGGCGACGAGCGCTGCGAACAGAGCCGACTTTCTCATGGATATCACCCTCCACTGATGCTGTTTAGGACTTCTTTTCTTCGTCGTCGCCCTTCATGCCCTTCTTGAAGTTCCGGATCCCCTCGCCTAGTCCCTTCCCCAGCTCGGGAATACGGCTGCTGCCGAAGATCACGATGACGATGACGAGAATGAGGAGCAACTCGGGAAAACCGAGGCCAAACATGAAGACCCTCCACTTCCAACGGACCCTATGATGATACCTCAGACTGACGTGGGGGGCAGAACCCGCAGGGCCTCGTTCAGCCGCCCCCGCCGATACCCTTGCGGATCGATCACCACGGAAGCGTATCCCGCGGTCCGGACGTCGGCCTCGATGGCGGCGCGGATTCCCGCGTCCTCGACATGCCGCAGCTCCGCAGGAGCGATCTCGACCCTGGCCGTCTCCCCCAGATGCCGCACCCTGAACTCCCGGAACCCGAGGCGACGGAGCGCATCCTCGGCCACGTCGATCCGGCGCAGAGCTTCGACGCTGACGGACGTGCCGTACGGAATCCGCGACGAGAGACAGGGCGATGCGGGAAGGTCCCAAGTCGGGAGACCGTGAGCCTTCGAGAGAGAGCGCACGTCTTCCTTCCCGAGCCCCGCCTCCGCCAACGGGCTGCGGATGCCGGCCTCGGCTGCGGCCTTGTGCCCCGGCCGGAAGTCCGCCAGGTCATCGACGATCAGGCCGTAGGCGACGTAGCGGAGCCCCTCGGCGGCGGCCATCGGGACGAGGCGGGAAAACAACTCGGTCTTGCAGCGGTAGCAGCGGTCGCCTTCGTTCCGGAGGTAG
Organism: Vicinamibacteria bacterium; assembly: GCA_041493035.1. Lineage (GTDB taxonomy): Bacteria > Acidobacteriota > Vicinamibacteria > Fen-336 > Fen-336 > JBGPYB01. The sequence continues at coordinate 3,451 of JBGPYB010000172.1, read as the reverse complement.
AGCGGGTCGGAAAGCTCCTCCGTGCGGATCACGCGGTGGGAAAAGCCAAACTGCTTTGCCAGGTCGAGAGCCAGTTCCCGCTGCGTCACCGAGAGAGATTCCGAATCGGCCGTAACTGCGAGGGACCGCGACCCGAGAACCTGGTGGGCGCGCACGGCCAGATAGGTGCTGTCGACGCCTCCGCTGAAGGCGACCAGCACCGATCCCATCTCCTCGAGAATGCGATCGAGGGCAGCTTCCATCACTCTTCCCACTCGTCCTCTTCCTGCGCCGCCACGTCCAGCTCGAGAGGCGACAGCCCCACCACCTCCAGGTCGACGCCGCACTCGGGGCAGCTGATGATCTCTCCCTTGTCCACGTCGTACTCGTCCATTTCGATATCCGCCTCGCACTCGGGGCAGACCGCCATGCGCGCCACCTCCCTACGCGATCGGATGATACACGAACGCCACGCTGGTCATCGCCCCCAGTCGGGCGAGTGGCTGGCGTGGCGCCAGGACCGGGCCAGCACCGCCGCGGGGCGCCCGGCAGCGTCGAGGAGGCGAACCTCTTCCGTCGGACGCAGGCGGAGCGCCTCCGCCAGATGAAAGCCGAGATCGAAGGTGTAGGTCGCGGCGAAGAAGCGCCCGTCGGGGGACGGCCGCAGCGTGCGATAGAAGGTCGACCCCAGGGAAAGGGTCTCGCGGTTCTTGCCGTCGGCGTCCATCACGTCGAGGCCGTATTGCTTCTCCAACGTCCAGAGGGCAACGAGACGTCCCGACGGAAGAAAGCGCGGTTCCCGCATGCGGCGGAAGCCTCCGGTGATCCGGCGGGCGCGGCCATCGACGAGGTCGATCCGCCCGACGTTGTCCTGTCGGATGTAAACCACGTAGGAGCCGTCGGGCCCGAACACCGGAGCCTCCTCGTCGAGGCCCGCCGTCAGCGTCAGCGGGCGGCGCTCCACCTGGCCGGGCCCGGCGTCAAGGGCGAGAAGAAGATGGAGATCCGCGTTGGCGTCACCGGGGTGGCGCGAGGCGACAACGAGAGCCTTACCGTCGGGGCGCCAGGAGGGCGCGGCATCCAGCCAATCGACGCCGAGGGTCAGGAAGCGCACGTCGCTGCTGGCGAGAAAGACGACACCGATCCTCCCTCCCATCGAAAAGGCGGCCATCCGGCCATCGGGGGAGACGGCGGGCTCTCGCACGGGCTCGTTCAGGAACGTGAGGCGTCGGTCCGTACCCTTGGGGAGACGGCGGGCATACAGAGAGTCGATGCCGTCCCGGTCGCTGACGAAGACCAGCGTCCCGGTGACGCCGGCCGGAAGAGGCTCGTCGCGAGGGCGAAGCACCATCCACGCCACCGCACCGAGTGCCGTCAGGAACAGGACGCTCCACGCGAAGAAGCGCATCGCGTGGCGGAGTATATCGAGTCCTAGACGGCCGGGCGTGGATGGGAGCGGAGAACGGCCTCGAGACGCTTTGCCTTCTCGACCTCCTCCTGCGCCTTCGCCGGTTGGCCTTGCCGTCCGTAGACGTCGGCAAGGACGTAGTGGCCGAGGGGTGCGACCTCGGAACCTTTGTCCGCTTCCAGACCCTTGAGGGAGAGAGAGGCCGCTTCGTCGAGGCGGCCGGCGGTCAGCTCCTCACGCGCGAGGAAGAAGTAGCACGCCCCAAAGCTCGGGGCCTTTTCGACGCCGAGCCGCAGCTCATCTAGGTAGGACCGCCGGTCGCCGCGCTGCCTGAGCAACTGAGCGAGGTTGAAACGCGCGCGGCCATGATCGGGATGGCTCTCCAGCTCCTCGCGGTACAAGGCCTCGGCAGCGGGGACGTCGCCCCGCGCCTCGAGGATCCGGGCGAGGTTGAAGCGGCCGGCCTGCGTCTCGGGCTCGAGATCGAGGGCTTTCCGCACGAGCTCCTCAGCCTCCTCGCCGCGGCCCTGGTTGAAGGCGATCGCGCCGAGCGCGTTGTACGCCGCGCCCATCTTGGGGTTGGCTTTGATCGCCTGGCGAAACGTGTCCTGTGCGCTCGTGGTCTGGCCCAGGTCCAGGTAGAGCGTCGCGAGCTGGTACCAGGCCTGGGGATTGCGCGGGTTCAGCTTGAGCGCGCCCTTGAAGATCTCGAGGGCGGCCAGCGCGTCGTCGGTCTTGCCGCGGTTGCGATAGGCGTTCGCGAGATTGAGCATCGCGACCTCGTCGTCGGCCTTGAGGGCGAGCGCCCGCTTGAAGGACTCGATCGCCTCCTCGGGTTGGTGGCTCTTGGCGAGCCAGTTCCCCAGGGTGAGGTGGGCGTCCATGATGCCGGGATCCTGTCTCAGGACCTCGCGCATCTTGGTGATCGCCTCCTGAGTGCGATCGTCGGCACCCGCGGCCTTGGCCGCGTTGATGAGGCCAAAGATGTTGATCTTGTCCTTGGGATCCGGGAGCACCTGGTTCGGGTCGACGTTCGCGACGCTGCCGACGTAGCCGAGCGCCGCGAGACGCTGAAGCGTCTCCGGATCCATCGCCTGGCGTTCCGGGACAACGGCCTCGCCGGTGCGGACGAGCGCCTGCATCGCCGTTCGCAAGTCCTGGGCCCGCTTGCTGAACGCCTTGTAGATGTTGGTCGTCTCGCCTGGGTCCTTCTCGATGTCATACAGCTCCGGCGTCGGGGCCTCGACGAACTGGTATCTGCCACTGCGGAGACCCTGCAAGTGCTGCCAACCGAAGTGGTAGCGGGGAAAATACGTCTCCGAGTACGCCACGTGGCCGAGTTCAGCCGAGGGATCGACGATCGCCCGAGCGAGGGAACGGCCGTCGATCTCGGGCTGGGGCGGGAGTCCCACGAGATCCAGGATCGTCGGAAGGATGTCGACGCTCGAGGTCTGGGTCCGGCTCCGGCCGCGCAGCCCCCAGGGCGTTCGGACGATCAGCGGCACATGGGTCGTCGCGTCGTAGATGAAGTACGCATGGGTGGACTCGCCGTGGTCGCCGAGGCTCTCGCCATGGTCGCCGGTAACGACGATCAGCGTCCGATCCATGAGGCGCTGTTGACGGAGCCACTCGAGAAGGCGGCCGACCACGCTGTCCACATACGCGATCTCACCCACGTAGGGCTGGCCCCGGTAGCGTGAGCGGTAGGGCTCCGGCGGATCGTAGGGGCTGTGGGGATCATAGAGATGCACCCACGCGAAGAACTTCCGGTCGCGCACCGTATCGAGCCACGCGAGGGCGTCGGTCATCACCTCGTCGCCCTTCTTCTGGACGGTCCCGAGGGACAGAACCTTGTACTGGCTGAGATCGAACTTGTCCGAGTACTTGTCAAAGCCCTGGGCCAGGCCCCAGCGCGACTCGAGGACCCATGCCGCGACGAACGCCCCCGTTGCGTAGCCTGCGGCCTTCAGGCGCTCCGCGAGCGTCGTCTTCGACTCGTCGAGGAAGAAGCCGCCGTTGTCTCGCACGCCATGGTGGGGGGGAATGAGACCCGTGAAGATCGAG
>JBGPYB010000212.1:0-6626 GCA_041493035.1 Vicinamibacteria bacterium | reverse complement strand
TTTCGCCCCCGGCGCCAGCGGCAACCTGGCCACCGAGGATCTGCTCTACATGCTTCACGGCATGGGGATCGAAACCGGCGTCGCCCTCGAGAAGGTCGTCGCCGCGTCTCGGGCGCTCGCGCCGCGCTTGGGAAGAACGCTCCCGAGCCGCTATCTCCAAGCTTGCGATCCCGCGGCTCACTAATCCGGGCGGCGATGCTCCCGCCCAGGTGCCACCGTCCGGTCGGCAGGATCCGCCTGCGGCTCGCGTTGACACTCTCGAAAGGCGACACCTAGAATCCTCGTATGTCGCGTCCTGCGGAACGTTGGGTCGAGTCGGCCGCCGCCGTCGTCCGGCCGGAGCGGATCGTGTGGTGCGACGGATCCGAGGCCGAGAACGCGCGCCTCGTCGACCAGATGGTGGCCGACGGCACGCTCTCGCGCCTCAACCCCCATTCGGCGCCCGGCTCCACGCTCCATCGGAGCCACCCGTCCGACGTGGCCCGCACGGAGCACCTTACCTTCATATCGAGTTGCTCCAAGGACGATGCGGGCCCCACAAACAACTGGATGTCGCCGGCAGATGCTCGCGCCAAGGTCGGCCCCCTCTTCGACGGTGTGATGAAGGGGCGAACGATGTACGTGGTCCCGTACGTTATGGGCCCGCTGGGCTCTCCCTTCAGCAAGGTGGGGATCGAGGTCACGGACAGTCCGTACGTCGTGGCCAACATGAGGCTCATGACGCGGATGGGAGGGGCGGCGCTCGACCAGCTCGGCGGCGGTGAGGAATTCGTCCCCGGTCTGCACTCGGTGGGGGATCTGTCTCCCGACCGACGGTTCATCGTCCACTTCCCCGAGGAGCGCCTGATCTGGAGCGTCGGCTCGGGCTACGGCGGGAACGCCCTTCTGGGGAAGAAGTGCTTCGCCCTGCGGATCGCGAGCACCATGGCCCGGGACCAGGGATGGATGGCCGAGCACATGCTCATTCTCGAGATCAGCCTTCCGAGCGCCGAGGTCCACTACATCGCAGCCGCTTTCCCGTCGGCCTGCGGCAAGACGAACCTGGCCATGCTCGTCTCGCCCCTCGAAGACCTGGGGTACAAGGTGCGGACGGTCGGGGACGACATCGCCTGGCTGCGCCCGGGGCCCGACGGACGCCTCTGGGCCGTGAATCCCGAGGCGGGGTTCTTCGGCGTGGTTCCCGGCACCGGACCCGACACGAACCCGAACGCCATGGCCACGATCGACCACGACACCATCTTCACCAACGTGGCCGCGACGCCCGACGGTATCCCGTGGTGGGAAGGGAAGGACCAGAACCCACCGGCCGACCTGATCGACTGGCAGGGAAAGCGCTGGGATCGGACCGGCAAGGCGGCCCACCCCAATTCGCGCTTCACCGTGGCCGCGCGCCAGTGCCCGAGCATGTCGTCGCGCTGGGAGGATCCGCAGGGCGTGCCCCTCTCGGCCATCATCTTCGGTGGGCGCCGGGCTAACGTGGCACCTCTCGTCTTCCAGGCCTTCGACTGGAACCACGGGGTCTTCGTCGCAGCCACCATGGGTTCCGAGACCACGGCCGCTGCCACGGGCAAGGTCGGCGTCGTGCGACGCGACCCCATGGCCATGCTCCCCTTCTGCGGCTACAACATGGCCGATTACTTCGGCCACTGGCTGAAGATGGGGCGCGCCGTGGCAAAGCCGCCGGCGATCTTCCACGTGAACTGGTTCCGCACCGGGGCCGACGGGAAGTTCCTCTGGCCCGGGTTCGGTCAGAACCTTCGGGTTCTTCTCTGGATGATCGACCGGATTGGCGGCAAGGGGAAGGCCACCGAAACGCCCGTCGGTCTGGTTCCGACCGCTGGTGCCTTGAACCTCGACGGCCTCGATCTGCCCAAAGCGACCTTGGACGCGCTCCTGCGTGTGGACCGCGATGAGTGGGCGGCCGAGCTGCCTGCGATCCGCGAGTTCTTCGACCGCTTCGGGGACCGCCTTCCCTCCGAGCTGGACGGCGCTCTCGACGCCCTTGCCCATCGTCTGGGCGCGACCACGACGGCCTGAGCCACTGTTCGTGAGAAGACGACTCGCCCTCCTTCTGCTCGGCCTCGTTGTCGCGGCCCTTCCGTCCCTCGCGACTGCCGAGATCGTCGTGCTCGTGTCGGCCGACGCCGAATGGAAGGCGCTTCCTCGGATCGCAACCGACGTCGTGGGGAGCGCGTCACCCTACGGGGAGTGGTTCTCGCGCCCCGTGAAGGTCGGGGGTCGCGATATCCCGGTCATCTTCTTTCACGGGGGCTGGGGGAAGATCGCGGCCGCGGGCTCCAGTCAGTACGCGATCACTCGCTGGAAGCCGGAGCTCCTCGTGAACCTCGGTACGTGCGGAGGGTTCCGCGGAGCGGTCCCCAAAGGCGCGGTGCTCCTGGCCAACCGGACTCTCGTCTACGACATCGTCGAGCAGATGGGTGACGCGGCCGAGGCGATCGGCGACTACACCACGGACATCGACCTCGCCTGGGCCACAGGCGACGATCCGAAGGGCGTGCAGCGCGGCCTTCTACTCTCGGCCGATCGCGACATCCTGCCGGCGGACGTCCCGCCTCTTATCAGCCAGTACCATGCCGTTGCCGCCGACTGGGAATCGGGAGCCATCGCCTGGGTCGCGCGGGCCAACCGGACGCCGGTCGTGATCCTGCGCGGTGTTTCGGACCTCGTCAGTGAGACGAGCGGCGAGGCCTACGGCAGCCCGGAGGTCTTCGCGGCGGGAGCCCGCACCATCATGACCGCCCTGGTCGATCAGCTCCCTTTGTGGTTGGGCCGGTGGCACGCGGCGCACCGGGCGCCGCGCTAGCGCCTACGCCGCTTCGACGCTCGACGAGACGGCCGTCAGGTCCTTGAGGACGTCGGCCACGCGGCCGTACCGCGCGGCCGGATCTTTCTCCATGCAGCGCAGGATGAGAGCCTCGAGGTTTTCGGGGAGGCGCGGGTTCCGGCTGCGCGGCTTGGGCGGTGTGTTCTGGATGTGCGCCAAGACCGTCGCCATGGGCGTGTCTCCCTTGAAGGGGAGCGAGCCGGTGAAGACCTCGAAGAGCACGACCCCGAGCGCGTAGATGTCCGTGCGAAAGTCCACTGCCTGGCCTTGAGCCTGCTCCGGCGCCATGTAGTCCGGGGTCCCCATGACCGTTCCGTCGGTGGTCAAACCCCCCGCGCCCGCCTTCACCTCCGCCCCGCGCGCGATCCCGAAGTCCATGATCTTGAGCTCGCCGGTTTCGGGAAGGATCAGCATGTTCTGGGGCTTGATGTCGCGGTGGATGACGCCCTGGCGATGGGCGGCGTCGAGTCCCTGGCACATCTGTTTGGCGATCCGGAGGCCCACGCCGACTGGCAGAGCGCCCTTGCTCTGGATCAGGTCCTTGAGGGTGATGCCGTCGACGTACTCCATCGAGATGTAGGGCGTCCCCTCCGTTTCGCCGAAGTCGTGAGTGCGGAGAACGTTCCGGTGGGTGATCTTGCGGGCCAGCTTGGTCTCGTGCTTGAAGCGATCGAGTAGGGACGCGTCTTCCTTCACGACCTCGGGCCGGAGCACCTTGACGGCGACGACCTCGTCGAGCTGACGGTCGCGGGCCCGGTAGACCGCGCCCATGCCCCCCTTGCCGAGAAGGCCCATGATCTCGTAACGCCCCCCGAAGACCGTCCCCTTCTCGATCTTCCCGCTCGCCTGGGCGGACACCGCCGCGAGGGAGGCCGTCGGGGCGTTGTCGATGTCGAGGCTTGGAAGGCTGGTCCCCGTCTGAGTGGCCCCCTTCCGCATGAGCGTCATCCCTTCCCGAAGGAAGCCGATCATCTGCTCCTTCTCGCGGAGGTCCGCCAGAAGGCTGTTGAAGGCTCGGGCCAGGACGCCGATCTCGTCGCTCGTGGCCACTGATACCGCCCCCGAGTAAGAACCGTCCCGGGCCCGCTCCACCAGGCTCGCGAGGGTGCGCACCGGTCCCGTGATCCGCGACGCGGCAAAGTACGCGATCACCAGGGCCAGGGCCATGACGACGAGGGATACCTCTATGAGGCCGTTGCGAAAACGAGTGAAGGACGCCATCTCGTCGCGCAGGCTTCGCAAGGCGACGACGGAGCCTACGGCCTGGCCCGAGGCTGATTTCAAAGGGACGACCGCGCCTACGTGACGCTCGCCAGCGAGGTCGACCTCGAAGGGCTCGCCTGTGCCGCTTTGAAACTCGGGTCGCCCCAGCGCCGCGCGCAGGCCGTTCTCCTTCGGTCCGAGCGACGAGACCGAAAGCTGCGGCGCCCGTCCTGCCTGCTGCGTGAGATAGGCCATCTCGCTGTGGGTGAGCTTTCGAATGTCGTTGGCCAGGGGCTCGTCGATACCGTAACCGGCGATCAGGACCCCCACGATCTGGGCCCCGAACTGCATCGGGACGGAGACCGCGTGAAACAGCTTGTCTCCCTGTGGCCAGACCGTGGCCGACTCCTCGCCTTCCAGCGGCTTCATGACCACCGGATCCTTGGAGAGATCCTGTCCCTGCGCCCCCGGCCGATCGCTGCGGGCGATGACGATGCCTGCGGAATCGGTCGCCACGAAGAAGTCGGCGCCCAGGTCCTTGCCGCGCTCTTGCAGCATGTCGTAGACCGTGGCCTGGTCCGAGGTGATCGCCGCCTTGAACGCGGGATCGTTCCCGAGCACTCGCACGCCGAGCTTCAGCTTGTTGTAGCGGTCGGTCTGGAACGTCTCCCAGACGCCGCGGGTTTCGGAGAGCGCCTGATAGATCGTCGCGTGAGCCAGGCGGTTCGCCTGGAAGGTCGTGAAGGCGAGAGTCGTTCCCACGAGGGCAACCACCAGCAGGCTCACGAACAGGAGGATCTTCTGGGTCAGTCCCATATGGGCTCAGTACTTGTCGTCGCCCGGCGCCGAGTAGTCCTTGCCGAACTTGTTCTTGTGCTGCGCCCGCTTGAACGAGGACGCGTCCATCACGAGTTGAGCCTGTACCGTCCCATCGGCCGGGACGACGACGTCGATGGAGGCTTCGCCTCCGCGCTCATGCCAGGCCTTCAGCGCGTACTTCCCGGCCGGCACGCTTTCGATTACGAAGGCTCCGTCGGTCGCCGCCTTCGTGAAGTACGGATTGTCGCGCACGACGATGACCGCGCTCATCTGGGGGTGGATGTTGCAGTAGACGCGCGCGATTCCCGGATGCTGGAACGTCCACGATCCGCTCTTGGGTCTCTTGTAGAGGTCCAGATCGAAGCGGTTGTCCCCCGAGACCGAAAAGACGTTGTGGAAGATGGGATCCTCGTTGGGAAACTCGACGGTTCCGCCCACGGGCACCACGACGACGCGTGGAAGGAAGGCCTTCGCCTTCATCGTCATGGTCGCCTTGGCCGGTTTCAGTGTGGCACGGGCGCCCTCCACGTAGATCACCGCGTCCGAGAGATCCGTTGCGGCACGCCCTCCCTTGTCGGTCATGGAAACGTTGCCGCTGATCGTCCCGGCGAGAATGGGGGAGGCCGCGAGGACGGCGGCCAGGGCCAAGGTTCCGCGCACCGGCACCCCCTCCAAGAAACGGCGGGATTGTAACCTATAATCCCGCCGCCCATGCTCCTCGCGCCGATCCTGCTCGCGGCCCAGATCGACGGCGATGCCGCCCTCCGACACGCCTCGGAGCTTGCCGCTCTGGGACCGCACCCTTGGGGCTCGGCGCGAAACAGCTTCGCTGCGCAGTACGTGGCCGCCCAGTTCCGCGACGCCGGTCTTTCCGAGGTCCATCTCCAGGACTACGAGAGCCACGGGATTCGTGGCGCGAACGTCATCGGGGTGCTCCGCGCCGCCGGGCCCGAGTTCGTCGTGGTTGCCGCGCACCACGACACGGCTCCCGAGGCCCCCGGAGCGTACGACGACGGGGGCGGCGTCGGCGTTTTGATCGAGACCGCTCGTTCCTTCTCCCACCGAAAGGAGCGGCCTCGCACCATCGTCTTCGCCTCCTTCGATGGCGAGGAGGCCTGGTCGACAGGCAAGGCCACAACTACGGGCTCTCGCGCGTATATCTCGGCCCTCGGCCCCGACGCGCGACACCTCGTCGTCGCCTTCGTCATCGAGATGTGCGGCTGGAAGGGCGGCACCCCCGTCTTGCACACGATGGCCTACGCGGATCCGCTCCGTCCCGGGGGTTCGGTCGTGGCCCCGAATTGGGTCGTCGCCGCCGCCCTCAAGGGGTCGACGGCCGCTGGATCCCCGTTTGCCATCGGAGACCCGCTCATTCCGTGGTTGTACCAGGCCGGGGTCCGCGTCTTCCGGGCCGATCTCTATGGCGACGACCTGTCTTTTCTGCAAGGAGGCCTTCCTGCTGTTTTCGCCTCGGACTCGTCGTTCGCGGCCTTCTACCCCTGGTACCACCAGCCCACCGACGGCGCCGACAAGCTCGATGCGGCTTCCCTGGCGCGGATGGGGCAGGCCGTGGAGGGGGCCGTCGACGCACTCCTGAGTACGACACGAGGACCCGCGGCGGATCCTACGTGGTTCGCGGCGTTCGGCCGTGTGGCAGGAGAGATTCCGCTCGCAGCTCTCGCGATCGTCTCGGTTCTCCCCGGCCTTCTCGCCGCCCGATCGGTCCGGGGGTTCGCTCTGCCCGCGCGCCTCGCTCAGG
>JBGPYB010000071.1:0-23793 GCA_041493035.1 Vicinamibacteria bacterium | reverse complement strand
GCCACGAAGGACCTGGACGCTCGGCTCCGTCTGCATCAGGCGGGCCGAGCGTCTCGCTACACCCGGGCTCACCTGCCCGTGACCCTCGTCTGGTCGCGCGGCTGCGCCACCTGGAGCCAAGCCCTGCGCGAGGAGCATCGCATCAAGACCCTTCGGCGTTCCGACAAGGAGGCGCTCGTCGCGAACGTCAGTGCCCGAGGGCTTCGTAAGCTTTCGTGATCCAGTCCGGCGGATCCGGTGAGGGGGACCGCTTGCGCCCGGCCGACAGCTCCCAATGGTGGAGCCAAGAGATTCCCCAGTTGCCGACGTAGGTGTCGGGAAGCTCGTAGGCCTCGTCCTGGAGCGCGGTTTCCAGCGTGACGAAGCGGTAGCCGCGCGCCTCGAAGGCCTTCGCCACCTGCCCGAAGAAGTCCGCGTTCAAGGCGCTGGCGTGGACCAGGAGCGTCTGTCGAATCTGGCGCCCCGTCAGGCGCTGGGACACGTCCTCAACGAAGGCGAAGACGCTATCCATGTACCGCACGTAGTCGTTTCCAACTCGTGTGGCCAGAGCCTGGTCGCCGCGCCGGAGCGCGTCGGCGTAGACCGCCGCGTAGACGTAATCGTCGTCGTCGATGGTCACGGGAGCCACGGTGTAGCCGCGGTCTTTCAGGAACGCCTCGAAGGCGCGTCGCTTCTCGAGTTCGAGACCTACGTGGAGAAAGGGATGGCGAAAGTAACGGAGGTGAGCGCCCTTCGCTTCGAGGAGCCGTCGGGTCACCGTCTCGCCTCGGATGACATCCGCCTCGAACTCGTCGAGTGGCGTCTTGTTCAGATCATGGTGGGAGTAGGTGTGATTGCCCAGCTCCACGCCGGCGTCGAGCCACATCTTGAGGATCGCCGTGCGGGCCGCCACGTCCTCCGCCTTCCCTCCCTCGACGAACAGCTTCCCCTCGTTGACGAAAGCCACGACCGGAACACGGTGCTGGCTGAAGGTCGCGAGGAGCTTGGAGGTGGTCTCCCGGAGAGCCTTGGCCTCGTTCGACACGAGGCTCCCAGGAGAGCCCGGAAGGTCGTCAAAGGTCACGGCGACGGCTCTGTCGGCGGCGTCCGCGCCTGTGACGCCGGTCGTCATGACTGCGGCAAAGAGGACGATTCTCGTCGTGGGTCTCATCGCAGAAGAGACTAGGCCCTCGGCTTCTCGCCGTCCAGCCGTAGTAGCCTATGAAGTTCACATGCCCGAGCTACTGCTGTCCTGCCAGGAACTCTCGAAGGCCTTCGGAGCCGCTCCCCTGTTCGAGGAACTCTCCTTCGGCATCTTCGAGGGGGATCACATCGGCGTCGTGGGACCGAACGGCTCGGGGAAGTCGACGCTTCTGAAAATCCTGGCCGGCGACGAGCCGCCCTCCTCGGGCACGCGGGCCGCGCGCAAACGGCTGAGAATCGGCTATGTCGCGCAGGATCCCGTGTTCGCCGCCGGCGCGACCGTCGCGTCGGTCCTGGGGGAGGGCGTGGCGGTCCTGGGCCTCGACGACCACGAGGCCGAGGCCCGCATCGGCGTGGAAATGGGAAAGGCCGGATTCGAGGACGAGGCGCAGCCCGCCGCGACGCTGTCGGGAGGGTGGAAGAAGCGGCTGGCGATCGGCGGCGCCCTGGTAGGGGAGCCCGAGCTGCTCCTCCTCGACGAGCCCACGAACCACCTCGACGTCGACGGAATCCTTTGGCTCGAGGAGCGGCTCCAGAAGGAGCCCGAGGCCTTCGTGGCCGTGAGCCACGACCGCTACTTCCTCGAGGCCGTCGCGGGGCGCCTCATCGAGCTGAACCGCGCCTTTGCCGAGGGGCTCTTCGATGTCCGAGGCCGCTACAGCACCTACCTCGAGAAGAAGGACCAACAGCTCGCCACCCAGGCCTCGTACCAGGAGTCCCTACGGAACCGCGTGCGCGGCGAGCTGGAGTGGCTCTCGAGGAAAGCGAAGGCCCGCACCCGAAAGGCCCAGGCGCGCATCGACTCGGCGGGACGGCTGCGAGGGGAGCTGGCCGACCTGGACTCGCGGTCGCGGACGAATGGCATCGGCATCGACTTCGCCGGTACGGAGCGCAAGACCAAGCGTCTGCTGGTGGCCGCCGGAGTGACGAAGAGGTTCGGCCCCCGCGCGGTGATTCAAGATCTCGACCTCGTGCTGTCTCCGGGGATGCGCCTCGGCCTGCTGGGAGCGAACGGAAGCGGCAAGACGACGCTGCTCCGGCTGATGGCGGGGCTGGAGGCTCCCGACGCGGGGACCATCGAGCGCGCCCCCAACCTCCAGGTGGTGACCTTCGACCAGCACCGCTCGCCGCTCGACCCCGCGCTCTCCCTGAGGCGCACCCTCGCGGCGTTCGGCGACTCGGTGATCCGGGACGGCCGCACGATTCACGTGGTGGGCTGGGCCAAGCGCTTCCTCTTTCGCGCCGACCAGCTCGAGACGCCCGTGGGCCGCCTCTCGGGGGGTGAGCAGGCCCGGGTCCTCATCGCGCGCCTTATGCTCGAACCGGCCGACGTGCTCTTTCTCGACGAGCCCACCAACGACCTCGACATTCCCACACTCGAGGTGTTGGAGGAGAGCCTCCTGGAGTTTCCGGGCGCGCTGGTGCTCGTCACGCACGACCGGTATCTGCTGGACCGCGTTTCGACGCGCCTTCTGGCCCTCGACGGCGAGGGGGGTGCCACGTTCTACGCCGACTACGGGCAGTGGGAGCTGGGGCGCCAGGAAGCCGTGGCCGCGGCGCTCGGCGGCACGGGTCGACGGGGCAAGGCCGACGCCGCGAGGCCCGCGGCAGCGGCCGACAAGCCGAAGCGCCTCGGCTATCGCGAGCAGCGGGAGTGGGAACAGATGGAGCCGCGGATCCTGGAGGCCGAGGGCCGGCTCGACGCCTGTCGGCAAGCCGCCTCTGACCCGTCGGTCGCCTCGGACCACAAGGCCCTTCACGAGCGGCTCGAGGCGGTCGCCGCGGCCCAGGCGACCGTCGATGCGTTCTATGCCCGGTGGGCGGAGCTGGAGGCGAAGCTCAGGGCGTGACGCGCGCCTAGTTCCGCAGGCCGGCGGTCCAGTTCAGGACGACGGTCATCGGAAGAATGGCGTCGCGCCCGAGGGGCGCCAGGGTCAGGAAGCGCTGCCCATCGGGCGCCGGGTGATAGTGCCCCCGCGCTGTGATGAGCTGGAGCCGCGCCTGGAAGAGAGCCTGCGGCGTCCCCGCCGAGAACGTGGCGCCCGAGTCGATGGGCACGGACATGAGCTTGGAGTCGAGTGCGAGGTAGTACATCTCCCGCCCGTCGGCGCGCCAGAAGGGCTCCCGGCCGCCGTTCGTCGAGACCTGCCACTTGCTCCGTGGCTCCGGGAACTCCTGCACGTAGACTTCCGGCCGTCCCGACTCGTTGGACTGGTAGGCGATGAAGCGGCCGTCGGGGAAAAGAACGGGGCAGAGCTCGTTGAACCTGGTCTTGACGACGGGGAAGGCCTTCTTGTCCCCTTTCATGGGGAGGGCCCAGATGTCCCACCCGGTCTCCGCTCCGCGACCGAAGAAGACGATGTAGCTCCCATCGTGGGACCAGTCGGAGGCGTACTTCTCCTCCTTGGTCGCGAGAAGGAGCTGCTCTTCGCCCGCCCCCGAAGCGTCCTTCTCGTAGAGGTCCTCGGTGCCGCTGCGATTGGAACTGAAGACGATGCGTCGCCCATCCGGCGACCAGACCGGGGAGGTGTCGTCCGCCGGATCGAACGTGAACCGCGACGTGACGCCCCGAGCGAGGTCCCGGATCCAGAGGTCCGACTTACCGGAGCGCGGCTCGGGCATGTCGAAGACGAGGCGCTTCCAGTCGGGAGAGGGCCAGAGGTCGCCGTACTCTCCCGTCTCGCCCACGGTCCCGCCCTCCTTGCCGTTTCTATCCACCCAGACGAGCTGTCGCGACTGGGTCTCGCCGCCCCGGTAGGCCAGAACTCCGTCTTTCGAGATCGAGAAAGGGGCCAGCCCAGTAGCGTTCATGCCGAGGTTCTCGGCCACGGGGATCGGCTCGCCCTTGATCTCGAGGGACCTCGCGTCGAACGCCTGGGCCACGAGGGTCTGCTCACGAACGTAGAGAAGGTAGCCGGGCGGGGAGTAGAGGACGCGTGACACCGTGTTCAGGAGCGGCTTCGCCTCCTTCGAGTCGAGTGCCCGCACCATGAGCTTGCTCTCCTCGGCCTTGGTGGCGAGGGCGATGTAGAGGAAGTGGCGTCCGTCGGGGAGAAACTCCGGCCAGGCCGTTCCAAGCTCGCCTTTCGCCGTGTCCGGGGACACCTCGGGTTTCGCCACCCCCCCCGCGGCGGGGACGCGAAGGATCGGGTCGTTCGGCCTGCCATCGAAGAGAATGACTCCCTCGGGGCTCCAAGCACTGTCGGACCCGGTGGGCGCATCGCAGATCGTCTGTGGCGGTCCGCCTGTGATCTCGACCTTCTTGAGCTTGCCGCCGGCCATGAAGCCGATGAAACGGCTGTCCGGGGACCAGAAGGCCCGCTGTGTGGCTCCCTCGGTGCCCGGCACCGGCCGCGCCTCGATGGCGTCGAGGGGGCGGACCCAGATCTGCCTCTTTCCGGTCGAATCGGTGGCGTCGAAGGCGACGTAGCGACCATTGGGGGAAACGCGAGGCGAGCCCACCGTGGTGAGCCCCGTTGCGGTTGGAATCAGGAACCTCACGACGGCCGCTGGCCGCGGAGCGCGCCGTGCGTAGCCGATTCCAAAGGTCACGGCGGCGGCCAGGGCTGCGGCCGTGATCAGCCACGAGAGGCGTTCCCGCGTCCGCCGACGCATCGCGATGGGGGCCGGGACGCCGGCCCTCGAGCCGTTTTCGTCGATCCACTGCAACTCCGACATCACGTCCTTGGCGCTCTGCCAGCGGTCGTCGGGGTCCTTCTCGAGGCACTTCCGCACCACGTGGTCCAAGGCCGGCGGGCACATAGGCTGCACGCTCGAGATGGGCGGCGGCTGCGCCGATACGATCGCCGCGATCAGGCTGGTTCGGCTCTTCCCGTCGAAGGCCTTGTGGCCGGTGGCCATCTCGTGGAGAACGGCGCCGAGGGCGAAGATGTCGGTCCGGGCGTCGGCCTCCTGACCCTCGAGCTGCTCCGGCGCCATGTACTGAAACGTCCCCAGGATCGTCCCCTGCTCCGTCAAGGGCTTCTCCCGGGTGGGCAAGGTCGAGACCCCGGCGACGATGGATCCCTCCGTGGCCTTGGCCAAGCCGAAGTCGAGGAGCTTGGCTCCCGACTTCGTGAGCATGATGTTCCCGGGCTTGAGATCGCGGTGGACGATGCCGCGCCGGTGGGCCGCGTCGAGGGCCGAGGCGATCTGCACCGCGCAGGGCATGAACTGCTCCAGGGGCAGCGGCCCTTTCGACAGACGGTCGGCCAGCGATTCCCCCTCGATCAGCTCGAGGACGAGGTAGTGGACCTCTGTGCCACTCACGGTCTCATGGCCAAGATCGTAGAGGGCGCAGATGTTGGGGTGGTTGAGGGAGGAGATGGTCTTCGCCTCGCGCTCGAAGCGGGTGCGAAACGACTCCTGGCCGGCGAGGTCGGATGGCAGGATCTTGAGGGCCACGTCGCGCGCGAGACGCGTGTCCTTCGCTTTGTAGACCTGCCCCATCCCCCCCGCCCCGACCGGGCCGAGGATCTCGTAGGGACCGAGCCGTGTGGACGGCGGAAGTTCTGGAGTCGGTATCATCTTGTAAAGGGGTGTGACGCGAACCGGCCAAGCATACGCGAGGATGGCTGGCTCGCCTACGGCACCGGCATCTCCTGCATCTCCTGGTGGGCGACGCCAGAGCACCGACAGTTTGCGAGCGATGGGGTTCCCTCGATTGACACGCTCGGGGACCGGCGTTAGCGTCGTCGCACCCCGCGAACACACGCGGTCCACTCCCGAGGAGTCCCGCAATGCTTGGTCTCAGCTTGATCCTGGCCGCGATGCTCGCCGCCGACGCTTCGGCAAAAGCCCCCAGCGCCGACGACTACCTGGGGCGCTGGAACGTCCGCATCACCGACCCCGATACCAAAGTCACCTACGTCGGCGGCTGGTTCAAGGTCGAGAAGAAGGATGGTGGCCTCGGCGGATCGGTCGTCTGGCGCTGGGGGAGCGTTGGGCCCGCGAAAGCGACTGTGGATGACGGCGTCCTGCATCTCGTTCGGGAGGAGGAGCCGGGAAAGCCCGACGCGTTCGAGGCGCGTCTCGAAGGGGCCGCTCTCAAGGGTCAAGTGAAGTACGCCGACGGCAAGATCCATCACTTCGAAGGGAAGCGGGCGCCGGAGCTGGCGTCGGCCGCCGCGCCGGCGTGGGGTGCTCCCGTCACGCTCTTTGACGGGAAGACCCTCGGTGGCTGGAAGCTGCGCGATCCGAAGGCGAAGATGGGCTGGGCGGTCGTGAACGGTGAGTTGGCGGTCGTGGATCCCGAAGGGAACGCCGATCTCATCACTGAGAAGACCTTCCAGGACTTGAAGCTCCACATCGAGTTCAACGTGGAGCTGAACAGCAACAGCGGAGTGTACCTGCGGGGGCGCTATGAGGTTCAGATCGAGTCTGGCGATCTCCACTCGAAAGCCGCGCAACAGAAGTGCGGCTCGCTATACAGCCGGATCGGCCCGAGCCTCGACGCGACGAAGCCGGCTGGGGAGTGGCAGGCCTTCGACATCACCTTCGTCGGCCGCAAGCTTACGGTCGTCCTCAACGGCAAGACCATCATCGACGGTGCCAACGTCGACGGGATCACCGGCGGCGCGATCAACCCGTTCGAGGGGGAGCCGGGCCCGCTGATGCTGCAAGGAGACCACGGCAAGGTCCGGTTCCGGAACGTGGTGCTGACGCCGGCCCGTTGAACGCGGCCGTCAGGGTCCCTTGCCGGCCTGGACCACCAGGACCAAGAGCGCTGGAAGCATCACCCCTGCCGCAAGCGTGAGCCAGACGAGCCAGACCGGCAGCGCGATGCGAAGAGCCATCACGATGCCGATAACGGCGGTCACGGCGAAAGCCACCGCGAAGAGCACCTGGCCGGCCTTCACAATCGTCCCCCTGGTCCCGCTGAGATCCTCGGCTTTGTGGATGTCGGAAAGGCGTTGCATCACCGCCGGTGCCTTGTAGCTGCCGTCCTTCCGCGTCTCGTGGAGGCGGAATGCTTGCCAGGCTCCCGAGATCGCGAAGAAGAGCATCGCGGGCGCGACGAAGCAGCTCAGGTACCGGTGGATGCGCACGAGTGTTTTCAAGGGGCTCTCCTAACGGAAGGACTGTTTCTTCTCGCCGGGCTTGTGAGGAGACGTTTGGGTGCTATGCGCCGCCACGCCCCCTCCAGAGTCCCACGCATGCGATCACGGTCGATCTTCGAAAGGTGCACGAGAACCGCCGGGTAGTTCAGGTAGTGATCGGTGACGTAGAAGGTCTCGGGATCGGCCTTCATCAGCTCCTGGCGAGCTTCGAAGCCGACGATCACCACGAGGGACTCACCGTCTTCCTTCAGCCGCATGAGGAGCTTTCCGGTCACACGACAGGCGGGCGTGCCGTAGCAGGTGCCTTCCTCGACGCCCGGGAGAGCCAGGGCAATCCGGCGCACCGTCTCGTAGGTGACGCGAGGGGCACGCTTGGGGCTCACTGCCGTCCCTTCATCAGAAACGAAACCCGTCGAACCTTCAAGAGCGTGAGCGCCCTGGTCCGTGGGGCAGTGCTATAGTCAGCGGGATTGAGGGTGCGACACGCGTCACAGTACTTCACATCAGCGGCGTAGTCTAGCATGGTGGATGACCCGCCTGACGACGTCACGCCCTTCCTCCCCACACCCCTGATCGCTCGACCGCCGCGCTCCGGCGGGCCCGAGACCCCCATCCTCCGCGTCACCGCCGGACAAGACATTCTTCGCTTCATCGAGATCGGTGGCACGTTGGAGATCGGCCGTGACATCGGGTGCGGCCTCAGTCTCAACGACGCTTCGGTGTCGCGTCGCCATGTCCGCGTCCACGCCGACGCTGACGGCTTCCTCTTGGAGGATCTGGGCTCGCGGAACGGCACCCTGTTGAACGGCCAACCCGTCGAGAGTGCCTGCGTACGCCTCGTGGCTGGCGACCGGCTGGAGGTGGGGACCGTTCCCCTGCGATTCGACTTCGTGAGGGCCGACGAGCTGGCCCACCTGAGAGGGGTCGTGGAACGCCTTACCGCCAGCGGGCGCGATTCGCTGACCGGCTTGTCGACCCGCGCCTATCTCGAGGACGACCTTCCTCGGCTCGTCGAGGAGTGCCGACGGGCGGCGCGACCCCTGAGCGCCGTCTTCGTCGACGTGGACCACTTCAAGTCCATCAACGACCGCTTTGGCCACGCCATGGGCGACGACGTCCTTCGCCAACTCTCTCGAATCCTCGCCTATTCCGTTCGGGCCCGCGAGGCCTGCGTGCGATACGGGGGGGACGAGGTCGTCGTCGTTCTCGACGGCTCCAACGAGAACCAGGCCGTGGTCGTCGCCGACCGCCTCCGACAGCTCGTGGAGTCCCATCGGTGGTCAACCCTCACGGAAGGGCTCGCGGTGACGGTGTCATGCGGTGTCGCCGAATGGCAGCCCGGGGAGGACGCACGCCATTGGCTCGACCGCGCCGACCGCGCCGTCTACGTCGCCAAGGGCCGTGGCCGAAACACCGTATGGCGAGGATCCCAGTCCGAGCCAGCCTGAAGCTCACCGGCGCCTTCAATGGGCGACGGCCCAGGTGCCAAAGCCGTTCAAGGCGGCCTCGTTGTTCGCCGAGGAAAGGCCGGAGCGGATGCTCTTGGCCTCCGCCGTCGTCAGTGACCACGTAAGGGGGGCCACCTGAGGTTCCAGATCAAAGATTACGGTGGCAAAGACAGGTTTCTCCGCATGTTGATTCATCGTGCGGGCCAATTCATCGACCATTTCGTCGTTCCGGGCCGCGGCCGTGTGCTCCCAAGCGCTGGCCAGGCCGAAGAGTGGGGTGGCAAGTCCGTCCATTCCGCGCGCGAGGAAGCCCCTCTTGCCGGATGGAGGCGCTGTACCTCGGCTCGGTGCGTCGCGGATTTGAATCAACAAGACGCCCGAAGTGTTCTTCGCAAGCCAGTCGCGATTCCAAGCGATCCAGGAGCTCGCGAGCTCCACGCCCCAGTCATCGCGATAGCCGGCGTCCACGACGCGGATGTGTCCGGACTTGGGGCCCGGTACCTCTGTGGCAGGGAGCACATACGGGAAGTTGGCCTGCAGACGAACCGCAGTGCTCAGTCGAAGGGTATACCAAGCATCGGGTAGGTAGTCGAAGAGCTGAAAGCCGTGGACCGCGTAGAGCGTGTTGGTGGTCGAAGGTCGCTGGGGGCCTTCGCTTCGTAGTAGTGGCGCGAGGTCGAGATTGGAGATGACGAGGAATCGCCCGTCTTCCACGATGGTCGGCGTCAAGACCAGAGAGGGTCGCTGCCCGCCTTCTTCACCCCCGGCCAGGCTGTGCAGCGGCTGGGCCAGGACTGGGCTATAGGACTCCCAAGCCTCTTCAAGACGACGACCTCGGTCCTGGCGTAGGCGGAGCGGTGGTGGCAGCAGATCGCGAAGGACCAAACCAGAGGCCACGGCCTTCAGCCCCCCGCATTCGAGCCCATCGAGGACCCTGTTTCGCGAGGGCTGCGAGTGCAGCCGACGTTCAGGCGCATCGGGCAGGGTGGCGGTCCACTCAGCCGCGCCCAGCATGCCTCCGGACGCTCCGGTGATGAGTCGCAGCCGACTCGGGAAGTCCGACCATTTGTCTTCCAGGGCCGTCAGGACCACTCCGGTCCAAAGCGCCGCCCGGATTCCACCCCCGGAAGCAGCGACGACGACAAGACCGGGCAGGCCCTGTTTCAGTACTTGCTGATCCTTCCACGCGTTCAAGACGCGTGCATCCGAAAGCAGTGGGCTGACCGTTGCCGTGCTGCGTGTAGCCGCCTCGAGTTCGGGAACCCTCGCCCGCTGCCACGAGGCGTTCAAAGCCGAATAGATCAGTACGGCGATAAGGTACGCGACTATTTGGGCTACGCCGTAACGGAAGGCCACGAAGCCATGCATTCCGGCGAAGACGATGAGCAGAACGCAAATGGCGAAACCGGGGTAGATTGAGCCAACGAAGACCACGAGGGCCAAGTAGACGAGGACAGCCAGGCCGACCAGGATTGCCGCGGTGACGTGAAATTCCTGGAGTGGCTCTGAGGCCGGCGGAAGTCCAGGAACGAGACGTTCCGCCATCGCGCGTAGAGCCATTGGAGTGTGCGATGACAGCCACTCCACGAGCAACGGAAACCCGATCAGGCTGGCTCCAACGCCTACCGGGAGGAGGCCGCCCCACCGTACCTCCAAGGCTCCACCGGTGGTCAGTGGGGTGTGAGCGAAGGCCCATCGGAGCCAAACCGCTACGAAGGCAAGGCCGAGATACCGGGAACCAATGACGAGCCGCCGCACGAACTCTGCGGCGGTCCACGATTTCCCTGGCGATTCGACAAGGAGCCACACGAAGACGGCTGCGCCCAGGAAGACTCCAACCGCGAGACCCGTAGCGAGCCTTCCCGCTCGCTGCGAGTGACCCGGTTCCTCGAGGGTCCCATTCCAGAAACAATCCGGCAGCCCAAAGCTCTCGCCGTGCCCGGCCAGGATGAGAAGAAGGCCAACGACCGAGACGATGAGCGGGGCCTCGCGACCCAGCATCTCGAGATTTAATCTCATTGAGCACCCCTCCGCTGGCGGTTCCGCTCTTCGCGTGTAGCGATCCTACACCTCCTCGCGGAGAGGCCAACCGGTGTGTCGTACTCCAGTACTCCACTCCGGAGCGACACCCGTTGGTGGATAATGCCCGCGACCCCATGAACCCCGACGTCGTCGCCGCCCTCGATCGCCTTGGCCGCGAGGGAACTCTGACGCCCGAGCAGACGCATCCGTTCGGCCGCGTAGCCCGGCGCGATCTCGTCTCGATTCGCCCGGAGCTTCGCCTCCTCCTTTACGGCGGCGTGCTGGCGGTCATGGGGGGAGTGGGAGAGCTGGTTCGGCAGAACCTCGATCGCATCGGCCCCGTGGCCATCGCCGCCGGGCTGTGGATCGCCGCGCTCGGGGCGCTCGCGTGGGCTCTCCGCCACGCGCCGCCCTTCTCATGGGGCCGGGCGACCTCGACGCATCTGGCCTTCGACTACATTCTCTTGCTGGGCGTCCTCTTGACCGGCGCGGCGCTCGCCTACGTCGAGGTGAGGTTCACCCCTCTCGGCGCGGCCTGGGCGTATCACCTGTTCGTGATGAGCGTCTTCGCGGCGGCCCTGGCCGTGCGCGGAGATTCGCGGATGGTGGCTTCGATCGCGCTCACGACCTTTGCCGCCTGGCGCGGCGTCGCGGCTTCGCCCCTGGAGCACGCCTTCTGGGTCGGGGAACGCGGGGCCGGCTTGCTGCGAGCCAACGCCGTGGTGACGGGTCTGCTCTTCGTCGTCCTGGGATGGTGGCTTGTCCGCACGGGTCGCAAGGCCCACTTCGAGCCGGTCGCGACGCATCTGGGGTGGCTGCTGGTCCTGGGAGCGGTCGTTTCGGGAATCGGGGAAGGCGGCGCCGAGGGGAATGCGTTTCGGGGGATTCTCTCTCTCGTGGGCGCCGGCCTTGCGGTCGTGACCTTCATGCGCGGGCGCTTCTCCCTCTTCGGGATCGGCCTTATCGCGGCCTACGTGGGGCTGAGCGCGCTCGTTCTCCATGCGCTGCCCGATGCCGCCCTCGGCTTCTACTGGTTCTCGATGACGGGGATGGGTGTGTTGGCGGGTCTCTTGGTGGCGCACCAATCGATGAAGCGACGGGCCGCATGAGGGCCGACGTTGCGCTGGCGGGGCGCCGCCACGAGGTCCGGGAGGCCGCTCTCGGCTGGCGGAAGGCCGGCGCCATCGACGAAGCGACGCGGCAGAAGATCGAGGCCGCTTATCCCGACGATCGCTCCCGCCTCGGCCCCGTCTTCCGGGTCCTGGTCTTCTGCTTCACGGTCGTGGCCGTGAGCGGCTTCTTCGGGGTCTTCGCTTTGGCCGCGGCCATGGGAAGAGGCGACGCCATGGGCGTCGTGCTGCTCCTCTTTGGCGGCGCTCTCGTCGTGGCCACCGAGTTTCAGATCGGGGCATTGCGGCGCACCCAAGGCGGCACCGAGTCCGCCACGGCCTTCCTTGGGCTCTGCTATCTCCTCGGCGGCCTTCTCTGGATCATCTTCGAGGGCCTGAAGCCCGGAGAGCAGACCTCGATCAATCTCGCTCTGGTGATCGCGGCCACGGTCTTTGGCGTCGGGGCCCATCGTTGGGGCTACGTCCTGTCCGCTGTCGCTTCGGCCGCCGCGCTGTTCGTCCTGTTGGCACGCGGCCCGCTTGGACGCGTCTCCTGGGCGATGGCGGCCCTCATCCTAGCGCCGCTCCTCGTGAAGACCGCAGACTCGGCGCGGCTCCCGCCGGCTCATCGGCGATGCTGCAGCGCGATGGCCGTGGTGTCGTTGGTCTTCCTCTACGTCGCCGTCCATCTAGGTTCCTGGGACCTGAGCGTCGTCGAGATGCTCACCGGGCATTGGCGTCGTCAGGTGCAGCCACCCAGCGCCCTGCGCCCCGCCTCCATGATCGCCACCGCACTCGTTCCCGTGGCGACGCTCCTCTGGGGAATGGCCACCCGCCGCCGGCTGCTCATCAACCTGGCCCTCGTCGGAATCCTCTCCTCGATCGTCACTCTCCGCGTGTACGTGCACGTCGCCCCGCTCTGGGTCGCCCTTCTCGCGGGAGGCGCCATGGCCATCGGCCTGGCACTCGGCCTTCGTCGCCTCCTTGATTCTGGGCCGGGTCACGAACGGAGCGGGTTCACCGCGGAGCCTCTCTTCGGCGACCCGGAACGTCGGAGCGCTCTCGAGATCGCCGCCAGCGTTACCAACCTGAGCCCCGCTGCGCGCCCCGTCGAGCGTCCGGGCTTCGAAGGTGGAGGCGGACACTTCGGCGGTGGCGGAGCCACAGGCACCTTCTGATTGAAGAAGGGCCGGGAGCGTGTCATTTCGGGCGCTACGGTCGAACTCTAGCCGATACTCCAGGACGGTCCTGCGTTCGCGCGATTTTGTGTCAGTCTTGGGGCGCTTTCGAGGGAGGACACGATGAGGCTGAACGTCGTCTTCGCTGGGTTCGTTCTCGCCACGGCCGTGCGAGGCGGGGCCGCCGAGGCCGCGGAGCCCGATTCTGCCGATCGCGCCATCATCGCTTACGTCTTCCCCAAGGATCGCCTGATCGACCCGGCGGAAATCGCTGCTGACAAGTTGACGCACGTCAACTATGCCTTCGCCAACGTCCGCAAGGGGAAGGTCGTGGCGGGTTTCAAGCGAGACGCCGAGAACTTCAAGGTGCTCGCGGGTCTCCGCAAGGCCCATCCTCACCTCAAGGTGCTCGTGTCGGTGGGAGGCTGGACCTGGTCCGGGGCCTTCTCCGACGCGTCGCTCACCCCCAAGAGCCGCAAGCGGTTCGTGGAGAGCGCCATGGATTTTGTCCGGCGTCACGACCTCGACGGCGTCGACATCGATTGGGAGTACCCCGGCCTTCTCGGGGACGGGAACACCCACCGACCGGAGGACAAGGAGCACTTCACCGCCCTCATGGCCGATCTCCGCGCTGGTCTCGACAAGGCCGGGCTGCCGCGGGGACGCCACTACCTCCTCACCTTCGCCGCCGGGGCGGGTTCTGATTTCCTCGAGCACACGGAGATGGACAAGGTGCAGGCCTCGGTGGACTTCGTGAACCTCATGACCTACGACTTCCGAGAGGCGGGTGACGGCACCGAGGCGGGCCACCACGCGAACCTCTTCCCGAGCCCCCGAGATCCCAAGGGCCTTTCGGCCGACCGCGCCGTCCGCGAGTTCCTGGCGGCGGGAGTTCCGCCGGCGAAGCTCGTCCTGGGAGTTCCTTTCTATGGCCGGGCGTGGGGCGAGGTGGCGCCCGAGAACGACGGCCTCTTTCAGTCTGGAAAGGCGCCGAAGACCCACATCGAGACCCACTACGGGAGCCTCGCCCCGCTCGTGGACCACGCCGGCTACGTCCGCCGCTGGGACGCGGATGCCCAGGCTCCATTCCTCTGGAACGCGAAGGATCGGGTTTTCATCAGCTACGAGGACCCGGAGTCCCTGCGCGCCAAGTCTCGCTACATACTCGAGCGCCATCTGGGCGGCGCCATGTTCTGGGAGTACTACGCGGACCCCACCGGCGCCCTGCTCGCTACCCTCTTTACCGAGCTCCGCGCGAAGTAAGATCGTCGCGTGTCACCCCCGACGTGGACGGCTGAAGCCGCGGCCGGCCTGACGATCACCGCCGTCGCCGGTCTCTCGGCGATCGTGGCTCGGGAGCGAGATCGGTGGCTCGGCTGGCTGGCGGCGGGCCTGCTACTGTGCGCCGCCATCGGCGCCGCGGTCTTCTTGCTGAGCACGCTCCCCATGCCGAGTCTGCTCGTGGGCGTGCGATGGTCCGCTCTGCTCGTCGGCGCGGCGACGGGAGTCGCGGTCGCATCGATCGTGCGGATGGCCTGGAGCCGGCCGGCTCCCAAGTTGGCGGATCCGGGCCACGTCTGGCGGGCGATGACGCCCCACGAGGTGTCGTTCCTGCGCCGCGTGTGGCGCATCGGATTCATCCTCGAGGAGGACGACGCTCTTCGTCAGGAGATGCGGCCGGAACGTCTGAACGCCACGATCCACGATCTCGAGGAGAACCGACGCCTCATCTACCTCGATCGGGTCCGGGGAGGCTCGGGGACGCTGCGCGCCTATCGACTGACGGCGGCCGGCAAGAGCCTCATGACCTGGGTGACCCACCAGGGGAAGTAGTCATTTCGCCGGAGCGGCTAGCGCCGCGGCCACTTCCACGTCCTCCACCTTGAGGTGGGGGAGCAACACGCGCCGCACGCCCTCGGAGAAGAGGCCGAGCCCGACGCGCACGCGGAACCCGCGGCACTCGACCGCCAGGTCGCGCAGGTCCTCGCCGTCCTTGAGCGTCCTGTCGCTCCAGTCGTAGAAGGCCTTCCAGGGACCGGGGAGGCCGAATCGAGCGCTGGCGGCGGCCAGGAATGCGTCCTTCGTCTCCCAGGTCGTCCCCTCGGAGAAGACGAGGCGGAAGAGAAACAGCTTGCCGCCCTCGAAGTCGAGAGATGCATGGGCCAGGCCGAAAGCGGGATCGTCGGTGGGCGGCGGGCCGAAGGCCGGGCCGTCCAACTCCAGCCGGACGACACCCTGCGCGTTGGGTGGTGGCACCGTGAGGCCTGGAAAGCGCGACCGAACCGTGTCGAGGGAGGCGCCGAGGCGCAGTCCGAGGATCGCCGGGGCCTCCGCCGTCTCCACGCTGCACACCGCCGGCCTGGCGACCGCGGAGCGCTGGACGCCCGTGGCCGACGCATACGAGAGGCGCCTGGGATCCGCGGCCAGACGGGCCCGGGATGTGTCGTAGTCGGTGATGGCCTGGGCATAGGCGGAGCGGGCATCGGCGTAGGCGCTCTGGGAGTCGATGAGCTCCGTGATGGTCGCCTTTCTCTCCTTGTAGCGCTTCAGGATGAGGTCGAGGTTGCGTTGAGACGCGGTCGCTCGCTCCTGCGACTCGCTCACCCGCGCAAAGGCCGAGAAGGCCAGTGCCCGGTTGGCCAGGAACTCCTCGCGCAGCCGACGTTCGGTGCTCTCGTGAAGGTTCTCGAGGGATGCGAGACGCAGCAACGCCTGCGCCTCGCGGCTGCGACTCCCACCGAAATCGGTGATGGGGACACTGAGTGCGAGTTGCGCCGACGCACCCGAGAAACGGCGCAGCTCCCCCAGATCCGTGGCGTCGAAACCGCCGCTCACGCCGTAGACGAGCTGAGGCCGCCGCTGGGCGCGAGCGCTCGCGGTGTCCTCCTTGGCCGCTCGTTCCAGGGCGCCTAACTGCGCGAGCTCCGGACGCTCGAGGACGACGGCGGCCGAGTAGCGCTCGAAGGGTTCGAGGGGAGGCAAATCCGTCGGGCGCGCCACGCCGATGTGAACCGAAGACGGAATTCCTGTGAGCGTGCGCAGGACGTCGGTGGCGCCCGACTCCGCCGCGCGGGCCTGTTCGAGCTCGTCGCGGCGCCTCAGGGCTTCGGCCCTCGCCCGGAACATCTCCGTCTCCTCTCCCTCGCCTCCCTCCGCCATGCGTTTCGTCAGATCCGCGGAGCTCTCGGCCAGAGCCAGGGTCTCGTCGGCGATCCGCCGCTTCTGGCGGGCCAGGGCCAGGCCGTAATACGCGTCGACCGTCGCGAGGGTGAGGTCGCGGCGCGCCGCTTCGCCGCCGGCGTGTGCGGCGACCAGAAGCTCGCGGCTGCGCCGGAGGGGAGCGCGCAGCCGTCCGAAGAGGTCGATCGTTCCGGTAACCGTGAGCAGGGCGCTCGTCTCATGGATGCCGTTGGCCGGCGCGAAGCTCGGGACCACCGGCTCGGTGGACGAGAGCCCGCCGGCGCGTGTCGTGCCAACGTAGCCGAGTTGGGCCGTGAGCTGGGGGAAGAGGGCGGCGTGAGCCTGGGCGACGTCTTCAGCAGCGCTGCGCTCGTCGAGCTGCGCCTGGCGATAGGTCGAGGCCGCCCGGAGAGAAAGCTCGATGGCCTCCTCGACCGTGAGCGACCGGTGTTCCGTGGTTTCCGGCCCATACCCGTAGGAGTAGTACGGGGGCGGCAAGCCCGGACGTTGCGGGTCGGCCCGTTCGGCCGGAGCCGTCTTGGGCTCCTCCGCCGCGGCAGGGACGCTCAGCAGAATGAGAGCTGCTGGAATTGCGAACCAAGCAGGAGGAAAAGGCATCTTCTGTCTCCTTCGGCCCTCCGAGGCCGCGAGATCTATCGCCGTACGAGATCCGCCGATCGTCGCCGAAAGCGCTGCCATGCGTCGACCGTGGCCGTCGTGAAGGCCCTGATCTCCTTGCGAATTTGGCCCTCGTGCCGGTCGAGGGACGCGCGGATCTCCTTTTGAAGAGATCCGTCGATGCCCCCGGGCAGGGCGCGGGGGGCACCACGCCCCAACTGCGCGCCCCCGTCCAATGCCAACTCGACGAGCTCACGTGGCGATTCGAACGTTCCGATCGTCACCTCCACATAGTCGTCGGGCCAGGCGTGCACCCAGAGGGTTACTCCCTCGGCGCGCAGAAATCCCGCGAACCGGAAGGGCTGGTTCGCAATCCGCGAGTGGCCCGCGAGGACACGGCCCGCGCCGGGCGGCGCGTTCACGCAGCCGATCATCGAGATGTCCTTCACTTCCTTGGCTTCGAGGAGGACGTCATCGTCGTCAGCCTGCGTCGGGCCCTCGATCCGCGCGAGGAACTTGCGATCGAGGGCGCTGCCGATCCCTATATGGAGGACGCCGGACTTCTTGATCTCGAAAAAGTCGCGAGGAAGCTCGGGGTGAGCCGCTAGCAGGCCGCTCACGTATTCCGCCGCCGCCAGGCGAAGAAGGCTCGACGTGTCCGTGTGGGACTCCATGAGCCGTTCGGCTTCGCGAAGGTGAAGGGCATGATCGCCGGTGAACGTGGCGTGAAGACGGGCGACGAGGGCGGGTTCCGGCGCCACGAAGGCCGGATCGTCGAGGGCGGCGCGGTAGCCTCGGAAGAAGGCGTCGAGGGCGGCGTCCTCTTGTCGTTCCCAGCCGTGGGCGCGGGCGGCAAGCCGCAGCGAAACCCCGAAGCGCATGAGGTCGATGACGAAAGGGCCGGTGGACGAGTCGTCGAAGTCCGTCAGCCCCCGGCCGAGGCTCGTCACGGCGTATTGCTCCACATGGGCATCGCCGTGGAGATTGACGGCCGGCAGATCCTGTACCGTGTCCTGGAACCTCTCGCAGACGCTTTGCGAAAAGGGCACGTTCACGAAGCGGAAATAGCCGTGAGCCGAGCCTCGGAGGCGCGCGAGGAGCTGGGGACTGGCGGCCAGGTCCTGCGGGCTTGTCGTCACCGCCAGCGCCTCGGCCAGGTGTCGCGACGACCCCGCGGCGGTGGGCGACCCCAGGGCGGCGCAGAGAGCGATGGCGAGGCCGAAAGATCCGCACCGGCGCGCCGAACGCTCGCCGCGCGGTCTCACCCGCCCACGCGAACGTCGAAGGTCCGAGCGTCGGGCTCGGCGAAGCAGGCTACCCTGTTGGCCTCGTCGGTTACTGCCTTGCGCGTCCGCGCACTGAGCGGCGCGAAGGGCTCGATCTTGATGACGGCAGCTCCCTTGGTCCGTTCCAGCCTCCAGATCCCTCCCACGAAGCCGTCGACCAGCACCGTTGCGGCGACGCGCAGGGCGGAGAGGAAGACCCGGGGGCGATGGCGGCGCGCAACGAGACGCTCATCGGCCCGCGCGACGATCAGGTTGTCGTGCTCGGGGACGAGACGCACGGGCGCCGGGACGTTGCCATCGGGACGGGGTGCGCCGGGAAGATCGAGCAGCTCTCGTCCCTGTTCGTCGCGGAAGACCCGCAGGCGCGGGCGAAGCCTGTCGACGGTCTCGCGCAGCCCTGCCACGCCGGACCAGGCTTGCATGTCGGCTACGCTGGCTGGGCCATACGCAGCGAGGTAGCGGAGGACGAGCGCATCCGGCGGCGCGGGCTCTCTGGAAATCGACAGTCCGAGCCACTCCTCGGCCAGAGCGAAGCGCGCCTGAGCGGGGAAGCCCCATGCCGCTTCGTCGACGACGGGCACTTGAACCAGAGGGAGCAACATCCGAATCGCGTACCCCATGGCCCTTTCATCTTCCTTGGGGTGGGAGCGCAGAAGGCGGTCCCGCATATCTTCGAAAGTGAGGGGTCCGTCGGCCAGCAGCTCGCGAGCATGGGCCACCAGGCGGTCCAAGTCGAGACTCGCGCCGCGCTGCTTCAGGATCGAGCGCATCGCGTTGTCCAGCGCCGGCTGGATCGCGGGGCGCAGGGCGACGAAGTCCCTGGCGCTGACGAGGTGGAGCGTCGCGCGCAGGAACGTCGCCCGCACCACCCTTCGACGATCGAGGAGGGCTCGCAGGTCTTGGCACTCGAAGTCCTTCAGCCGGCACAGGAGCCCCAGGAACGGGGGGCGGGGCCATTGTGCCTGGAGAGCCACGAGCCGTTCGATGGCGCGGAGGGGTGCTATCGGCTCGCGGGCCAGGAGCATCTGGCGTGCGAGCGTCGCGCGGTTCTGCTGACGCAGTGTGAGCGTCTCGGCCGACATGGTTTCGCGCGAGCATACCGCAGCCCTGAAACCTGCGCCCACCCTGACCCCGGGGGCGCGGAGAGGCTAGAGCGATGGCATACTCTCGAAAAAAGGAGCTGCCCATGTCCGATTCGAAAGAGAACGAGATCACGCGCCGCGGGTTCCTGACGAAGGCCGGCCAGGGCCTGGCCGTCGCCAATCTCACGGGAGCGTTCCTGGCCAAGGCGTCGGCCGACACGGTTGCCCAGCCGCCGGCAAAGAAGTTGGGCTGGGCCATCGTCGGCCTCGGGAGCCTGTCGATCAACCAGATCCTCCCCGCCTTCGCCAAGTGCGAGAAATCCAGGGTGGTCGCCCTCGTCAGCGGCCATCGGGACAAGGCCGAGCGGCTGGCGCTCCGCTACGGTGTCGACGCGAAGAGCATCTACAACTACGAGAACTACGATTCCATCCGGGACAATCCCGACGTCGACGTGATCTACATCGTCCTGCCCAACGGAATGCACGCCGAGCACACCGTCCGCGGACATCAGGCGGGCAAGCACGTGCTCACGGAAAAGCCCATGGCCAACACCCCCGCAGAGTGCGAGGCCATGATCGCCGCCGCCCGGAAGGCGAGCCGCAAGCTCATGGTGGCCTATCGCTGCCGCTACGAGCCCTACAACCAGGCGATGATCAAGATGGCTCGTGATCAGGAGCTGGGACCGATGAAGGTGATCCTCGCGGACCACGGCTTCAACATCGGCGATCCGACCCAATGGCGGCTCAACAGGAAGCTCGCCGGTGGAGGCTCGCTGATGGACATCGGCATCTACAGCCTCCAGGCGGCGCGCTATGTCTCCGGTGAGGAGCCCGTCGAGGTGGGCGCCATGATGTATTCGACCCCGGGGGACGAGCGCTTCAAGGAGGTCGAGGAGACGATCAACTTCCAGCTTCGGTTCCCGAGCGGCGTGCTGGCGAACTGCACGTCGAGCTACGGCTATGCGGGGCAGAACCACTATCGAGTGGTGGCGACCAAGGGCTGGTTCGAGCTGGAGCCGGCCACGGGCTACTCGGGCCAGCGCATGCGGGTGCGCAAGGGGAACGTGACGGAGGAGCGGGACCTTCCGGTGCGTGACCACTTCGCCCTCCAGATGGACCACATGTCCGAGTGCGTCCAGGAGAACAAGGACCCACTCACGCCCGGCGAAGAGGGGCTGCGTGACCTGAAGATCATGATGGCGATCTACGAGGCGGCGCGGACGGGCAGGACCGTAAAGACGTAACCGGCATCCCGAGGCACAATCCGACCGCACGGCGACACAATTGTGAGGAAGGCATGAGCCGCCGTCGCTTCATAAGAACGATCGTCGCTGCGGGTGGCGGAGGCCTCCTGGGGGGCGCCGCCCTCAACTCCCTCTCGCCCCGGATCTGGACCGAAGAAAGGGCCTTCGATCTGAACCGCAGCCACTGGGCCGCGAGCCAGCCGCAGCACAATCCGCCGCTGGCGGAAGACATCGAGGCCGATGTCGCCATTGTTGGCGGCGGGTACACCGGCCTCTCTGCCGCCTACTACATTCGGAAGAGGGCGCCGACGAGGAAGGTGGTGGTGTTGGAGGCCAGCGGCTGTGGCAACGGAGCCTCGGGGCGCAACGGAGCGATGCTCCTCACGCTGACTGCAGACCGCTACATGCAGTCGGGCTCCGATTGGGCGCTGGACAAGAGGATCTACGACCTCACCACGGACAACATCCGGGCGCTGCGAGCGCTCAGCCTCGCAAGCGGCGTGGATTGCGACCTCGAAACGAACGGATCACTCCAAGTGCTCAGCACCGCGGCCGACGTGGCGGCCGCCAGGACTTACGTCGAGCGAGCCGGAGCGGTGGGGATCCCGGTCGAGCTTTGGGACAGGGGACGAACCGCGGAGGCCCTGGGCACCGTTCTCTACCAGGGCGCTCTGTTCGATCCCAACGGTGGCCAACTACATCCCATGAAGCTCGTGAAGCTATGGAAGACCGCTGCCGAGGCCACCGGAGCGATGATCTACGAAGCCACGCCGGTCGTCGGCATCGAAGAGGGCGCTGTCCACCGCCTGCGCACGGCCGCAGGGCGCACGGTGCGGGCCGCGTCCCTGGTGCTGGCCACGAACGCCTATGCCTCGAAGCTCGGCTATCTGCGCAATGCCGTGGTCCCCATCCACAACTACCTTGCGATCACGCCGCCGCTGGAAGGGGCGCTGTTGAAAACGATCGGCTGGCGGAGCCGGCTGCCTTTTTCGGACAGCAGGACCCTGGTCCACTACCTCGGCATCACGCCCGACAACCGCATCCACATCGGCGGCGGCCGCGCCGATTACAGCTTCAACAACGGCGTGCGCGATCGCGGCGACCAGCGAACCCACGATCGCGGCCTGCGGCAGGAGCTGGCGCGGATCTTCCCTGCGTTGGCCGGCGTGCGTTTCGAGAAGACCTGGAGCGGCGTGGTGGACGTCACGTTGGACTTCTCCGCATCGGTTGGCCGAACCCGCAGCCGCGCGAACATCTACTACGGCATCGGCTACTGCGGACACGGAGTGAATCTAAGCTCGCTGTTTGGCCGCATCATCGCCGACCTCGAGGACGGCGATGACGACCCCTGGAAGGGACTGCCGTTCGTGAACCGGTCCCTGCCCTATCTCCCCAACGAACCCTTCCGCTGGCTGGGCATCCACGGAGCGATGGCGTACTACCGCGTCAGCGGCTAGCGCGAGCCAGGCTCGGAGCGGCCTGCCTGGGTTGCTGCGGCCGTTGGCTGCGTATGTGATTCGCCCCGGGCCTGCATCTCCCGAACGATCAGGACCGGGCAAGGTGCATGCCGGACGACCTGGTTGGTGGTGGAGCCGAGGAACAGTCGGCCGAGAGCGCCATGGCCGTGCGCGCCCATGACGATGAGGTCGGCGGACGTTTCTTTCGCGACCCGGAGGATCTCTCGCCAGGCCGTGCCCGTCTCCACTCGCTCGCTCACATCGCAGAAACCGTGGGCCGCCGTTCCGGCATCATGCAGCCGCTCCCTTGCTTGCTCGACGAACGAGCGCCGCATTGGCACGATGTCGGGAACGGGGCGATAGAGGTCGGGGCCGGTCTCACCGAGGAAGCCCTCCACCACGTGCAGAAGAGTCACTTCGGCCAGATTCTCTTCTGCCAGGGACAGCGCCATGTCGAGGGTGGCTCCCGAGGCCTTCGTCAGGTCGGCGGCGCAGAGGATCCGACGGAAAAGAGGGCCGGCGGAGGGGGCCGCCTCCGCGTTGCCCACGGTGAACACCGGGCAGGGTGCCCTTCGCAGCACCTTCTCGGTGACCGAGCCCAGGAGTAGATGCTCGAAGCCGCTCCGTCCGTGGGTGCCCATGACCACGAGATCTGCGGGCAGGGCCTCGGCCGCGGCCTGGATCTCCCGCCAGGGATCGCCCTCGACGAGCGTCGTTTCGATCGGCGCTCCCTCGCCAAGAAAGGGCTCGATGAATCGAGCCAGCTCCTTCGCTTCCTCCTCTTGCCGTGCGCGACTCAGGTCCGCCGCCATCGTGACGTAGGTTCCGTAGGCATCACCAGGCAGTGCCCATGGCGTGCGAGGCATGACGTGAAGCGCGGTGACCCGTGCCTCGAACCAGCTCGCGAGGTTCACCGCGCGCTTGAGGGCTCGGAGGGAGAATTCCGAGAAGTCCGTGGGGCAGAGGATTCGCTCGATCCTGACTCGGGTCGGAGCCATCGGCCACCTCCTGCCGGTAACCGTTGCAAGCCCAATGCCGTGATCTGACCCTGAGGTCACCGTTCGCACACGCCGCGCCGAAGGCTCGCCGCCTTTAAGGAATCGCGCCCTCTCTCCCGTCTGTCGAAGCCGCGAGTCCACGGCTGCGCAAGGCTCGCGAGCTCCACCCCCTTTGGCCGCAAGGCTTGCGCGCAGCCGCCCTGAGTGCGCTGTGCCCGGCCTGGCGCGCTTTCTGCTACTCTCCAAAAGGCTTGAGCCGGGCCGGTGATACCAAAGCCGCCGTTCGCGTGCGACCTGACCCTCGAGGATGAGATCCAGGCCTTCGAGCGCTTGAAGCCCAGGCTGCGGGAGTTGTGGTCGGCCGTCTTCCCGGGCGACGAGGCGGCTTACACCTCTGTGGTGGTGCCGTCCCTGACCCTCGACCAGGGCGAGCTCCAGAAGCTTCCGGGCGCCGCGTACTACGAGGAACGTCTGCTGTTCCTGATGATCCGCCTTCGTAACCCGCAGGCGCGGCTCGTCTACGTCACGTCCGTGCCCATCCACCCTCTCGTCGTGGAGTACTACCTCCAGCTCCTCGTGGGAATCCCCGCCAGCCACGCAAGGGCCCGGCTGACCCTGCTGGCCGCCTACGACCATTCGCCGCGGCCGCTCACGCAGAAGATTCTCGAGAGGCCGCGTCTCATCCAGAGGATCCGCGCGGCGGTCTCGGACCGCGCCCGCGCCTATCTCACGGTTTTCAACTCCACTCCCTTGGAGCGACGGCTGTCCGTCCTCCTCGGCATTCCGATGAATGGCCTCGATCCAGCGCTGTCGGACCTCGGCACGAAGTCAGGGAGTCGGCGAGTCTTCCGCGAGGCGGGCATCGAGCATCCCCTGGGAGCCGAGGACCTCCACTCACCGCAAGAGGTGGAGGAGGCTCTCTTCGACCTC
>JBGPYB010000226.1:0-5853 GCA_041493035.1 Vicinamibacteria bacterium | reverse complement strand
GACCTACGTCGCGAGCAAGGCGCAGTGGGCCGCGGCGACCGACGTGAGCCCCGAGCACGACGCGGCCTCCGACGCAGCCAACCAGGCGATGGCAGCTTTCACCGGAAACCCGGCCCTCATCACCGAGGCGAAGACGCTGCTGGCGCACAAGGCCGAGCTGAAGCCGCTGACCGTCCGCCAGCTCGAGCGCGTGCTGCTGAACGCGGCCGAAGGGCCGATGACGAACCCCACGCTGGTGGCCGATCGGATCGCCGCCGAGACGCAGCAGGCGTCCACGCTGAACGGCTTCGAGTTCAAGCGCGACGGCAAGCCGATCACGGCTAACGAAATCGACAACATCCTGTCGAACAGCAAGGACCTCAAAGAGCGCCAGGCGGTATGGGACGTTTCGAAGCAGTCGGGTCCCGCGTTGAAGCCCGGCCTCGTGAAGCTTCAGGGGCTGCGGAACGGCGTGGCAAAGGAGCTCGGCCACCCGGACTACTTCGCCTTGCAGGTCGCGAGCTACGGGATGACCACCGACGAGATGGTCAAGCTCCAGGACGACTTCATGCGCGAGCTGCGCCCCCTGTACTTGCAGCTCCACACGTGGGCGAAGTACGAGCTGGCGAAGAAGTACGGCCAGCCCGTGCCGAAGCGGATTCCCGCCCATTGGCTGAACAACCGCTGGAGCCAGAACTGGACGGGGATGGTCGCGTCGGCCAACCTCGACGATCAACTCAAGGGGCGCACCCCCGAGTGGGTGATCAAGACGGCCGAGCGCTTCTACACCGGGCTCGGCTTCAGCCCCTTGCCCGCGACGTTCTGGACGCTGTCGGACCTCTACCCGGTGAAGACCGGCGAGGCGCGCAAGAAGAACACCCACGCCTCCTGCTGGCACCTGGACCTGGAGAACGACATTCGCTCCCTCCAGAGCATCGAGCCCAACGACTTCTGGTTCAAGGCCGCTCACCACGAGCTGGGGCACGGCTACTACTTCATGAGCTACACCCGCCCCGAGGTGCCGCCCCTCCTCCGCATCGGTGCCAACCCGGCATTCCACGAGGGGATGGGGGAGCTGATCGCCCTCGCGTCAAATCAGGTGCCGTACCTTCAGTCGATCGGCGTCCTGGCGAAGGACGACAAGATCGACGTGACGGGGCATCTCCTGGACAACGCCCTCGGGGAATCGGTCCCGTTCCTCTTCTGGTCCTCGGGGACGATGACCCATTGGGAGGCCGACGTCTACGCCAAGAACCTCCCCCCCGACCAGTGGAACGCCCGGTGGTGGAAGTACGTCCGCGACATGCAGGGTGTGGAGCCGCCCACGGAACGCGGGGAGGAGTGGTGCGACGCGGCCACAAAAACCCACATCAATGACACCCCCGCCTTCTACTACTCCTACGCGATCGCGACGGTGCTGAAGTTCCAGATCCATGACCACATCGCCCGGAAGATCCTGAAGCAGGACCCACGGGCGTGCAGCTACGCCGACAGCAAGGAGGTCGGCGCGTTCCTGAAGGGCGTCATGGAGAAGGGCGGCACGGAGGACTGGCGCAGGGTGCTGCGCGAGGCCACGGGGGAGGATCTCTCGACCCGCGCGATGGTCGAGTACTTCAAGCCCCTGATGGCGTGGCTGCAAGAGCAGAACAAGGGCCGAACGATCGGGTGGGAGTGAGAAGGAACGCCCTGGCGGGCGTCTCGTTCTTTCTGAGCGGCGCCTCGGCGTTGGTCTATCAGGTCGCTTGGCAGCGGATCCTCGCGCTCCACAGCGGGGTCGGGATCTATTCGGTCGCCATGATCGTGGGAGCCTTCATGGCGGGCCTCGGGATCGGAAGCTGGGTGGGGGGCGCGTTCAGCGCGCGGGTGGAGCCGCGCCAGGCGCTGCGCCTTTTCGCCCTCATCGAGATAGCGGTCTCGATCTTCGGCGCTTCGAGCTGCTTCCTCTATTACGACTGGCTTTATCCACGCGCCGCCCAGCTCTACGCCGATCCCTGGGCGGCGAGTCTCATGCATCTGCTCGCGCTGCTGCCGCCGACCGTCCTCATGGGGACGTCGCTCCCATTTCTGGTCCGAGCGCTCGTTGACGACCCGGGGGATGCGAGCCAGGTGATCGGGTACCTTTACGGCGTGAACCTCCTGGGCGCGAGCTTCGGGGCACTCGCGACGCCCTGGGTGCTCATCCGCTACTTTGGTGTTCGCGGCGGCGTTCTGTGGGCCGCCGGTGGAAACCTCCTCGCCGCCGGCGGGGCCGTCCTGCTGCTCCGCGAGCTGGCCCAGACGCCAAGCCGTAGCACCAGGGCCGGCATGAGCTCGGCGCCCTCCCACGAGTCGGAGATCGAGTCGCACCGGCCGTTCGGTCTGTGGTTGGCCCTCTACGCGCTAAGCGGGTTCTGCGCGCTCTCCCTTGAAATCCTCTGGTTTCGGATCGTGGACGTCGCCGTCAAGGGGTCCGCCTTCGCCTTCGGGACGGTGCTGAGCCTGTACCTTCTGGGCTCAGCGGCGGGAGTGTTCGTCGGCGTCCGGATCGCGCAGCGCCTCCGGCGGCCGCTGGCCGCATTTCTGATGGCTCAGTGCGCCCTTCTCTCCACGGCGGGGTGCGGGATCCTGGTCCTCTCAAGGCTCCCGGTCGCTACCCCTGGCTACCGATGGCTGTACGCCTATTGGGGGAGCTTCGATGTGTTCCGCATGGACGCTCGGCTGTACCTGCTCCTCCCGCTGCTTCTCTTCGGGTTGCCGACGCTCTTCATGGGAGTGTCGTTCCCCATCCTGCAGCGCGCCGTTCAAGACGAAGTGAGAACCAGCGGCCGAAAGGTGGGTTTCCTGCAGGCCGCCAACATCTTCGGGTGCCTCGCTGGGAGCTTGGTCGTCGGGCTCCTGCTGTTGGACCGCTGGGGGACCATCGGAACGCTCCGAGCCGAGCTTCTCGTCGGCGTGGCCTTCGGGGTCCTTGGCTTGGGTATTGGCGGAAGGCGCCGCTTCCTGGTGGCCGCGCTGGGTCTGGCCTTTCTCGCGGCGGCCCTCCCGACGCCCCGCCGCTTCTGGCTCCGTCTCCACGGCAGGGAGGACGACGCTTCCGTTCTCCGTGAGGACCGCACGGGCGTCGTAGTCATCCGCCCTCAGGGCGGCGGCGAGTGGGCTGTGCTCCTCAATGGGAAATCCAACAGCTTGCTGCCGTTTGCGGGCGTGCACACGGCCCTGGGGGCGACCCCCACCCTCATCCACCCGAGACCGCGCGATGTCGCCATCGTGGGCCTCGGTTCCGGGGACACCGCCTGGGCCGCGGGGTGCCGCCCTGAAACCTTGCACGTCTCGGTCTTTGAGCTGCTGAAGGGACAGTGGTCGGCGCTGACCGATGTTGCGGCGCGCCCGGGCTCGCTGCCTGGCCTCGTCCCTCTTCTCACCGACCCGCGGTACACCTTGCGGCTGGAGGACGGACGGAACGCCCTCGACCGCGGCGAAGCGCGGTGGGATGTCATCGAAACCGACGCGCTTCATCCGCCAAGCGCCTACTCGGGGAACGTCTATTCGGTGGAGTTCTTCGCACTGTGCCGGCGGCGGCTCCGTCCGGGAGGCCTCATGTGCACCTGGAGTCCCACCGCACGGATCCGCGTCTCCTTCCGCAAGGCCTTCCCTCATGTCCTCGAGGGGATGTGGAACGACGTGGTCATGGTGGGGAGCAACGATCCGATAGGCATCGACCGCACCGCCTGGCGGCGCCGCGTCGAGTCTCCCGAGGTCGTGGCCTACCTGGGCGAGGCACGGGCGCGCGAGGTCTGGGTCCGCTGCCTCGAAACGGCGCAGCCCGGCGAACATCCGTCCCCCGGGCTGGCCGACGCGAATCTCGACCTTTTCCCCCGGGACGAGTTCCGCACCCCTTGAAGCGCACCCCCGGCTGGGAGTGACTTATTTGCCGGACGCTCCGCTCATTCCCTCGTCGATGGCACTCACTTCGATTTCCGCGAAGCCCCACGGGCGGGGAGCCGCTCCGCCCTCCTGGGAAACGCGGATCCCGCGGGTGAGTGTCGGCTCCAGGACCAGCACCTGGCTGGCTTTTCCCGCGTCGCGGCCGATCTGCTCCGGCACGGGCGGACGGGCGCTCGCGGATGGAACGGGAGTCCAGCGCTCTCCGTCCGTCGTGACGGCAAGCTGCGGGTTCAAGCCATAGCGGTTGGGCAGGTTGCCCAGGCGCAGCTCCACGCGCGCGACCCTTTCGGGCGCCGGCCACACGAGCTGAAACCATTCGTCCTCCCGCGATGACTCCGTGGCCCAGAGCGTGTCCAGGCGGCCGTCGGTAGCCTTGTCTGCGTCGGCGCCGTTCGACGACGCGCTGGCCGTGGCGGGCGTTACCGCAACACGACGGTACCGATTGCCCACGTCGGCCGGAACGCGGTACAGAACGATCGGGTAGTCCAGGCTGGAGGATGCAGACTCTGGCTTCTGTCCGAAACCGCCGCCACCGGAGCGAGGCTCTCCGCGCCAGACGCTTTCCAGCCCGGTGAGAGGCGCATCGCTCCAGCGATGCCAGACGACCAGGTCGACTTCACGCGCGAGGCGCCGATCCAGGGGCTTCTTGCCCGTCTGCTCGATCACCTCGAACCGGCTCCGGTCGAGTCCCAGCTCGTGGACCGTGTTGAGCACGCGAGCACCGGGCGGAACATGCGCCTCGATCCAGTCGAGTGCCAGGTCACGGGTGCCGGGAAGGGCGACCGAGCGGAGATAGTCGACCGAGGTGACGAAGGGGGCGAGAACGGCCACCGCAGCCACAGCCCACGATGCGCGAGGAGCGCGTCGCGCGAGGACCTCGAAGCCCCGACCGGCGACGAGGGCCACGAGGCCAAGCGCTGAGAGCACGAGCCGGTGCCAGTGCACCGACGCCGTCGACAGGACCGCAACGACCGCCAACGGGTAGGCGACGACCGGAGCCCACGTTCGGGCCTCGCGGCGGGCCGCGGCCAGGCCCACGAGACCGAGGACCACGCCCACGGGTCCGAGACTCCACGCGATCGTTCGCGCGTAGAAGAATGCATTGCGGGCCACGGCCGGGGAGATCCCCTTGTCGCGGTAGTGCCAGTTCACCTGGAAGAGGGCGCCCGCGGCGAAGCGCTGGGCCGCCAGCACGGCATACGGCGTCATCGCGACCCACACGATCAGTGCCGCGAGCCCGGCGAGGACCGCCCCGCGCAGGCGCCTTCCCGGCGCCAGGGCCCGCGCGAGGAACCACGAAGGGAGGAGCAGTACCCCGGTGAACTTGACCGCGGCGGCTGCACCCGTTGCCGCACCCGCCAGGATGTCGTTGCGGTCGCGCTCACCCAGCCTCTGGTACGCGAGAAGCGCGAGGAGGACGAACGTCTCGAGAACGACGTCGGGGCGGATCTCGTGGGACACGAAGACCTCCACCGGCGACGCTGCCAGGAGGGCTCCAGCGAGCAGGCCGCCGTTCGGTCCCACCAGGCGGGATCCGAGGAGCATCAGGAGGGCGACGCTGAACACGCCGAACGCCGCGACGAGGCCACGAGCCGCAAGGTAGCCCGAGGCGCCGTATTGAGTGACCCTGGGAAGGCCGTCCCACACCGATATGTACGGAGGAGACGAAGGCGCCACCGCGAGGACGGGACAAAGCAGCTCGAAGAAGAGCCCCGGGTATTCGTAGAAGCGGTGATCCAGGTTGCGATGAGCGAGCATCTGTCCGACGTTCTCGACGAAGTCCTGCTCGTCGCGTACCGGAGTGTGACGAAGGCCCCACGACAGACCGGTGAAGCGGAGGATGCCCGCCAGGACCAGCACCGCGACGGCCGCCCACCCTCGTGGACGCATCCTATCGGGCGACGCTGAGCCGATCGAGCAGGGTTCCGCAGATCTCGTCGATCTCGCTGT
>JBGPYB010000203.1:0-7004 GCA_041493035.1 Vicinamibacteria bacterium | reverse complement strand
GGTTTGGCACCTCGATGTCGGCTCATCGCATCCTGGAGCTGTAGCAGGTTCCAAGGGTTGGGCTGTTCGCCCATTAAAGCGGTACGTGAGCTGGGTTTAGAACGTCGCGAGACAGTTCGGTCCCTATCTGTTGTGGGCGCAGGAGACTTGAGAGGGCCTGTCCTTAGTACGAGAGGACCGGGATGGACGAACCTCTAGTGCACCAGTTGTCTTGCTAAAGGCACAGCTGGGTAGCTAAGTTCGGTTGTGATAAACGCTGAAAGCATCTAAGCGTGAAACACGCCTCAAGATGACGTCTCCCGCAGGGTAACCTGCCTAAAGACCCCTTGCAGACTACAAGGTTGATAGGCCCGATGTGCAAGAGCAGTAATGCTCTCAGCTTACGGGTACTAATCGGTCGTGAGGCTTGACCATAACGTTTATAGTGTTTGAAACAGCGGCCCGTTGGCCGCGGTCGATCTGGCTGCTCTACAGCGACGCTCTTGAGGATCTTCGGTTGGCAGCCCGGTATCTTTGACAAATTCATCCCGGTGACCATGGCGGAGGGGTCACACCCGTTCCCATTCCGAACACGGCCGTTAAGCCCTCCAGCGCCGATGGTACTGCCAGGGTAGCCTGGTGGGAGAGTAGGACGTTGCCGGGATTTTTTCTTCCTTTCGAAGGCCTCGATGCTCCGGCGTCGAGGCTTTTTTTTGCCCCGCCCACGGGTGCGGTGCTAGACTCCGGGGTTGAGCACGCGCAGGAGAATACAATGTCTGGACACTCCAAGTGGGCCTCCATCAAGCACAAGAAGGGCGCCCTCGACGCGAAGCGAGGGAAGACCTTCACGAAGATCATCCGCGAGATGACGATCGCCGCCCGCGTGGGTGGTGGCGACCCCGACAGCAATCCTCGCCTCCGGACCGTCCTCGAAAAGGCCAAGGCAGCGAACATGCCGGCCGACAACATCAAGCGCGCCATCCAAAAGGGGACCGGCGAGCTCGAGGGGACGACGTACGAAGAGCTGACCATGGAAGGATTCGGTCCTGGTGGTGTCGCCGTGCTCGTCGAGGGGACTACCGACAATCGCAACCGCACAGTCTCGGAGATTCGCCACGTCCTCTCGAAGAACGGAGGCAACCTGGGCGGGGCCGGGAGCGTTGCCTACATGTTCAAGCCCAAGGGCTACATTGCCATCGCGTCGGACAAGGTCAGCGAAGAGAAGCTCATGGAGATCGCCCTCGACGCCGGTGCCGACGACATCCAGTCGTCGGGAGGTCACTTCGAGGTCTACACCACCCAGGCGACCTATGAGCCAGTGCTCGCCGCCATCAAGAAGGCCGGTATCGAGCCCGATGAAGCGGCGCTCGGCAAATACGCGGACACCACCGTGACCTTGGAAGGCTCCAAGGCTCAGCAGATGCTGAAGCTCATGGAAGCCCTCGAGGACCTCGACGACGTCCAGAGCGTGTGGGCAAACTTCGAGATGTCCGACAAGGAAATGGAGCAGGCGGCCGCAGCCCACTGAGGCCGTCTCACCCTCCCGGCATGATCCTCCTCGGCGTCGACCCCGGCTCCATTCGCACGGGATACGGGGTGATTGACACCGACGGACGCCGCCACATGCTCCTCGCTCACGGCGTGATCGCCCCGCCGCCCCGCCGTGATCTTTCTGAGCGCCTGCGCTTCATCCACGACGGCGTCGCCGCAGTGATCGCCCAATACCAACCGACCGCCGTCGCAGTCGAGGATGTCTTCCATGCCGTCAACGCCCGCTCGGCGCTGGTCTTAGGGCATGTCCGGGGAGTCGTCCTGCTCGCGGGCGCCGAGGCGGGCCTTCCCGTCCACGCCTTCTCACCCGCCACCGTGAAGACGCAGATCACCGGCTACGGCCGGGCTGAGAAGGCGCAGGTTTCGCTCATGGTCTCCCGGCTCCTCTCGCTGTCGCACAACACCCCCGCGGGGGACGCGGCCGACGCGCTGGCGGTGGCGCTCTGCCTGGCCCACCAGGGGAGCGTCCCCGAGGTCCTCCTGCGCCACCGCCGGCCCACCGCGTGATCGCCCACCTCTCGGGGCGTCTTCTGCGGAAAAGCCCGCAGGAGGCTATCGTCGACGTTCAGGGAGTGGGCTACCGGGTCTTCATCCCAGTCTCGACTTTCTACCGTCTGGGAGACGAAGGGACACCCGTCAGCCTCCTCATCCATACTCACGTCCGCGAGGATGCCCTCTCCCTTTTCGGTTTCGAGAGCCACGGGGAACGCTCCCTCTTCGAGCGTCTCATCGGCGTTGCGGGCATCGGACCGAAGCTCGCCCTGAACATCCTCTCGGGAATCGAGGCCCCCGACCTCATCGACGCGCTGCGCACTGGGGACATTCCTCGTCTCACACGCACGCCGGGGGTTGGGAAGAAGACGGCAGAACGCCTGGTCCTCGAGCTCAAGGACAAACTCCCTTCCCTCAGCGCGGCCACCGCGTCCGCCCCAGCCACAAGCGCACCCCCCGTGAAGGAGGATCTCCTCTCCGCCCTTGCGAACCTCGGCTACTCACGGGGGGAGGCGGAAAAGGGCGTGGACCGCGCTCTGCGTGAGGACGACCACGGTCGCTTCGAGGACCTTCTGAGGCTCTCCCTGCGCATACTCTCAGGTCGATGAGGGCAGCCGCTTGACCGATCCCCGCCTCGTGTCGGCTCGTCCGGTCGACG
Organism: Vicinamibacteria bacterium; assembly: GCA_041493035.1. Classification (GTDB taxonomy): domain Bacteria; phylum Acidobacteriota; class Vicinamibacteria; order Fen-336; family Fen-336; genus JBGPYB01. Next base: position 4,324 of record JBGPYB010000203.1, on the reverse strand, counting down.
ACGACCTTGGTTTCGACCAATCCCTGCGGCCTCGCAGCCTCGAGGAATACGTGGGACAACGCCCGGTCATCGAGAACCTGCGGGTGGCGATTGACGCGGCCCGGCGCCGTGGCGAGGCCCTCGACCACGTCCTTCTCTTCGGCCCTCCGGGCGTCGGGAAGACGAGCCTCGCCCATGTCATCGCCTCGGAGCTCGGGGCATCGATCAAGGCCACCGCGGGACCGATCATCGAGCGCGCCGGGGACCTCGCGGCGCTGCTGACCGCTCTCGAAGCTCGCGAGGTCCTCTTCGTCGACGAGATCCACCGCCTCGACGTGAAGGTCGAGGAGATCCTGTATCCCGCCCTCGAAGACGCCACCCTCGACCTGATGATCGGCAGCGGCCCGGGCGCCCGATCGATGAAGATTCCCCTCAAACCCTTCACCCTCGTCGGCGCCACGACTCGCGCCGGCCTCTTGACCGCCCCTCTTAGAGGCCGCTTCGGAATCGTCCATCGGCTGGACTTCTACTCCGCCATCGATCTCGAGTTCATCGTTACCCGCTCCGCCAGGATCCTGGGCGTCCCTCTCGATCCCGAGGGCGCTCGCGAGATCGCCGCCCGCAGCCGGGGGACCCCCCGCATCGCGAACCGCCTCCTCCGTCGCGTTCGGGACTTCGCCCAGGTCCGCGCCGCCGGTGTCATCACAGCACCCGTGGCCCGCGACGCCCTGACTCTTCTCGAAGTCGACGCTCACGGTTTCGACGAAACCGACCGGAAGCTTCTTCTCACCATCATCGACAAATTTTCCGGCGGCCCCGTGGGCGTGAACGCCCTCGCCGCGGCCATAAGCGAAGAGACCGACGCCATCGAGGACATCTACGAGCCCTACCTCCTCCAGATCGGCTTTCTCGACCGCACCCCACGCGGCCGGACGGCCACGCGCAGGGCCTACGAGCATTTCGGCCGCGTCCCTCCCGAGCCCGCGCCTGGACAGAAGAAGCTCTTCTGATCGCCCTGTCCGTACGATCCCGAGCCCGCGCCCCACTCCATGGACATCGCTGACTTCGCCTACGACCTCCCTCCGGAGCAAATCGCCCAAGAGCCTCTCGCCGACCGCGACGCCTCGCGCCTCTTGGTCCTTGAAAGAAGGAGCGGCGTCACCTCTCACCACGCTTTCCGCGATCTCCCGGAGCTCCTGGTCGCAGGGGATCTGCTGGTCGTCAACCGCAGCCGAGTCATTCCGGCGCGGCTCCTCGGGCGCCGCAAGAACGGGGGCGCCGCCGAGATCTTGCTCGTCCGTCCCCTCCCCTCCCCCGGCGCGTGGGAAGCTCTTACACGCCCGGGCCGGCGGCTGCGCGTCGGCGACATCGTTCAGGTCGATGACGACCTTTCCGTGACGATCACCTCCGGCTCGCTCGGCGCCGACGCGCGTCGCCGCGTCCAGTTGGAGGCGCCTCAGACCGGAGACATTCCAGCGGCCCTTCAGCGGGCCGGTCACACGCCGCTCCCCGCCTACGTCCAACGCGCCGACCGTCCCGCCGACCGCGATCGCTATCAGACCGTCTACGCGCGAGAGGACGGCAGTGTGGCCGCGCCCACCGCCGGTCTCCACTTTACGACGGCCCTCCTTCAGCGTCTCAGGGACAAGGGCATTCACTGCGCCGAGCTTGTTCTCCACGTCGGTCCCGGCACTTTCCGTCCGGTCAAGACCCCCCGCGTCGAGGACCACCGGGTCGATCCCGAGTCATTCGTCATCCCGGAGGCCACCGCCGCTGCGGTCCGGCAAGCCAGGGCGCGGGGCAGTCGAGTCGTCGCCGTGGGAACGACCACCGTCCGCGCCCTCGAGACCGCGTCTCGTCCCGACCGGACCGTACTCGCAGGTTCGGGAAACACCGGACAGGTCATCCTTCCCGGGTTCGTCTTCGGGGTCGTCGACGCCCTCGTAACCAACTTCCACATGCCCCGTTCCTCCCTTCTCCTTCTCGTCGCCGCCTTTGCGGGACGGGAGCGGGTTCTGCAGGCCTATCAAGAAGCCGTCTCCCGAGGCTACCGCTTCTTCAGCTACGGCGATGCCATGTTGCTGCTGTAGGATTAAGGCCACCGTGCAGAGCTTCGGCCGTTACAAGATCGTGGAAGAGCTCGGGCGCGGCGCGATGGGCGTGGTCTACCGAGCCACCGATCCGCTCATCGGCCGCACCATCGCCATCAAGGTCATCAACGAGAAGTACCTGGCGTCCGTCGGTGTCGAGGCCGGGGAGTACTTCGAGCGGTTCAAGCGAGAGGCCGAAGTGGCCGGGCGCCTCAGTCACCCCGGCATCGTCAAGATCTTCGATCTCGGTCCCAACTTCATCGTGATGGAGTTCATCGAGGGCCAGACCTTGGCCGCCCTCATGCGGGCCCACTTGAAGCAGCGCCTTTCCTCGGTTCTCAACATCGTAGGCCAGGCCGCAGCCGCCCTCGATTACGCGCACGGCCAGGGGATCACCCATCGTGACGTCAAGCCCGCCAACCTCATGATCGAGCCTGGCGGCGCCGTGAAGGTGATGGACTTCGGCCTCGCGCGGATCGATTCGTCGACCCTGACCACAGCGGGCGAGATCCTCGGATCCGCGTCGTATATGGCGCCGGAAGTTGTCCTGGGGCGCTCCGCCACACCCTGTAGCGACGTCTTCAGCTTGGGCGTCGTGGCCTATGAGCTCATGGCGGGGGACCGTCCCTTCGGTGGCGCCTCCATCAGCTCGATCATCCACAGCATCGTTCAGAGCACGCCCAAACCGGTTCGCACACTGAATCTGAGCCTTCCCCCCGACTACGACGAGATCTTCGCGAAGGTGTTGGCGAAGGATCCCGCGGCCCGCTATCCCACGGCCGGGGCTTTCGCCGACGCGCTCGTCCTGAAGCGGTGGCCTGACCGTGACCCGACCATCGCGGCGCCCGTTCCGGAGGTCTCGGTGGACGCCGAAACCGTCCACGAGGGCCACGCCGTCCGCGAAGTGGCACTAGCGGCGGCGAAGGAAGCGAAGGGCATCGAGCCCAAGGCCCCGCCACCGGATCCCCTTTCGGCCGGTGAGGCCACCATCGTCATGGCGGCCCCCGCTGCCAACGCCGCGACGTCATCCTCGCCTCCGACCTTGATTCCCGAAGCCCCTGGGGATCGCACGAGCCCTGTTGCGAAGCCGCCCGCGCCGCCCCCTCGTCCCCGGCGCAGCGGTCTCGCCGCGGGAATCGCCCTCGGGTGCGGAACGCTTCTAGCGGTTGCCCTCGTCGCAGCCTATCTGCTCAGCCGCCACTTCCTCCAGTCGCGCAGCGAGGCTGTTCTGCCGATGCCCTCGGAATCCCCGTCAACCGAGAGCGCCCCGTCGGCGCCCCCGCCCACAGCGGAGAGTCTGCCGCCGGCGGCCACCGGGGCAACTGCGCCCATCACTGTCGCTCCGGCGATCGCGACCCTCTCAGTGACGTCCGATCCCACAAGAGCCCGAGTGAGTCTCGGCCGAAAGGCGCAGGGCTCGACGCCCCTTCGGATCCAGCTTCCCCCCGGTTTCGTGGCAGTAGTCGTCGAAAAGGACGGCTTCCTGCCCTGGCGTGGGGATGTGACGCTCCGGAACGGAGCCACGGAAAGCCTGCTCGCGAAGCTCGAGCCGATTCCCGTCGCGCTCCCTTCGCCGCCGCCGGCCGCGCGAGTGAAGACTGGCGATCTCATTCCCCTGACGGACGACGTGACCCCGCCCAAGAAGATCTCCGGTGAGAGTCCGCGCCTTCCTTCGTCGAGAGCGGGCCTGAAATCCAGCAGCGCCATCGTGGAGTTCACGGTCACCGAGGACGGAGCCGTGCAAGAACCCCGGATCGTCGAGTCTGCCGGAGCCGCACTCGACCGCGCCTGCCTCGAGGCGGTCCACCGCTGGCGCTACGCGCCTGCGACCAAGGACGGTGTCCGCGTCAAGGTCGTCCAGCGCACCCGCTTCCGGTTCGAGTTCAAATAGGGACCGGAAGTCAACGGCCCGTTTCCGCTGTGATCCGTTCGAGGCCCCCTATGTATGGGCGGAGCGCCTCCGGGATCACAACCGACCCGTCGGCTTGCTGGTAGTTTTCCAGAACCGCGATGAGCGTCCGGCCCACGGCCAGGCCGCTTCCGTTGAGGGTGTGGACGAATCGGGGCTTGGATTTGGCCTCGGCCCGATACCGAAGGTTGGCACGCCGAGCCTGGAAGTCGGTGCAGTTCGAACAAGACGAGATCTCCCGGTAGGCGCTCTGCCCGGGGAGCCAGACCTCGATGTCATAGGTCTTGGCCGACGCGAAGCCCATGTCTCCGGTGGAAAGAAGCATCACCCGATACGCCAGACCCAG
>JBGPYB010000024.1:0-39547 GCA_041493035.1 Vicinamibacteria bacterium | reverse complement strand
GCCCTTCGAATGGCGATTCACACGAAAGGATCTCGCCGCTCTGCTACGCAAGCTCGACTACTCTCTCCTCGCGGCTTGACAAACAATACGTGAGGGAACTTCTGAACCAGCGTACTTAGGCAACTCGGACCCCCCTCTCAATGTGTTGGCTGGCAAGAACGCCCTTGGCGAACGGATGAACGTCGACCTCCAGGATGTACTGGCGAATCAGGACCTTCTTCGCGAGGAGGTCATCGACGGTCAGGGAAGTGACATCAAAGCCCGTGTCGGAGAGCGCGTGGCGGGTGCGCTCGGCGTTGTCGACCGTGGGTTCGATGAAGATATCGACGTCGAGTGTCGCGCGCGCGTAGCCGTGGACAGGAAACGCGGCGGCCCCGATGACGACATAGCGGACGCTACTCCCGCTTGGAGATCTCGATGGGCTTCCGATGCCCTCGGCGAATAAGAATTTCCGCGGCCTCACGCGAGCGCCGGAACATCATCTCGAAACGCTCTGCGGTGGTCAGCCCCCGCTGGTAGGCCAGCTCAAACTCCAGCTCCTGCTCCTCCGTGGCCGCTTCAGGATCGAGCTTCAGGATCGGGCTCACTCGTCCATTGTACGCGCGCTCCTCCGCGCCCCGGCCGTTCGGGTTGTCGCGTCTGCCGGCCGGCCCTAGTGTGGAAGGGGCCGCCCGGCCGTCTGCCACGCCCGGATGGCATCGAGGGGGTAGACGAGCATGATGATGTTGAGGGTGAGGTTGTCGCGGACCCACAGGGCGGCGCCGATCTCCATGGCGAGCACGAGGGCGACGCTCACCTTCACGGGCAGGCGCGCCGCCAGGAGGAAGCCCAGGCTCGCCATCAGGAGATCGCTCATCGAGTTGAGGACGCTGTCACCGACGTAGCCGAGCGAGATGGTCACGGCCCGGTACCGATCGATGATGAGGGGCGAGTTCTCCAGGATCTCCCAGCCGGCTTCCAGCAGCACCGCGCCCACGAAACGGTAGTGGGCGGGCACGCGGCGCGCGACCAGCCAGAGCAGCCCGTAGAACAAGAAGCCGTGCACAAGGTGCGAGAACGCGTAGGGGTCGGCGAAGCGCTGCGATTGCTCGGCACTCCAGATGTTGCCTTCCCACCACCCGAACCTGCCGTCGGGTCCGAAGGGCAGCCGTCCCATCCAGAGCTCGATCGCGGCCGTGAGCGCAGCGATCGCCAGGACCGAGACCGCGATCCAAGGGTGGCGCTTCATGGGACCGCGTGATTGTGTCATCAGTCGGGGCTACGGGATGATCTTGAACCGCCGCCGGCCGAGGAGCCTGTAGACCTGGAAGTCCCGGCTGTCGACGGTGAAGACCGTGTCGATGCCGTCTCGCTCGGCCACCCGCACGAGGGCTGCATCCGCGAGGGCCATCGGCAAGTCGCGATACTTGCGCATCAGTTCTCGGATTCGAGGAAAGTCCGAACGATCCAAGGGGACCAACCCGAGGTTCTCGGTTTCGATCTGCTCCAGCAGGGCCTCTTGGGCCATCGGTCGGGTCTTGAGCAGGTACATGGCCTCGGTCACGGCCGGCCAAACGGTCACCATTGGGACTCGAATGCGTCGCACCGCATGGACGCAGCGTGTCCGATGCTGGTCGTCATCGCTGAGGAGGGCCACCATCGGGCCTGCGTCGATGAGGATCACTTGCCCCGACGCCGCGGATCCTCCCGAAGAAGCCTCGCAAACCTCTCGCTGGTGCGTTCGGAAAGATCGGGTGGGAGGCCCTTCGCGATCCCGATGACGTGCTTCCAGCCCTCATAAGGTCGGACTTCAGCCGTAGCCTTTTCGACGAAGGTCTCGATGGCCTCCCGGACGACCTCGGACTGCGACCTGCGTCGGGCTTTGGCCAAGCGCGCCACGCTCCGCCTTGTCTTGTCGCTGAGACGAATGCTCATCGCTCGGCTCATGAGAAGCCTCCGTATGACAGTAGTGTCATACATCAGCCTGCCGCGGGTCAAGTCGTCCAGGCATCGGCGACTACCTTCCAATCTCAACAGGATCTGTTGAATTTGCAAGGTGCGTGTTTGTCCCTCGACGGCGCTCGTCGTAAGGTGCCGCCATGCTGATCCTCGCCATTCTGTCTCTTGCGGCTGCGCCAACGACTCTCGTCATCACCCACGGCCGCGTCGCCGACGGCAGCGGTGGGGCGCTCGTCCAAGGCAAGGTGATCCTCGTCCGAGGCGACACGATCGAAGCCGTCGTCGACGAGAAGGCCTTCACACCGCCCGCGGGCGCTCGAACGATCGACGCCAAGGGGATGGTCGTTGCCCCGGGCTTCATCGACATGCACAGCCACGCCGACGAAGAGATCCTCCGTCTTCCGGGTGCCGAAACCCAGATCCGCCAGGGAATCACGACCGCCCTCGGCGGCCAGGACGGAGACTCCGCGCTCCCCTTGGGCGCGTTCCTCTCCCGGGTCGAGGAAAAGGGCACGGCGATCAACCTGACCGTAATGGTCGGCTTCGGTCGGCTCCGCCGCGAGGTCTTGGGAGCGGACTTCCGGCGACCGGCGCGCTCCGACGAGATCGCGCGGATGCAGGCCCTCGCGCGGGAGGCGATGGGCGACGGCGCCTTCGGTCTCTCGACGGGCCTCGAGTACGACCCCGACACCCACGCCCCCACCGATGAGGTGGTCGCGGTGGCCGGCGCGGTGCGGGAGGGTGGCGGCTTCTATGTGAGCCACGTTCGCGACGAGGCGCAACAGGCGCTGCGTTCCTTCGCCGAGGTGGTCGAGATCTCCGAGCGAGCGGGTCTGCCGGCGCAGATAAGCCACGTCAAGCTCGCATCGCCCTTGACCTGGGGCCAGACAGGGCGCGTCCGGGCTCTCCTCGACGACGCCGAGCGCCGCGGGCTCCGGGTCACCGCCGATTGCTATCCCTACACTTTCTGGCAGGCGACGCTCAGGGCGATGGTGGTCTCCAAGAACTATTCCGACCGGACGGCGGTCGAGAGCGGCCTCGTCGACGCCGGCGGCCCCGACGCGATCCGGATCACCCGCTTCCTTCCGGATCGCTCCCTCCAGGGGAGGACTTTGACCGAGGTGGCTCGGCTGCGCGGCGTCGACCCGGTGACAGCGATGATCGACCTCATGCGCGCGGCGCCTCCGGTCAACGGGGTTGACGGGCGTAGCGAGGACACGGAGCAGGTCATCGGGGAGTCGATGAAGGAGGAGGACGTGCGCGCTTTCTACGCCGATCCGCGGGTGATGGTCTCGAGCGACGGCCATATCGACGGCACCCACCCCCGCGGCGCCGGCTCGTTCCCGCGCTTCCTGGCGCGATACGTCCGCGAAGGGAAGGTCGTGAGCCTCGAGGAAGGCGTGCGCAAGATGACGTCGCTGCCGGCTTCGGTCCTCGGGCTCGCCGACCGTGGTCGAATCGCCGCAGGCATGAAGGCCGACCTCGTCGTCTTCGACCCGGCAACCGTCGCGGATCGCTCCACGATCCAGGACCCGTGGGCGGCGCCCGTGGGGCTGCCGTACGTCGTGGTGAACGGCCAGGTGGCACTGGACGATGGCGTCGCGACCGACGCGCGGGCGGGGCGCGTCCTGCGTCACGAGGCACATCCTCCCCCCGCGCCCTGAGTCAGGAGCCACGCTATACTCCCGGCGTTTGACCGAAAGGGGACCCATGTTTCGAGGAACAGTCACGGCTGTGGCGCTCGTCGGATTGGCGGCGTCGACCGTGTCCGCCGAGAAGGAGGACATCTACGCCCTCGTCGGCGCCCATGTCGTCACGGTTTCGGGACCCACCTACGAGACGGCCACCGTCGTGTTGAGGGACGGGGTCATCGAGAGCATCGGACCCGCCGCCACGGTCCCCGCTGGAGCCCGCATCATCGACGCCAAGGGTCTCACGCTCACGCCGGGCCTCATCGACGGCTTCGGCGGCCTTGGCCTTCCGACCGCCCGCGCATCGTCGAAAGACGACTCACGCGCCGTGTCGGGCATCGATTCCGAGACCGCAGGAGGTTCGAGCGATAGGAGCGGCAAGGGGAAGGCGAACCCTCTCGCACCCCAGGCTCTGGCCCTCGATCTCCTCAAGCCCGCAGCGGCTCTCAAGGCCCGCGACGCCGGTATCACGACGGCGCTCGTAATCTCCGCCGACGGCGTCCTCCCGGGACGCAGCGCCCTCATCGATCTTTCGGGCGCCGACGCCGACGCGATGGTCCTGCGGCAGCCCGCGGCACTCCACCTCCACATGGCTCCTCTCCCCAACCACTATCCCGATTCGGTCATGGGCATCGTGGCGCTGGCGCGTCAGTCTCTCTACGACGCCCAGCACTACCGCGACGAGTGGGCCGCGTACGAGCGCGCCCCCAGGGGGAAGAAGCGCCCGCGCTACGACGCGGGCCTCGTGGCCTGGCAGGACGTGCTGTCGGGGAAGATCCCGCTGATCGTGAACGCGTCCCGCGAGAACGATGTCCGGCGCGCGATGACGCTCCAGGACGAGTTTCACATCAAGGTGATCGTGGCGGGGGCTTTGCAAGCGAATCGCGTGGCGGGCCTGATCAAGTCCCGGAATCTCCCCCTCCTCGTCAGCGTGAACTTCGACCCCGAGAAACCGGCAGACGAAAGCGACCCCGATGACGTGAAGGAGAAACGCGACATCGAGGAAGCCGAAGGGAATCCGGCGGCGCTCGGCGAGGCCGGGGTCCCCTTCGCCCTGGTCTCCGGCCACGCCAAAGACTTTCTCGGCGGAATCCGCAAGGCCGTCGACCGCGGTCTACCGAAGGACGCGGCGCTTCGAGCCGTGACATTGAGCCCCGCCGAGGTCCTGGGCGTTGCCGACCGAACCGGAAGCCTCGAGGCTGGGAAGCTCGCCAACGTGGTGGCGTGGAGCGGCGAGCCGCTAGCGAAAGACGCCACCGTGAAGATGGTCTTCGTGGACGGCAAGCTCTACGAGCCGGAGGCCAAAGAGAAGGACAAGAAGGGCGAAAAGGAGGACAAGAGCGACAAAGCCGCGGATGCGGACGCCGAGAAGCCGAAGCCGGCCGCGCTCCCTTCAGCACCGCCGGCCGAGGCCGCGTCCGACAAGCCGCTCGCCATCGTGGGGGCCACTATCTTGACCGTGGGCCCGCAGGGGGCGATCGACAAGGGGACGGTGCTCGTGCAGGGCGGGCGAATCGCGGCCGTGGGCCGTGACGTGACCATCCCGGCGGGCGCTCGGGTGATTGACGGCGCGGGGCGGTTCGTGATGCCCGGAATCATCGACGCGCACTCCCACACGGCCATCGAAGGCGGTGTCAACGAGTGCTCGAACTCGGTAACGGCCGAGGTGCGGATCGCCGACGTCGTGGACCACCGCGACGTGAACGTCTACCGCGAGCTGGCGGGAGGGGTCACCACCGTCAACGCCCTCCACGGATCGTGCAACACCATCGGCGGACAGACCCAGGTCCTGAAGCTGCGATGGGGGAAGACGCCGGAGGAGATGATCTTCCAGGGCGCCCCGCGCGGGATCAAGCTCGCCCTCGGAGAGAACCCGAAGCGCGCCCACAGCGCGGCCACTCGCGGGGATCGCTACCCTCGCACGCGGATGGGGGTCGAGGTGGTTCTGCGCACCGCCTTCAAGGAGGCTCAGGCCTACAAGAAAGTGTGGGACGAGTACGAGCGCAAGCTCAAGGCCTCGGGTCCCAAGGACGAGAAGCCGTTGGCGCCCCGCAAGAACCTTCAATTGGAGGAGCTGAAAGACATTCTCGACGGGAAGGTCTTCGTTCACAGCCACTGCTACCGCGCCGACGAAATCCTCATGTTGATGCGCGTGGCCGACGAGTTCGGCTTCAAGGTCCGCACGTTCCAGCACGTTCTGGAGGGATACAAGGTCGCGAGCGAAATCGCGCGCCACGGAGCCGGCGCCTCGACGTTCATCGACTGGTGGGCCTTCAAGATGGAGGCGCTCGACGGGATCCCCTACAACCCGGCCATCCTGGCCTCGAAGGGGGTCCGCGTTTCCCTGAACTCCGACTCCGACGAGCTGGCGCGGAGGCTCTACTGGGACGCGGCGAAGGCCGTGAAGTACGGCGGCGTCACCGAGGCCGAGGCCCTGAAGATGATTACCCTCAACCCCGCATGGCAGCTGGGCATCGACAAGCGCGTCGGGTCCATCGAGGTCGGCAAGGACGCCGACCTCGCGGTCTTCAGCGCTCATCCCTTCTCCCCGGACGCTCGTGTGGAGACGACGTTGGTCGACGGGGTCGTGAACTTCGACCGCAACCGCGATCTCGCCTCACGTGCCGCGGCGCCGCAGGAAGGAGGTGCCCGGTGAAGCGCCTGCTTCTCGTCGCGCTTCTCCTGGCGCCCGTGAGGGCTCGCGCTGCCGATTCCGTCACAGCCATCCGTGGTGCGCGCGTCGTGACGGTGGAGGGTGGCGTCCTCGATGCCGGCACCGTCGTGATGGCGAACGGTAAGATCGCGGCCGTGGGCCGAGAGGTCTCGATCCCGTCCGGCGCCACAGTTATCGAGGCCACGGGCAAGACGCTCTACCCGGGACTCATCGACGCCTTGACGACGCTGGGCCTCGTCGAGGTTCCCCTGGGCGCGCCGGGCACCGTGGACAAGGCGGAACTGGGGGACGTGAACCCGCAGGCGAAAGCCTGGGTGGCTCTCAACGCCAACAGCGACCTTCTCCCGGTCGCTCGCGCCAATGGCCTGACCGCGGCCCTCAGCGCGCCGACCGGCGGCCTCGTCTCGGGACAGAGCGCGCTCATCCGCCTCGCCGGCACCACCCCCGACGCCCTCGTCGTGAAAACACCGGTGGCCGTCCATCTGGTCTATCCGTCCGGAACGAAGATCATGGACGATGATGATAATGACGACTCCGATGAGCCGGAGCGCAAGAGCTTCGCTGACCGACAGGAGGACAAGAAGAAGGGACAGGAGCGCGAGCTCAATAAGCTTCGAAATCTCCTCGAAGAAGCCAAGGCGTACGTGTCCTCCCCCGGCAAACCCGATCTGTCGATGGAGGCCTTGGGGCCTGCAGCGCGGGGCGCCTTACCGGTGGTCATACGTGCCGATCAGCAGAGCGACATCCGCGGGGCCGTAGCCTTCGCCGAGGAGCGCGGCCTCCAGTTGATTCTCGCGGGCGGCCTCGAGGCATGGCGCTGCGCGGATCTTCTGAAGCAGAAGAACGTCCCGGTGCTCCTGAGCGTCCTGCGCCTGCCCCGAAAGGACTCCGACCCCTACGACGCGGCCTACGCGAACGCGGCGATCCTCCAGAAAGCCGGCGTCCCCTTCGCCATCGTTTCCGACGACGACGCCTTCAGCCGCAATCTTCCCTACCAGGCGGCCATGGCGCGCGCCTACGGCCTCCCGCCGGAAGCCGCGCTCAGGGCGATCACGCTCTCTCCTGCCGAGATCCTCGGCGTCGCCGATCGCATGGGCTCGATATCGGTGGGCAAGGATGCGAACCTCGTCCTCGCGACGGGGGATATCATGGACGCGCGGACGTCGGTCGCCGCGGTCTTCATCGACGGGATCGCGCAGCCCTTGGAGACACGTCACACCCGCCTCTACGAGAGGTTCAAGGAGCGGCCGTAGAAACCTCTCTGACGCGTTGGATCCAGACGAAGCAATGAGAGTCCTGGTCCTGAACGAAGCCGAGGTCCATCGGCTTCTCCCGATGGCCGAGTGCATCGACGAGATGGCCGGTGTCCTGGCTGCGCTCGCCCGGGGCGAGGCCGTCCAACCCCTTCGCTCGATACTGCGACCCGAGGGCGCGCTGGGCCTCATGGCGGTCATGCCCGCCTATCGCGGTGGAGTCCCGAGCGCATTCGGCGTGAAGGTCGTGGGTGTCTTCGCGGGGAATCGTTCCCTCGGCAAGGACGCTCACCAGGGGATGGTGGCGCTCTTCAGCGGCGAGACGGGCGAACCCCTGGCGCTGGTGAACGCCTCGGCCGTCACGGCGATCCGTACGGCGGCCGTCTCCGGTGTCGCCACGCGGGCTCTCGCTCCCGAAGGCGCCGGGGACCTCGCGATCGTGGGCGCGAGCGTTCAGGCCCGCACCCATCTCCTGGCCATGGCGGCTGTGCGCCCTGTTCGCCGCGCGCGGATCGCCAGCCTCCACCCCGAGCGGGCCCAGGCCTTCGCCCGTGAAATGGCTCCGCGGTTCGCCTTCCCTGTCGAAGCAGTGACCACTGTCGAAGCGGCGGTCCGAGGCGCGGACCTGATCGTAACCGCCACGAGTGCAGCAGAACCGGTCTTGCGTCGGGAGTGGATCTCTCCAGGCGCCCACCTGAACGTGGTCGGGGCGAGCCTTCCCGATCGACGCGAGGTGGACGGGGCGACGATGGCCGCCGCTCGCCTCTTTGTCGATCGGCGCGAGTCGACTCTTCAGGAAGCAGGCGACTACCTTCTGGCCGTTCGGGAGGGCGCGATCCAGGACGGACATATCCGGGCCGAGATCGGCGACGTGCTCCTCGGCCGTGACCCCGGCCGCACGTCGCGCGACGAGATCACCCTCTTCAAGTCCCTGGGCCTCGCCGTCGAAGACCTGGCGGCAGCGGCCTTCCTTCATCGACGGGCGAGCGAGACGGGCGCGGGGCAATGGGTCGAGATCTGAGAGCAGGCGCAGCTCTCTTCGCAGTTCTCCTCGTAGCCGCCGCCCTTCGCTTCGCCGGAATCGATCACCACCTCGGCCACGACCCGATGGACTTCGACGAAATGAATAACTTCGTCGAGCCGATCCTGAAGATGTGGCGCACAGGAAGCCCGAACCCGACGGTCTACTCTGGCTATCCGGGCTTCTTCAACTGGCTGGCCTTCCTCCCCGTCGTCGTGGGGCAACGAATGGGCGGCGGCTACGGCGCGTACGTCGGCGCGAGAGGGCTCGTCGCGTGCTTCGGCGTCGCCAACGTCTGGCTGACCTACCGTCTCTGCCGCGCCTCTCTTGGCCTTGGGCCGGCCTTGCTGGGGGCGGCTCTGATGGCCGTCTCCCGCGGCCACGTGCGCGCGGCACACGCCATCACCCCGGACGTCGTCGTCGCGACCGCCACCTTGGGCCTCCTGCTCGTCTTACGCCGCGCCAAGGGCCCGCGGAGCTGGTGCGCCGCGGGCGTCCTGTGCGGCCTCGCGACCGCCGTCAAGTACACGGGCCTGCTGACGATTTCGGCTCTCGGGGTGGGCCTCTGGTTCGGCGCCGATCGGCGCCGCAGCCTTCCCATTGCCGGAACCGCGGCACTCCTCACGTTCGGTGTCGCCGCCCCCTATGCGGTCGTGGCGACGACCTCGATGGGACGCGGCTTCGAGCACAGCATCCACCACTACTACGGCGCGGACCCAGGTACCAACCGGTTGCTTCAAGGGCAGGGAGGCGCCTTCCATGACGTCGTTCAATACTTCGTCCTGGATGTGGGCTTCGCCGGTCTTCTGCTCGCGCTGCTGGCCGTGGCTCTCCATCGCCCATGCCGCGAGCTTCTCCCCGCTCTTTTCCTGATTGGCGCGACGTTCCTGGCCACGGCTCCAGCCAACAAGGTCTACTCGCGCCACGTGCTCGCGGCCACGGCGGTGACCATATCTGTGGCGGCCCTGGGATTCGGCGCCCTCCTGAGGCGTTTTGCGTCGCTCTCGGGTCGAAGCCTCGTTTCTTGTGCCGCCGCAGCTCTCGTCCTGGTGCTCCCCGCGCGCGAGGCCGTCCAGATGGCGTGGACCTACCGCGGCCCGACCAGCGCGGACCGGGCCGTCGCATGGGTCGAGGCGCACGTTCCCGGCAATGGGCTCATTGCGTCAGCCGTCGATCCCTTCGACCCCGATCCGAGGCGCTTCGAGGTCCGGGGTCCCTTGCCGGTCTTCGACCTCTCCCCCGAGGTACGAGCCCACTACGACGCCATCGTTGCCGCGGGACCCATCCCGAAAGGACTCGCGGATCTCGAGACCGTTGGGGACCTCTGCGACGGGCCGAGAGGGATCCCGTGCGAGCTCACAATCCTTCGCCCGCGGAGTCGCCCTGTCCTATCTCCTGTACCGCCACTCTCGGCGAGCGATGCCAGCGGCGCCCCCGAGGCCAGGTTCGCGATCGACGGCGACGCCGCGACGAATTGGCTCGCCCCGGCGGGCCCGACGCATCTCGTCCTGCGCTGGAGCACGCCCCAGCGAATCGCGCGAATCGATGTGGACGTGGATCCACGCGAGACGTCCTGGCCTCAGACGATCACTTGGGAGGGGATCCTCGAATCCGGCGCGCGGTGCTCCCCGGTTGGCGAGCCGCTCCGACCCATGCGGCCGCGCCGTCAGCGCGACGGAGCGCCGCACGGCCAAGCGTACGCGCTGAGCGCGCCCGGGCTTCTCCGAGAGCTGCACCTCATTCGGGCCGACGGCAGCGCCTGGGGCATCGCCGAGATCCGCGTCTATCGCCGCGATTGAGCTCTCCCCTCAGGGCGGCGTGATGACGGCGGCCCCGTCGGGCCAGACGCGGAGAAAGTCCCGAGGGTTCAGTGTCAGGAGTCGCTCGGCGCCGGCCTTGCGGGCGGCGCGGGCGATCAGGGCGTCGTAGACGACCCCTCCGGCGAGGGACATCTCGGCCATCTCCCGGACCACCGCCTCGTAGTCGCTCGCCGAGAGGGCGACGACTCGCGCCCCGGCGGAAACGTTCTCGCGCACCAACCGGGCCGCGAGGACCGGCGAGAGGCGCGGGCGCGTAGGGAACGAGGAAAGCACCGCGAACAGCTCGGCCAGCGTGTGCGCCGCGACCAGGAAGTCGAGCTTGCCCTCGCGCGCCCGCTG
Source organism: Vicinamibacteria bacterium (assembly GCA_041493035.1). Classification (GTDB taxonomy): domain Bacteria; phylum Acidobacteriota; class Vicinamibacteria; order Fen-336; family Fen-336; genus JBGPYB01. Next base: position 28,811 of record JBGPYB010000024.1, on the reverse strand, counting down.
GAGCCAGGGAAGGCAGCGCTCGTGCTGCGGATGGTCCTCGATCATCGCTGCCACGAGGACGGAGGTGTCGAAGAGGGCCTTCACCGGGCGCGTCTAGGGAAGGAGCGACGGATGCGCTCCTCGCGGACGCGGCGAACGAGTGCATCCGCGTCACCTGTGGCCTTCCCGGAGAAGACGAGCACTCCGCCCTTCAGGGCCAGGGGCGCCTCGGGAGCGCCGGGCTTCAGGAGAATGCCCTCCTCGGCGTCCACCACCGTGACCGGAGCCCCCGGCACGAGGCCGAAGTGGTCCCGCGTCTCTTTGGGGATCACCACCCGGCCGAACCGGTCCACCGTGGTCAGGATCGCCATGGGTCACCTCTCTTGGCATTCTATATTGCCATCTGGCAGTTCACAATGGCAACGAATATCCTAATGGCCCTGTGGTTTCTTGCCGTGCTCTCTCCGTGTCTCCGTGGCTCCGTGGTGTCGTTCGTCCGTTCACTCGAAGGCGGCAGCACCGTCGATGCTCTTCCACAGGTACCAGGACGCCACGGTGCGGTACGGACGCCAGGGCTCGGCCACGCGACGCATGCGGTCGGGCTTCGGCAACGTTCGCATCCGGTACGCCCGCTGCATCGCCTTGCGGACGCCGTAGTCGTCGACGGGCAAGATATCGAGGCGCCCGAGGCGGAACATCAGGAAGATCTCGGCGGTCCATCGCCCGATCCCCATGACAGCCGTGAGCGTCGTGATGACCTTGTCGTCCGGAAGGCGCCCGAGGCGGGCGAGCTGCAGTCCGTCCCGAGCCCTCTCGGAGAGGTCTCGCAGGTATCGGATCTTCTGTCGCGACAACCCCACCTCGCGAAGCTGCTCGTCGGTCGCGGCGAGGATGTCCTGGGGGCGCGGGTGCTTCCGCCCCACGAGGGCGCACAAGCGCCGGTGGATGCTCGCGGCGGCCTTTCCCGTGATCTGTTGGTAGAGGATGGCCTCGGCGAGGGATGCGAAGGGCCCGCCTCCGCGCTCCACCTCGAGCCGGCACGGACCCACGGCGGCGATGATCGTCGCCAAGACGGGATCGGCCCGCTTCAGGTGGTCGCTGGCACGGCGAAGGACTCGGGGATCATGGGCCATCGGTTCGCCTTTCAGGGCACCGCGAAGCGGCGGGGATCGTCGTCCCATGGCGGCGCGTTCTCGAGGGCCGGGACGACGCCATCGGCCGCCTCCACGACCGTCCACATGGCCCCGTGGCGCGGGTCCATGAAGCGCTCGGCGACGCAGCGTTCGAGCATGGCGACGAGAGGATCGAAGAAGCCGCTCTGGTTGAGGATCACGACCGGACCGGCGTACAGCCCGAGCCGCTTCCAGGTGATGGCCTCGAGCAGCTCTTCGAGGGTACCGCAGCCCCCCGGAAGCGCCACGATGCCGTCAGCCGAGTCGATGATCGTGCGTTTGCGCTCGTGCATGTCGGAGACGAGCTTCAGCTCCGAGAGATGCGGGTGCCCCCATTCGAGGTCGGCCATGAAGCGCGGGAGGACACCGACGATGCGCCCGCCCGAGGCGAGGGCTCCGTCGGCGAGTGCCCCCATGGATCCCACCGCCCCGCCACCATAGACGATGGCGATCCCGCGCTCGGCCAGAAGCGCTCCCACGCGACGGGCCGCCGCGGGAAACGAAGGATCGGACTGGCGGCTGGAGGCGCAGTAGACCGCGACCGTACCGATGGGTTTCACCGTGCTAGTATCGCGCATGTCGGACGTCGACGAAGCCCGCGTTCGGTCGATGCCCAAGGTCGAGTTGCACCAGCACGTCGACGGCTCGATCCCCGCGGAGATCACATGGGACCTCATGGTCCACTACCGCTTGAACCCCGCTCCCGACCTCGAGGCGATGCGCTCGCATCTGGAGATACAGGAAGGCGAGGAGGGGTCGCTCCTCGCGTATCTCGACAAGATGCACTACCCGCTCTGGGTGACGCAGTTCTACGAGAACATCGTGCGCGTCACCGAGGCCATCGTCGACGCTGCTGCGGCCAGCGGTGTGAAGACGCTGGAGCTTCGGTATTCCCCCGTGATCCACACCTACGCCGGCCTCACGCCGCGGCAGTCGATAAGGGCTGTTCTGTCGGGGATGAACCACGCGCAGAAGCGGCATAAGGTGAAGCTCGGCTTGATCGTGATCGCGATGCGGCAGCACGGTCCCCATATCGCGAAGATACTCGCGCGGCAGTCCATCGCCGAGGCCCAGCACCTCCACGAGCGGACGGGGGTCGTGGGATTCGATATCGCGGGCCCGGAGCGCGGCAACCCACCGCGCCTCTTCAAGAGCGCATACGAGATCGCCCGGATCGGGCGACTCGGCCTGACGGCCCACGCCGGCGAGGACGCGCCCGCGGATTACGTCTGGCAGGCCGTGGACGTGCTCGGGGCGAGCCGCATCGGCCACGGCTGCTCCGCGGTCGGCGACAAGGAGCTGATGCGCCGCCTGGCCCGGGACAAGATTCTGGTGGAGTGCTGCATCTCGAGCAACGAGCACACGGGTGCCGTGAAACACGGGGCTCGCCATCCGATCCACGACTTCCTGGAGGCTGGAGTCCCGGTGGCGGTCTGCTGCGACAACAGCACGGTATCGAAGACCGACCCGCTCAAGGAGAGCCTCAAGGCCGCCGACCTTCTGGGCCTCGATGCCGTCGAGGTCATCCACCGGAACGCCGACGCCTTCAGTTTCATACGGCCCGAGACGGCGCTGCCGGACGGCGATTGAACTATCAGCGTCTCGCGAGACGCGGAAGGAGAACGAATGTCACGAACCGGTTGGGGCCAAGGCCCCATAGACATCGGACCGGGGGGGATGAAGATGCCGCCATTCACCTTTCCGCCCATGGGCAGAATCCGCCTGATCCTCGGCGCGCTCGCTGTTCTGATCCTGCTCTTCACCGGCTATTACCAGGTGGAGCCTGACGAGGTCGGCGTCGTGCAGCGCTTCGGGGCCTTCGTGCGGACGACGGACCCTGGACCCCACCTCAAGATCCCGTTCGGTATCGAGACGGTAACCAAGGTCCCGGTCCAGCGGCAGCTCAAGATGGAATTCGGCTTCCGCACCTTGCGGGCCGCCGCCAAGTCGGAGTTCGCACCCACGACACCCGAGACCCTGGGCGAATCCGTGATGCTCACGGGCGACCTGAACGTCGCCGTGGTGGAGTGGATCGTGCAGTTCCGGATCACCGATCCGATCAAGTATCTCTTCGACGTCCGCGACGTTCCCGAGACGTTTCGCTACATGTCCGAGGCCGCGATGCGCCAGGTGGTGGGTGACCACAGCGTCGACGAGGTCCTCACCATCGGCCGCGAAGAGATCGCTCAGCAGGCCAAAGACGAGCTTCAACGCCTCTGCAACTTCTACGGCATCGGTATCGAGGTTCAACAACTCGTCCTTCAGGACGTGAACCCGCCTGACGCCGTGAAGCCCGCCTTCAACGAGGTGAACCAGGCGATCCAGGAAAAGGAACGGGCCATCAACGACGCGTGGGCCGACTACAACAAGGCGGTGCCCAAGGCCAAGGGCGAGGCCGAGCAGGCGGTGCGCGCGGCGGAAGGGTACAAGACCCAGCGCGTCAACAACGCCGAAGGGGACGCGAACCGCTTCGACGCCCTGTACGAGGAATACAAGAAGGCTCCGATCGTCACAAGGAAGCGGATCTATCTCGAGACGATGCGCGATCTGATGCCGAAGCTAGGCCGGAAGCTCATCGTCGACGACAAGGCCAAGGGAATCCTTCCCCTGCTGCAGCTCGGCGGGACCACGAAAGAGGTGCAGCCATGAAGAGCTCAATCGGCGCTCTCGCCGCCATCGCCGTGGCGATCCTGCTCTTCGCTTCGGTCTACACCGTTTCGATGACGGAGCAGGCCATCCTGGTACAGTTCGGCAAGCCCGTGGGGGGTCTCGTCACCCGAGCCGGCCTCCATATGAAGGTGCCTTTCGTCCAGACGGTCTACCGCTTCGACAAGCGCTGGCTCGAGTACGACGGCGCCGCCACCCAGATCCCCACCCGGGACAAGAAATACATCTCGGTCGACTACTACGCCCGCTGGAGGATTGCCGACCCTCTCCGTTTCTACAAGGCCGTCATGAACGAGCAGGGCGCCCAGAGCCGTCTCGACGACATCATCGACGGCCAGACTCACAACGCCGTGGCCTCCTTCGATCTCATCGAGGTCGTGCGTTCCAGCAACCGCGCTTTCCAGGTGACCGAGGAGCTGGAGGGGATCGGGGCGGCCGAAGCCATGGCCAAGGTGAATACCGGCCGGGAGAAGATCGCCCACGTCATCCTCGAGAAGGCCGCGAAGGCCATGCCGGAGTACGGCATCGAGCTCGTGGATGTGCGTTTCAAGCGAATCAACTACCAAGACAGCGTGCAGCAGAAGGTCTTCGAGCGGATGATCTCCGAGCGGAAGAGGATCGCCGAGAAGAGCCGATCCGAAGGGCAGGGGAAGGCCGCGGAGATCCGCGGGGAGAAGGAAAAGGCCATGCTGGAGGCGTCATCCTCCGGTTACAAGAACGCCCAGGAGGTGAAGGGCGCCGCCGATGCCAAGGCCACGGCGATCTACGCCAAGGCCTACGGAAAGGACCCTGAGTTCTACCAGTTCACGAAGACGATGGAGACGCTCTCCGGGACGCTGGACGACAAGGCGTGGCTCATTCTCTCCACCGACTCCGACCTCTTGAAGTACCTGAAGGGGGCGGGCGGGGGTAACTAGACTACGTTTCGCGCCGGAATCTGATACTCTTTCACGGTCGCATTCCGTTTACCCTGAAGGAGGCGCTATGGTTCCCCGGCCAGAACGGTACTGCGTGGACATTCCCGTGGATTGCTCGACGAAGGACCTGTTCATCTCCAACCGGATCACGAACCTGAGTCGCGGCGGCCTCTTCATCGAGTCTCCAAAGCCTCTGCCCCTTCAGTCCGATGTGGATCTCACGATCCGCCTTCAGTGTCCCGAGGTCACGATAACGGCCATAGGACGGGTGATTTGGAACTACGACATCAGGAAGGGGACGTCCCACATCGTTCCGGGGAATGGGATCAAGATCATCGCGATCTCCCCCGAGCATCGCGCGCTCCTCGAGGCGTGCCTGGCACTGCTCGCCAAACCCCAAGGCGCGCCGGCGGTGGCCGGGCGATAGCTTCCCTCAAGGAAGCGTCGCGGCGGCGGCGGCGAGAGCCGCGAGCTCGGAAGCGGTGAGCTCCTTCTCCTCGCGGTAGGCGATGCCGACGACGGCGCGCACCTCACCCGCGGCGTCGCGCACCGGAAGGGCCACGCCGGCGCCGGCGTCCACCGCCTTGGCCCCGGGACGCACCTGGCCACTGCGATCGTCCTTGATGTTGCACGTCGACACGGCTTCGTTGCGCTCCCAAGCGAGGCCGGCCATCCCCTTCCCGCGCGGAATAAGTCGGACGATCTCCTGGACTCTCGGGGGGATGTTGACGGCCGCGGCCAACTCCAGGTCCCCAGCCGCGGGCCGCACGTGAACCGTGCCCGCGACTCCTTGGTAATCGGCCAGGAAGGCTTCGAGCCAGACCTGGAGGCCCGCGGTCATGCGAGGAGGAGCAGCTCGCGCTGGGTGTCGCCCGTGACTTCTGCGCGCCCCTCGTGGATGAACATGTCGATCTCGCTACGGACGCCGAACTCGGGAAGATAGACACCGGGCTCTATGGAGAAGCAGACGCCGGGAATGATCGTCCGCTGGTCGCGGGTTTCCAGGTTGTCGATATTCACGCCGTTCCCATGGACTTCGTACCCGATGGAGTGCCCAGTGCGATGGAGGAAATACGGGCCGTAGCCCCGCTCTTCGATGTGGCGGCGGGAGACGTCGTCGACGTCGGCCCCGCGGATCGTCTTCCCTTCCGCCACAGCGCGGGTCACAAAATCGACGGCGGCGTCCCGCGCTCCCTTGACTGTCTCCCAGACCTCTCGCATCTTCGCGGGGACGTCAGGGCCGCAGAAGGCCATCCACGTGGCGTCGTAGTAGACCGCCCGTGGGTCCCCCGCGACCTTGGCCCAGAAGTCGATGAGAACCAGGTCCCCCCTTCGGATCTCGCGGTCGCTGGCACCCGCGGTCGTCTCGAAGTGTGGATCCGACGCATGGTCGTTCACGGCCACGATGCAGGGATGGTGGGTCGCGAGCCCTTCTTCCTGGAAGCGCCGGGCGATCAGGGCCTGGACCTCGCTCTCGGTGACCCGCTGTCCCGCGGCGAGACGCTCGCGAATCAATGCGAAGCCCGCGTCCTTCGCGGCGAGGCAACCGCGGGCGGCGCGGTCGTGGAGCGCCTTCTGCTCGGGCGTCCAGCGGGCCTCGAAATACTGCACGAGGTCAGCGGAGCTGACGACCTCCGGGCCGGCGCTCTCGACCATCTCCACCGTCCCGGCGTCGACGCGGGCGACGTATGGGATGGCGGCGCCGGCGCTGTACTCCATCGCGACCCGCTTCATGCCGCCGAGATGCTCCTTCAACAGGGCCTCGAGCTCTTTCCAGGAGCGGTAGAGGACCACTCTGCCGGGCGCCCCTTTCACCGCGTGAGGCTCGATCACGTGAAGGAACCCGACGGGTTCCCCCTGCCGAGGGATCAGGTAAAACCAGCGTCGCGTGCCGATCTGGCTCTCGTCGAAGCCAATGACGCTGCGGGCGATGGGATTGCTGCCGCGGAAGTCATAGAGCAGCCATCCGTCGAGTTCCTGCTCGCCGAGAGCCTTCTGTATCGCAACGAGGTCCATAGGCGGATTATACCCGCGCCCCTGGGGTAAGCTCCCACGGACGATGGCCCACGAGCAGCATCTCAGGAACGCCGAACAGGAGATTCCGTCCTGCCCCGTGTGCCGTGAGGACCTCGGGGAGCACGCTCAGAGCGTCAGCGCCGAGGTGGCTGCACTCATCGCGGCGAACACCCCCGGTTGGCGACCGGAGCGCGGCCTCTGCGCCGAGTGCGGGAGGCGCTTTGCCGACGCCGAGGCTCACCTCCGGGCCCACCGTCCCGGATTCGCGACCGCCGGCCAGGCGATCCTGCCCACGCCGGTTCGCCTGGGAGCCTTCGAGGAGTATCGCGGACGCGGCATCACCATCGCGTTCCTCGATGCCGGCTTCTTCGCCCACCCGGATCTGGTGGAAGGCGAGGACCGGATCCTCAAGTACGTGGACGTGACAAGTCCTCGCGCGCGGCGCGCCGATCTCGCGCAACCCAATGAGTCGAGCTGGCACGGCATGATGACGTCGGTGGTGGCGTGCGGCAACGGTCGGCTGTCGGGCGGCTTGTACCGCGGCATCGCGTCGGAGGCACGACTCGTCCTGGTGAAGTGTGGTTCGGTCCGCCGCATTGCCCACGACGACATAAGGCGCGGGCTCGACTGGGTGGTCCGCAACCGGAAACGCTTCGGCATCCGTGTCGTCAACGTGAGCTGCGGCGGCGACTATCAGGCGTCGTACCTGAAGGACGGCCTGTCCCAGGCGGCCGAGCATGCCACCCGCGAGGGCCTCCTCGTCTGCGCCGCCGTCGGGAACCTGGGCCACGTGGCGGGCCATCCTGTGCTGCCTCCAGCCTCGGCGCCGTCGGTGCTGACGGTGGGCGGCCTCGACGACAAGAACCGACTCGCCTTCTCCGCCTACGACATGTACCACTCCAGCTACGGTCCCACGATCGACGCTCTCCAGAAGCCCGAGGTCATCGCACCGGGAATCTGGGTAGCGGCGCCGATTCTTCCGGGGACGCCCACGAAGGCCGACGCGGAACTCCTGGCGAGTCTGGCCGAGGCCCCGGATGGCGATCTCCGCAAGATCATCGAGACGCATGCGGGCGTCGACTCGAGCCTGGACGCGGCGGCGGGCCTGACGACGCCGATGATCCGGGAGCTGGTGGGCGCGAAGCTCCGGGACAACAACGTGATCTCCGGCTCCTACAAACACGTGGACGGCACGAGCTTCGCCGCGCCCATCGTGGCCTCGATTGCGGCGCAGATGCTCGAAGCGAACCCGCGTCTCACGCCGCAGGAGGCAAAGCGCATTCTGGTCGGCACGGCCCGGCGCCTGCGCCACGTGGAAACCGATCGGCAAGGATGGGGGGTCGTGAATCCGCGACGCGCGGTGCTCGAAGCGCTCCGCCTCGCGAAGGATTAGGAGGAACTCGATGAGGGGAAGGTCTCTCGCTCTGCTCCTGTGCGTCTCGTCGGCGGCCGCGAGGGCGGCGGACGACGGTGCCGTCACCCCCAGCGAGAACCTCGTCCTGGACGGGATCCCGGCCATCCCGACATGGGTCGCCGAATCGGTGGGACGGTACACGGAGTTCCGCTCCGCCGCGCTTCAGAGCTGGCATCCCACGAGGCGGGAGATGCTGATCACGACGCGCTTCGGCGACACCAACCAGGTCCACTGGGTGCGGTTGCCCGGCGCTGACCGCAAGCAGATGACGTTCTCCAAGGAACGGGTGTCGAAAGCATCTTTCCCTCGGAAGAGCGACGGGTACTTCGTCTTCGCCATGGACAAAGGCGGGAACGAGTTCAGCCAGCTCTACCGGTACGACGTGACCACCGGGGACGTGACCCTTCTGACGGATGGTGGGCGGTCCCAGAATGGCCTGGGGCCCTGGTCCCACGCCGGGGATCTCCTGGCCTACGGGTCCACCCGACGGAACGGCGCCGACCGCGATGTCTACGTCATGGACCCACGGGACCCGAGAACGGATCGGAAGGCACTCGAGGTCACGGGGGGAGGGTGGGCGCCTCTCGACTGGTCCCCCGACGACAAGCAGCTCCTCGTCGGCGAGGAGATCTCGATCAACGAGAGCTACCTCTGGATCGTGGACGTCGCCACAGGAGCCAAGCGCCTCGTGACACCCAAGGGGGGCGCCGAGACGGTCGCCTACTCCAAGGCCCGCTTTGGCGCCGACGGCAAGTTCCTGTACGTCGCGACGGACAAGGACTCGGAGTTCCAGCGGCTCGCGCGGATCGACCTCGGCAGTGGCGTCCACACGTACTTGACGAGCCACATCTCCTGGGACGTCGAGTCCTTCGAGCCGTCGCCTGACGGTAAGACGATCGCCTTCACCACCAACGAGGACGGCGTCAGCGCCTTCCATCTGCTCGATGTCGGGACGGGCAAGGAACGGCCGGCCCCCAAGCTCCCGGTCGGCGTCATCGGCGCCCTGACATGGCACGCGAATGGGAAAGATCTCGGCCTCACACTTGCCCAGGCACGCTCGCCGGCTGATGTCTTCTCGATCGACGTGGCAACGGGAGCCATCGATCGTTGGACCGAGAGCGAAACCGGCGGCCTCAACACGATCGGCTTCCCAGCGCCCGAGCTCGTTCGCTGGAAGAGCTTCGACGGAAGATCGATCTCGGGCTTTCTCTTCCGTCCGCCGGCCCGGTTCACGGGGAAGAGGCCGGTGCTCATCAACATCCACGGCGGCCCCGAGGGACAGACGCGACCCGACTTCCTCGGGAGGGGAAACTACGACCTCAACGAACTGGGGATCGCGGTCGTCTTTCCAAACGTCCGTGGCTCGTCAGGTTACGGCAAGTCGTTCCTCAAGCTCGACAATGGCGTCCTGCGCGAGGACTCGGTGAAGGACGTGGGGGCTCTCTTCGACTGGATCGCGACGAGGGACGACCTGGATGCGACGCGGGTGATGGTCACGGGGGGGAGCTACGGCGGCTACATGACACTGGCCGTGGCGACCCGCTATGACGACAAGCTGCGCTGCTCGCTGGACGTCGTGGGGATCTCGAGCTTCGTGACCTTCCTGGAGCGCACCGAGAGCTACAGGCGCGACCTGCGGCGGGTCGAATACGGAGACGAGCGCGACCCGAAAGTGCGCGAGTTCCTCCTTCGGATCGCCCCGGTCAACAACGCGGCCAAGATCACGAAGCCGCTCTTCGTGGTCCAGGGGCAGAACGACCCACGAGTCCCGTTCACCGAATCGGAGCAGATGGTCGAGACCGTCAAGAAGAACGGGACGCCCGTCTGGTACTTGAAGGCGAAAGACGAAGGGCACGGGTTCGCCAAGAAGAAGAACGCCGATTTCCAGTTCTACGCCACCGTGGCCTTCATGCGAGAGTTCCTGCTGAAGTGAGTCGAGCCGAAGGCCCCAGAAAAACCTGGGGGGTGCCTCGCGGCACCCCCGGGACGTCTGAGGAGATTCCCCTCTTTGGGGGGGGAAGGGTTTTTAGTGGGATTTTGAAGAGGTTGGCGTAGCCATCAGGAATTCGTTCATGGCCTTTCTAACCTCCTGTACGTAGCAACTCCTGTGCCGGTTGCATTGCTGCTGTGAAGAAATGTCAATCCACTCATTTCCAATGACTTGGCGACGACCGGTCGTGAGCGATGTCACAGGAAGGTGTGTGGCTTCCGAAACAATTTTGCCGGCCCGAACCACACAGGGGACAGCGGTGTCTAGAAGAGAGAGTGGCTCAGTGGCCGCGCGTCCCTCGGATCGGGGATCCAAAGGCGCGGGCGCACTCGTGGCAGAGAAAGTCGTACTCCGAGACGATGTCATAGACTTGGAGGCAGTCGGCGCAGGCGTAGCGCTCGCAGACGTCGCACTGCAGAAGCGTCTCGCGGGGAACAACGTCGGACCCCTTGCGGTAACTCAGAAGACCGGCGCTCGGCGCCCGGCGGCAGGACTGACACGTGGAGGAGGGCTCTGTCATTTCTCCAAGGGGGATGTGTGGTCCAAAGAGCCTACCACACTGCCCTGGTCCACGAGGCGTGCTCGGTGGCGTGTGCCGAAGGCCATCTATATCTATAATGAAGGGTCCAAATCCCGTTGACAGCAGAAAGGGACCGAGCACCATGAAGACCACGTTCATTGTCATCGCCGCCCTCGCCCTCCTGAGCGCCCCCGCCTTCGCCGACCAGAAGATCGACGAGGCCGTGGCCAAGGCCAATGAGCAGCTCCAGAAGGGGAAGCCGGAAGAGGCGCTGAAGACTCTACAAAAGCTCGCGTCCCAAAACCCGGGTCCAGAGGGGCAGCTGCCCCTCGGTCGCTTCCAGGAGAAGACCGGAAGCCTGGACGATGCCTTGGCGACCTACGCCAAAGCGGCTGAAGGAGCGGGCCCCGCAAAGGCCGACGCTTTGGCGGCACTCGCAGGACTCCAGCTTCGGACCGGACCGGCCAAGACGGCGCTCGCGACGGCGGAGCAGGCCGTGCAGGCGCAATCGAGCCCGAACACGCTGGCCACGCTCGCCCGCGTCCAGGCGCGACTCGACCCCGTGAAGGCCCTGGCCACAGCCGACCAGGCCGTGGCCGCCGGCGCGACCGCTGCTGTCGCCCAAGACGCGCGGGGAGTGGCGCTCCTCGCCCAGGGACGGAACGACGACGGCGCGGCCGCCTTCCGCAAGGCGCTGGAGCTGGACCCCAAGCTCGCCCGTGCCCGCGTCGGTCTCGCCATGACCCTCAACGCGCAAAAGAAGGGAACCGAAGCCGTCGCCGAGGCTCGCAAGGTCACCTCCGAGGACCCGAACCTGGCGGAAGGGCACGCCGCTCTCGGTCTTGCGATCCTGGCGGAGAACCCCAAGGCCTGGAACGACGCGATCGCCGAAGCGCAAGACGCCGCGTTCAAGAACCCCAAGAGCCCCGAGATCCAGATGGCGGTAGCCAAGATCTTCGAGACTGACAACCGCTTCGACCAGGCGGCGGAAGCCTACAAGAAGGCCCTGGGGCTCGACCCGAACTTCGCCGTCGGCCGCGCAGCGCTCATCAACGCCCAGTTCCGAAAGGGCGATCTGGACGGCGCCCTCGCCGAAGCCCTCAAGCTGGCGGCGGACGCGCCGACGAGCGGCGATGCGCAGGCACAGGTGGGCGAGCTGCTCCTCCGCAAGGGGGACTTCCCCCACGCCATCGCCCCGCTCGAGAAGGCGGTGACGCTCCTCTCGGGCTCCGCCGAAGCGAACTACTACCTGGGGAAGGCGTACTTCTCTACGGGCAGGGTGAAGGACTCCCTGGCTCCCTACAAGCGCGCGGCGGAATTGGCGCCCTCGAATCTCGAATACCGATCCACTTACGGCCTCGTCCTCGGCATGAACGAGAGGTATGCCGAGGGGGCGGCCGAGCTGCAGAAGGTCGTCTCGAGCCCCGGCTACAAGGACACGGCTGGCTTCACCAACCTCGGGTATGTGTACCGCAACATGACGCCCCCCAAGGTGACCGAGTCGATCGCCGCGTACAAGAAGGCGCTGGAGCTCGATCCCAAGAACGCCCAGGCCGCGCTGGGCTTGGGGTGGGCCTACTCGGCGGCGAAGAGTTGGGACGACTGCATTGCGGCGTACGAGAAGCTCATCCAACTCGATCCGAAGTTTACCGGGGCGGCATATACGGGCATGGCCTGGGCGCATGCCTCCAAGCGGGACTTCGGCAAGGCACGCGAGCTGCTCAACAAGGCCGGAGCGGCGGGCGGCGGCGATGGGCGTCTCGACGCTCTGCTGGACCGGGTCGAGGCGAGGAAGAAGAAGGGCATCGTCTTCGACGACGCGGCGGCCGCCGAGGCTGAGAAGGAACGCCAGGCCGCCCTCCAGGCCCAGGCCAAGACCGAGCGCGTCAACCAAAGCCTGAATTCGCCGAATCCCGCGACGCGAATAGGAGGCTTGAAGGACCTCGTGGCCTTGGGCCCCGCCGATGCCGTGCCGATGCTGACCTGGATGCTCGTCAACGACAAGGACTACTCGGTGCGGACCGCGGTGGCCAACGCCCTGGGAGGGTTCGGGCCGGCGGCCAGGAAGGCTGTCCCCCACCTCAAGGCGATCGCGACCCAGCAGCCGCCGGTCAACCTCAACCCCAGCCAGGCCGACATGGACCAGGAGATGCGGTTCCACGACTTCCAGAAGGCGTGCCGCGACGCCCTCGCCAAGATCGGCGAGTAGCGGCTAGCTCCAGACGCCCGGGATGCGCCTTTGGCATCCCGGGCATGCACCGCCCTCGAGGCGATTCCGCAGGACCCGAAACCCGCGGCGCTCGATGACGAGCCCCTCGCAGCCGGGGCAGCGGGTGTCCTCCCACCTCCCCACCTCGCCCGGGAGGTTCCCCGCGTAGACGTAGTGCAGCCCTTCGCGGCGGCCGATCTCGGCGGCGAGCAAGAGCGTCGCGACGGCCGTGTCGGCGGGGTCCGTCATCCGGTAGTCCTTGTGGAACGCCGTCACGTGCCACGGGATGTCGGGTGAGACGGAAACGAGGAAGCGAGCGATGTCACGCAGCTCGTCGGCCGAATCGTTGAACCCCGGCACGATGAGGGTTACCACCTCGACCCAGAAGCCTCTCTGGTGGAGCGCGCGGATCGTCCAGAGGACGCGCTCGAGCGTCCCGCCGAGATCGCGGTAGGACCGATCCCGGAAGCCCTTCAGGTCGACCTTGTAGAGGGAAACCCACGGCTGCAGGTAGTCGAGGACCTCGGGGGTGGCGTTGCCGTTGGAGACGTACGAGCAGACGAGCCCCGCCGCCTTCGCCTCGCGAAAGACGGCGACCCCCCATTCGCTGGTGATGAGTGGCTCGTTGTAGGTGGATGTGACTATGCGCGCCTGGTGCTGAAGGGCGAGGCGCACGATGTCCTCCGGTACCAAGGGCTGCGGAGCCGTCCCGGCCGTGGGATCGCGAAGAGCCTGGGAGGTGATCCAGTTCTGGCAGTTGTGGACCGCGGCGCCCTCGACCAGGTACGTGTGGTCCTCTTCGACCTCGAGGTTGTAGACGGGGCCGTCGTACTGCAGAACCCGCGTGTCGCCGATGGAGCGTCGGCGAAAGCCTCCGTTGACCGACGGCGCCAGGAGATCGAACTCCGGCGTGAGGGCCGATGCGGGCATGAAGAACGAGGGCGGCGGCGTACCACGGGCCGCGCGGGCGGCAACGAGAAATTCATGGTCGGGTGTTGCGTGAATCTCGCTTCCGCCCTTGAGGGAAATGGCCATGAGAGCGCCGCGGTAGGAGTGTCGGAAGACTCCGCGGACGGGCCGCTCGCGGCCGAGGTGGGTCGTGACAGAGGCGCCGGGACGGACCGCCACAGCCTCGCCTTCCGTCTCGAGAACGGGCGCGCCGTCCCCGAAGAGCGCGTCGATGGCCCGCGGACCCGCCGCGCTCGACACCTCGGTTCCAGGCACGAAACAGTAGCCGCAGTGGTAGTCACAGCCGAGCATTCCGAAGGAGAGAGCTTTGGCACCCGGCAGGGCGTGGAAGAAGGGTTTCTTCTCGACAGGATCCACCTGGAGGCCGCCCACGTAGCCGAAGGGGACGCGGAGTATTCCTTCCTCGTTGAACCGGACGCGACAGATCCCGTCGCGTCCAGGAGGGATCACGCAGCGATGGCCGCACGCCACGCAGCGAACGCGACCGGCCTCGAGACGTTCGTAAAGCTCCCCTTGGGCGGTGAGGCGGGAGAGGGTTTCAGCGAGGGACGCCATTCAGCAGCATCCCACGTCGTTCGATGCGTTGTCCAGAAGAGAGGTGAGGGCGCCCTTGACGTCGCCTCTCGTGTATGGCGAAATAAAAGCGAACCTCATGATCCGCCCCGGCGTTGCGGCCCCGAACCTGGCGCCCCTCATGGGAAACGTCCCCCTGCGCGAAAGAGGGGACGTGGTCTACAAAGAGCTGCGCGCCCGCTCTCTGCTGAACCGCTGCAACTCTCCCCGCATGCCGTTCGAGTGGACGGTCAACCCCTACCGCGGCTGCGCCATGGGATGCCGCTACTGCTACGCAACCTACACCCACGAGTTCATGGGGATCACGGCGCCCGAAGCGTTTCACTCCACGGTCTTCGTGAAGCGGGGAGCGGAGAACGAAACGGCGCGCCGGCTGGCTTTGGTCGTCCGGCGCGGGGGGCGCATCGCCCTTGGAACGGCAACCGATCCGTATCAGCCCGGCGAGCCACAAGAGGGCGTCACCCGGCGCTTTCTCGAGACCGTCGCCCAGCATCGGGGTGTGCGCCTTGGGATCACGACAAAGGGAGCGGCGATCCTGAGGGACGTCGACCTCCTGAGGCGCATCCACGCGCGGTCGGCCCTCTCGATCCACATCTCTCTCGTCTCCCTCGACGCGGCCTTGCTTCGGAAGGTCGAACCCTGGGCGCCGACGCCCGACGTGAGGATCGAGGTCCTGAGGCGCCTTGCCGACGCGGGGCTCCCCGTGGGCCTTTCGGTGGCCCCCATCCTGCCGGCCCTAACCGACGGCGAGGCCGATCTTCAGGTGCTCCTCGAACGAGCCGCCGGCGCGGGGGTCCGGCGGATGTCGTACACCGTCCTTTTTCTCCGTTCGCCGACCAGGGAGAAGTACCTGCGCTGGATCGCCACCGAGTTCCCGCGCTACCTCGCGGCCTACGAGAGCGCCTACTCCGATCACGTCTATCTGAGCGGCCGCTATCGCGAGCGCATACGGAGGACGATGGAGCGTCTCCGCGACATCTACGGCTTCGACTCCGACTTCGACCAGGGGGGCTCGGCGAGGCACCTCCCTGTCCCTCCGAAACAGCTTTCCCTCTGGACCTAGCGGGCGTGACGACGGATCAGCTCCACCAGTTCCTCGGCCATCGCGTCGGCCTGCCCCGATCCCGCCCGCATGGCCTCGGTGGCGCAGTGCTTGAGGTGGTTGCGCAGCAACTCGCGACCGACGCTGCGGAGGGCCTCCTCGACAGACGACACCTGGTCGAGGATGTCGGCGCAGTAGCGATCCGCCTCCACCATACGCTGCAAGCCCCGGACCTGCCCCTCGATGCGACGTAGGCGCTTCAGGTTCCGCTCCTTGGCGTCCGCGTCGACAGCGACCGCTTTCCGTCCGCGAGCACTCATCCGAGCGGTATCCGGCGCAGGCGAAGGCTGTTGGTGACGACGCTGACCGAGCTCAGGGCCATGGCGGCGCTCGCGAGAACGGGCGACAGCAAGATGCCGAACGCGGGGTAGAGGACGCCCGCCGCGATCGGGATGCCGACGGCGTTGTAAGCGAAGGCCCAGAAGAGATTCTGGCGTATGACCCGGAGCGTGCGCCGAGAGAGCAGGATGGCCGTGGCGACTCCATCCAGGTCCCCGCGCATCAGCGTGACATCGCCGGCGTGAACCGCGACGTCGCTTCCGCTGGCGAGAGCGATCCCCACATCGGCCTGGGCGAGAGCGGGCGCGTCGTTGACACCGTCGCCCACCATGGCGACCACCCGTCCCGCTTGTTGCAGCCGCCTTATCTCGGCCAGCTTTCCCGCTGGAAGGACCTCGGCGACGACGTCTGTCACACCCGAGCGACGGGCGACACCCTCGGCCACGGATCGCCTGTCTCCGGTCAAGAGGATCACGTCCAAGCCAAGACCGCGGAGCCGGTCGATGGCGGCGCGTGACGTCGGCTTCATCGGGTCGGCGACACCAAGCACGGCGCTCGGAACGCGGGCGACGGCAACGTAAACCGGCGTCTTCCCCTCGGCCGCGAGGCGCTCGGCGTCACCGCGCAACGGAGTGACATCGATCTTCTCGGCGATCATGAAGGCTTCGTTGCCTACCGAAACGACATTTCCCTTGACGACGGCGGCCGCCCCCTGGCCCGGCAGCGAGCGGAAGGCCTTGGCCCGCAGGGGCGCTGCCCCGAGACCACGCGCATAGCTCACGATGGCGGCGGCAAGAGGATGCTCCGACGTCGCCTCCACCGAGGCTGCGAGAGACAACACGACGTCAGGGGGCCGGCCACCGATGAGCACGGCGTCGGTCACGGTCGGACGCCCAAGGGTCACGGTCCCGGTCTTGTCCAGGACCACGACGTCGATGGCCTCGGCGCGCTGCAGCGCCTCCCCTCCCTTGAACAGGATCCCCAGGGCGGCGCCACGACCCGTGGCCACCATGACCGCGGTGGGGACAGCGAGTCCCATGGCGCAGGGACACGCGATGATCAACACCGCGACCGCAGCCGCGGCTCCCCGTGCGACCGGCGCAGCATCCGCGAGAAGGCACCAAGCCGCGAAGGTGACGAGAGCGACGGCGATCACAGCGGGAACGAAGACGGCGCTCACGCGATCGGCCACGCGCTGGATCGGGGCCCTCGAGGCCTGCGCAGATCGCATCAGCTCGACGATCTGGGCGAGGGCCCCTTCGGACCCGAGGTGCGTCGCTCGGTAGCGGAGAGCACCGGTCCCGTTCAGGGTGCCGCCAAAGACCCGGTCCCCCGGGGTCTTGGAGACGGGGACCGACTCTCCCGTCAGCATCGACTCGTCCACCGCGCTGGCTCCCGAGACGACTTCCCCGTCGACCGCGATCCGCTCGCCGGGGCGCACGGCGACGACGTCACCGATGGCAACGCCCTCGAGGGGTACTTCGGTCTCGCCTTCACCCCGGACGACTCTCGCCGTCCTCGGGCGAAGCCCCGCAAGCGCGTGGAGGGCCGCCGTCGTCCGTCCCTTGGCCCGCGCCTCCAGCGCCTGCCCCGTCAGGACCAAGGCGACGATGAGAATGGCCGCTTCGTAGTAGACGTCGGGGGCGATCCCGTGGCGAAGGAAGATTTCGGGCGACAGCGTGGCCACCACCGAGTAAAGGAACGCCGCCCCTGTCCCGATGGCTACCAGCGTGCTCATGTCCGCCGACCAACGCTTGATGCTGGCCCAGGCGCGCGAATAGATGTGTCCTCCCGCCCAACCCATCGCGACGAGCGAGAGGCCGAGGAGGCTCCACGACACGAGCCGGGGGTCGAGGCTGTAGAGCCATGGAAGGTGCCTCCCCAAGGCGGGTGCGGCCCAGCCCGTCAGACCCCGCATAAAGGGATCGATGGCGACACCGTGGTCCGCGCGGTGGGCGCTCATGAGGGGCATCGAGAGGATCATCGCCACGGCTCCAGCGATCACGCTGAACGCCGCCTTCCGTCCCAGAAGGGCGGCTTCCCGGCGCTCGGTTGTCTCGCGCTGCTCCTGCTCTTCGAAAGGAGTGACCCCCGTCGGAGGAAGGGCGGCCTCGTATCCGGTCCGTCGAATCACCTCGACCAGGGCGCCGGGTGACGTCGCGCGCGGGTCGTACTCGACGGCTGCGCTTCCGAGCATGAGACTCACCGACGCCGACGTGACCCCCGGCTCCTGCTCCAAGGCTCTTTGGATGCTCGCCTGGCAGGCGGCGCAGGTCATCCCTCCGACAGGGATCCTGACTGTGCCGCTCATGAGAGCCGGGCCGTCTCCGCCGTATACCCGAGACCCTCGACGGCGCGCACCGCGGCCTCGGGCGACGTCGCTGCGGGCTCATAGCTGAGCGAGGCCGAGCCGATCTGGACGGAATGGACGACCACACCGGGGAGCGCCCCGAGCGCCTTCCCAACCTTCGCGACGCAATGGTCGCAACTCATGCCGCCGATCGCCAGGTTCAGACTCCTCATATACCCCCCACCCCTATATTCTCGGCTATCCGTGGTCGCTCGTCAAGGGATACACTCCGGCCGCCATGACGACGGTGCGCGAGTTCCTCGACGGTTGGTTCTCCCTCGAGACGCAGGAACGCATTCGCATCGGGCGTTCGGCGAGCGAATCAGGGCTGGCCGCGTCGGCTCCGAATGAGCCACCAGAGATAGATCCCGAGTAAGACCGTCGCCACGGCGGCCGCGATCGCCAAGACGCGATTGGCGCTGTCGACCAGGCGTCTCACGGCGTCCCAGTTCCGGCCGAATGCGGTGCCCGCCGCGATCAGGAAGGTGTACCAGAGCGCAGAGGCGGCCGCCGCCGGCACCAGAGCACGGGCAGGCGACATGCCGACGACGCCCGCGAAGGGAGTGACAGCCGCGCGCAGCCCCGGAAGGAACCTTGTCAGGAAGATGCCGGCGACACCGTGGCGGGCGTATGCCTCGTGCAGGGCGTCCATCGCCTCGCGCGGAAGGAGCGCACGGCGCCACCCCGTGCTGAAGAACTCGGCCCCGTACGCTCGCGCAAGGAAGTAGACCGCCGCCGAGGAGGCGGTGTTGGCACTCCAGCAGAGGACGCCGAGGAGCGGAGCCGAGACCTCGCCACGATGGGCCAGGAACGCTCCGAGGGCCACGGCGACGTCGGCAGGCACGGGGGGAAAGACGTTCTCGACAGCCGACAGGAGCATGAGCACGAGATACGTCGGCACCGTCGGGAGCCGAGCCAGCGCGTCGAGAATCGCGTCAGCCACAGGTCGCCTTGGTCTACTGCGTGGAGGCGGGAAGCACGGGGACGTCGAAGCGATACCGGGTGCCCCCTGCGTTCAGGGTGACCTGGGTGGTTTTGTGAGCGGTGAGCCGGTCGCGAGTCATGCCTCGGGCGTCGGTGACCAGAACCTTCCCGGCCGAGAAGAGCGACCCAGTCGATGCGATGAGCCGCACCTCGACGCCGGCAAAGGGAGCCCCGCCCCGCTTTTGTGCGCGGACGAGAACCTGGGCCTGCCCCCCTCCCGGAGGAAGGTTGGAAGGCTCGGCCCAGGCAGCGACCACGACCTCCTCGTCGGCCTTCTTCACCGTCAGGTCGTCCGTTGGGGGGGGTTGCGGCGTCGGTTCGGGGCTCGGCTCCGGAGTGGCGGTGACAACCGGGGGGCGAGGCGGTGCGCTCCGGCAGCTCGCAAGAGCCAAGGAGAACGCGAGGAACACCGCAATTCGTCTCATCAGTCGCCGAATCCGATGCCGATGTCGCGGGCGGAACGGATGATGTCGGAATCTAGAGGCACCTTGCGCATTTTGCCTTGCCCGACGGCGGTGCTCAATCGCACCGCGCGGACTTGCGGAGGCTCCAGAGCCACCATCCGCCCAAAGAGCCCTTGATCCACGATTCTCATGGCGGCCGCGCCCAGGCGCGTCCCAAGGAGGCGGTCGAAGCTACTGGGAGTGCCGCCGCGCTGCAAGTGGCCGAGAACCAGGCTGCGAGTGTCTTTTCCGGTGCTCCTCGCGATCTCGTCGGCCAGCCAGTCCGCGATGCCTCCGAGACGGACCTCGCGACCGGCCTCCTTCGGCCCCCTGGTCATGGTCGAACCCCCGCGAGGCGAAGCACCTTCCGCGGCTACCACGATGGAGAAGGCGTGCCCCGACCGCTCGCGACGCCGGATCACGTCGCACATCTTCTCGATTTCGAAGGGGATCTCGGGGATGAGGATGACGTCGGCCCCTCCCGAAATCCCGGAATGGAGGGCGATCCATCCCGCATACCGTCCCATGACCTCGACGACCATCACGCGCTTGTGCGACTCCGCGGTCGTGTGAAGCTTGTCGAGAGCGTCGGTGGCCGTGGAGACGGCGGTGTCGAAGCCAAAGGTGATCACGGTGGCGGCGATGTCGTTGTCGATGGTCTTCGGCACGCCGACGACGGGAAGTCCCTTCCGGTAGAGGCGCTCGGCGATCCCCAGCGTGCCGTCTCCGCCAATGGCCACGAGGGCGTCGAGGCCCATGGCTTTGAAGCGCCGGAGCACCTCGCCGGAACGGTCCTTCTCCACCGTGCGCCCTCGCCGCGTGACGGGATATTGGAACGGGTTCGCCCGGTTCGTGCTTCCGAGGATCGTCCCGCCGAGCTGGACGATGCCGCGCACGTCCGCGGGGCGGAGGCGCCGCGTCTTGCCGGTCAGGAAGCCGTCGAAGCCGTCCTCGATGCCGTAGACCTCCCACCCGAGGTTGAAGGCCGTTCGTGCAACGGCGCGGATCACAGCGTTGAGCCCCGGGCAGTCGCCGCCACCCGTTAGTATGCCCACGCGGCTGGCCCGGGATCGCGCCATCAGCAAGTCCCCCTGGATCGAAGGCGCTATCCTAGCTCAGAAGGATCGCAGGGAAGGGAATGGAACTGGCCCCGAGACGATACTCCCTGTGGAGGGGAAACACGATGCCGACCGTGACGCACCCGCGACGTGCCGTTTTTCTTCTGTTCGCCGTCCTCGGTTTCGGCGCCGCCGTCGCCTTGGCTCAGGGGACGCCCCCGAAGGCGTCCGCTCCTTCGCCGACCTTGGCCAGGGCCACCTTCGCCGGCGGCTGTTTCTGGTGCATGGTGAAGCCATTCGCAGTCCTCCCCGGAGTGGTGCAGGTAGTTTCGGGCTATTCCGGCGGCCAGAAGCGGAACCCGACCTACGAGGAGGTCTCTGCGGGAGTCACGGGCCATGCGGAGTCCGTCCAGGTGATCTACGATCCTGCCAAGATCACCTATGCCCGCCTTCTGGAGGTCTTCTGGCGCAACATCGATCCCACCAGCCCCGAAGGGCAGTTCTGCGACCGCGGACACCAGTACCGCTCCGCCATCTTCTTCCAGGGCGACGAACAGAAGCGCCTCGCGGAGGAATCGAAAGTGACTCAGCGGGCGGACGTGTCCAAAACGGTGAATCGACCGATCGTCACCGAGATCGTGGCCTTCACGGAATTCTGGCCGGCGGAGGACTATCATCAGGATTTCTACAAGAAGAACCCGATGCGCTACGAGTCGTACCGCCTCGGCTGCGGCCGCGATAGGCGACTCCAGGAGATCTGGGGCGGGAAGGCCGGCCATTGAGCGACCCGTCCGGCGGAGCCTCCCGGCGGCAGTTCGTGATCACGGCCCTCGGCCTCGGGGGATTGGGGCTTACATTCCTCTGGCCGGGGCGGCGAGGCGAGCCGATGGGCCCGGCGGTGGATGCAGCCGGGCCGGGACCCCTCCGACTCTATTCGGCCAAGGAGAAGAAATTCATCATGAGCGAGAAGGTCGTGAAGACACCCGAGGAGTGGAAGGCGCTTCTGACTCCGGAGCAGTACAACGTCACCCGCCTCAAGGGCACGGAGCGGGCGTTCACGGGCGAGTACTGGAACGTCCACGACAAGGGCGTCTACCAGTGCGTCTGCTGCGGGAACGATCTTTTCGACGCCGGCACCAAGTTCGAGTCGGGCACGGGCTGGCCCAGCTTCTGGAGGCCCATCGCCGAGGAGAACGTCGATACGGAGACCGACCGCAGCATGGTCGTTCCGCGAAGCGAGGTGCTCTGCCGGCGCTGCGGTGCCCACTTGGGCCACGTCTTCGACGACGGCCCCCGTCCCACCGGCCTTCGGTATTGCATGAACTCCGCCGCGCTGCGGCTGGTGCGCGCGAAGTGATGTCGGCCCCGGCGCCGGTCAAGAACGTCGTCTCCCTCGGTTTGCGCATCGCCGCGACCCTGTCGTTCGTGGCTCCCCTGCTCACACGCATCGCCCTGGGGAACGAGTTCTTTCTCACGGGGCGCGGGAAGCTCGAGCATCTCGACAACTTCACGAGCTTCTTCGTGGACCTGGGGATTCCCTTCCCGGTCCTGAACGCGGCCTTCGTAGCTCGCCTCGAATACTACGGGGCGATCCTTCTCGTGGTGGGCCTGCTGACCCGCATCGCCGCGGCCGGCCTCCTCTCGACGATGGTGGTGGCGCTCCTGACGGCCGACAGGAACGACTTCCTTCAGGCGTGGAGCCCGTCGACGGAGAAGGGGCCGCTCGACATTGCGCCCTTCGTCAACCTGTTGCTGCTGCTCTGGCTGACGCTCTCGGGGCCCGGCCTCGTGAGCCTGGACGCGCTTCTGGCGCGCTGGCTCGGGCTCGCCAGGAACGAGCCGCCTCAGACACCCCAGCCGTAGGACGGCGTCTTCTCGTCCTGCTCGTCGGGGCTGTGGGCCCAACGGAGCCACGACATGTTCCGATGGACCATGGCGGTGAACTCCGACGTCGTGGCCTCGCCACCGATGTCGGGCGTCCGAACGTCGCGCAGCGTCGCGGCCACCGCGGCCTCGACGACCTTCGCCAGGTCCGGGCGCCCCAGCGAGTGCTCCAGGAGCATGGCCACCGTGAGAATGGCTCCCGTGGGGTTCGCGATCCCGCGACCGGCCAGGCTCGGGGCCGAGCCGTGGACGGGTTCGTAGAGGGACGGGCCGGCGCCGAAGGAGGCCGAAGGCAGCAAGCCGATGGAGCCGACGACGGCAGCGATCTCGTCGCTCAGGATGTCGCCGAAGAGGTTGTCGGTGACGACGACGTCGAACCGGTGAGGAGACTGGAGCAGCTCGAAGCTCGCCGCGTCGACGTAGCGGTGCTCCAGCTCCACATCTGTGTATTCGCGGGCGACCTCGGTGATCACCGAGCGCCAGAGCTGCGAGGCTTCGAGAACGTTCGCTTTGTCCACTGAAGTAACCCGAAACTTTCGTTTCCGCGCCGCCTTGAAGGCGACGTGAGAAACGCGGCGAACCTCGTCGGCGGTCTGGCGCCAGGTGTTGAAGCCCTCAGTGGCGCTGAGGCCGCGCGGTTCTCCGAAGTAGACACCGCTCGACAGCTCGCGCACCACCAGGATGTCGGCGTGACGGGCCAAGCCCTCTCGGAGAGGTGTCGGAAGGCCGATATATCGCGCGGGCCTCAGGTTGGCGTAGAGGCCGAGGCCTTTCCGAAGCCGGAGCAGTCCGGCCTCGGGGCGCACCGTGCCCCCTTCCCACTTCGGACCACCCACTGCCCCAAGGAATACGGCGTCGCTGGCCCGGCACAGCTCGAGAGTCTCAGCGGGAAGCGGGTCCCCGACCGCATCGATGGCCGCACCCCCAACCTTCCCTTCCTTGACGTGGAACGGAAGGCAGGCTCCCAGGACCGACAGAGCCGCTTCAGTGACCTCGGGCCCGATGCCGTCTCCCCTGAGGACTGCGAGTGTGGCGACCATGGCCGTTGAGCCTCCGCGCTAGGGATGGATCCGACGCTCGTACGCGCTGATCGTCGGATCGAGAGACAGAAGGAAAGTGAGCTCGTCGGTCCCGTTCAAGAGGCAGAAACGGGCGAAGGGCTCGACGGGAAATTGGACAGGTGGGCCGTCGGCCAGCACGAGGGTCATCGCTTCGAGATCGATCACGACGACCGAGCCGGGGGACGCGAGGAGCGACGCGTGGGTGGCGGAGTCCACTTGAACAGGAAGCAGGCCGTTCTTGAGGGCGTTGGTCCGGAAGATGTCGCCGAAGGAGAGGCTCACCACCGCCCGGAAACCGAAATCCACGAGGGCCCAAGGAGCGTGCTCCCGCGACGAGCCGCAGCCGAAGTTCCGTCCGGCCACGAGGACCTGCGCCCCCGAGCTCTCGGGACGGTTCAGGACGAAGTCCGCCCGGGAGCGCCCGGCGGCGTCGTAGCGCCAATCGGCGAAGAGGTTCTTGCCGAGGCCGGTCTTCGTGGTCCCCTTCAGAAATCGGGCGGGGATGATCTGATCCGTGTCGACGTCGTCGACCGGCAGCACGACCGTGCGGGATCGAACCTCGCGCATGGGGTCCATCAGAGCAGCTCCCGTGCGTCGGCGATCCGCCCCGCCACAGCCGCGGCCGCCGCCGTCAGCGGGCTCGCCAGGAACGTCCTCCCCCCCGGCCCCTGGCGCCCCTCGAAGTTCCTGTTGCTCGTGCTCACGGCGTACTGTCCCGGCTCGAGGCGGTCTCCGTTCATCGCGATGCACATCGAGCAGCCGGCCTCGCGCCAATCCGCTCCTGCGTCGAGGAAGACGCGGTCGAGCCCCTCGGCCTCGGCTTCCTTCTTGATCTGCTGCGAGCCCGGCACCACGAGGACGCGAACCCCCGGCGCGACCTTGCGTCCCTTGAGGACGCTGGCCGCCTGGCGCAGGTCCGAGAGGCGCGAGTTGGTGCAGCTCCCGATGAACACCACGTCGATGGGCTGGCCCAGGATCGGCCGCCCTGACTCGAGCCCCATGTAGCGCAGGGCCTTCTCGATGCCGGGCTTGCCGGAGGAGTCGGGCACCGCGTCACCGATGGGAATCCCCATCCCTGGGTTGGTGCCGTAGGTGATCATCGGCTCCAGGCGTGCCCCATCGAAGACCTCTTCGCGATCGAACGAGGCGTCCTTGTCCGTAGGAAGTGCACGCCATGCCACAAGGGCGCGGTCCCAGTCCTTGCCCGCCGGCGCGTGAGGACGGCCCGCCAGGTACTCGAAGGTGGTGTCGTCCGGGGTGACCATCCCGGCCCGAGCGCCGGCCTCGATGGACATGTTGCAGATCGTCATCCGCTCTTCCATTGAGAGCGCCCGAATGGCGGAGCCGCGATACTCGATCACGTGACCGGTGGCGCCGCCGATGCCAATGCGCGCGATCACCGCCAGGATAACGTCTTTCGCCGTCACGGCACGAGGCAACGTGCCGTCCACGCGGATGGAGAGCGTCCGAGGCTTCGGCTGGAGGAGGCATTGCGTGGCGAGGACGTGGCCGACCTCACTGGTGCCGATGCCGAAAGCCAGGGCGCCAAAGGCACCGTGAGTACTCGTGTGGCTGTCGCCGCAGACGATCGTGGCGCCCGGCTGCGTCAGCCCCAACTCAGGCCCGATGACGTGGACGATCCCTTGCCGGTCGCTGCCGAGAGCGTGGAGCGTGACGCCGAAGTCGCGACAGTTCGTTTCCAGAGCGGCGACCTGCGCCGCAGCCTCGGCGTCAGGGATGTGGAAACGGCCGTCGGCGCCGCGCGGAGTCGTCGGCGTCGAGTGGTCCATCGTCGCAACGGTGCGGTCGGGGCAACGGACCTTGAGACCTCGCTCGCGCAGGAGTTGGAACGCTTGGGGAGACGTGACCTCGTGGATCAGGTGAAGATCGACGTATAGGACAGCGGGCGTATCGGCCGTCGCCGGCCTGACGACGTGGGCGTCCCACACCTTCTCGAAGAGCGTCTTCGCGGTGTCGGACGCCCCTGGACTCACGCCACAGCCTCCTGTGCCTTGCGCACGGCTCCGACCGCGGAGAGATACGCGCGCAGGGCGGCCTCGACGGAATCGGTGCTCGCCGCTTGTCCCGAAGACTCCGCCTCGCCGTGGCGCACCCGGACGATGACCTCGGCCAGGGCGTCGGTTCCGGCGGTGACGGCCCTTGTGTGCAGCTCGATCAGCTCCAGGTCGAAGCCGAGGGCGGCCTCGGCGGCCTTCATGGCCGCGTCCAGTGGACCGTTCCCCGCGGCGGACCCACGCCGGCGCTCACCGTCAATCTCGATCTCGACCGTGGCCGTCGGTATCACGTCGTTCCCGGTGACCGCCTGATAACGCACGAGCCGGGCGCGGTGCTCCGGAGCTCGCGACGCGAGGGTGAGGAGGTCGTCGTCGTAGACGAACTTCTTCCGATCGGCAAGCTCCTTGACCTTGGTGGTGATCGTGTCGATTTCATCCTTCGACAGGGCCAGGCCGAGAGCAAGAAGGCGCGACTCCACCGCGTGCTTGCCGGAGTGCTTGCCGAGCACCATCACCGTCTCGCGCACGCCGACGCTGGCGGGGGTCATGATCTCGTAGGTCAGCGGGTTCTTCAGGACCCCGTGCTGATGGATCCCGGCCTCGTGGGCGAAGGCGTTGCGGCCGACGATCGCCTTGTTGGGCTGCGGCCAGACGCCGGTGATCCCCGAGAGCATCGCACTGGTTGGCGCAAGCAGCTCGCTCTTCACGCCGGTCTCAGCGCCCAGAGCCTCGGCCCGGACCTTGAGGGCCATGACCAGCTCCTCGAGAGATGTGTTCCCTGCACGCTCGCCGATGCCGTTGATCGTGCACTCGACCTGCTTCGCACCCGCCTGCACGGCGGCGATGGAGTTGGCCACCGCGAGGCCAAGATCGTTGTGGCAGTGGACGGAGATGACGGCGCCGGGGAGGTCCGCCACGAGCCTGCGGACCATCGCCGCGTACTCGTCGGGAAGGGAGTAGCCGACCGTGTCGGGGACGTTGAGCGTCGTGGCGCCGGCCTCGAACACCGCCTTCAGCACTTCGAGGAGGTAGCCGTAGTCGGTCCGCGAGGCGTCCTCGGCCGAAAACTCCACGTCCGCGACGAGGGAGCGAGCGAGCCTCACGCCTTCGACGGCCTGTTTCAGGGCCTCGTCGGGGGTGATCTTCAGCTTGTACTTGAGATGGATCGCCGAGGTCGCCAGGAAGGTGTGGATCATCGGGTGGGCCGCGCCGGCGAGTGCCCGACCCGCGGCCAGGATATCGGCATCCTTCGCCCGGGCCAGGGCGGCGACCCGCACGCTGCGGATCTCCTCTGCCACCGCCTTGACCGAATCGATCTCCCCCTGCGACGCGATGGGGAAGCCCGCCTCGATCACGTCGGCGCCAAGCTTCTCGATCTGCCGGGCCAGGCGGAGTTTCTCCGCGGGGTTCATGGAGCAGCCGGGAGACTGCTCCCCGTCGCGGAGGGTCGTGTCGAAGATGGTAATTCGGCCGCTCACGATACGACCCCCGCGGGTACCGGGGCGTCGGCGGCCCTCTTCACCTCCCCTTCGGGAGTCACCGTCACGGCGTCCAGGAAGGGGATCATCGAGCGGAGGCGCGCTCCCACTTCCTCGATGCCGTGGGCCCGCTCCTCCTTCCGGCGCTGCTCGAACCAGGGACGCCCGGCTTCGTTCTCGGCGATCCACTTCTCGGCGTAGAGGCCGGTCTTGATCTCCGCGAGCATCCGAGCCATCTCCTTCTTGGTCTCCTCGGTCACGAGGCGCTGCCCGCCCGTGTAGTCGCCGTGCTCCGCCGTATCCGAGACGGAGTAACGCATGTAGTTGAGGCCGCCGCGATACATGAGGTCCACGATCAGCTTCAGCTCGTGCATGCACTCGAAGTACGCGATCTCGGGCTGGTAGCCCGCCTTCACCAGGGTTTCGAAGCCGGCCTTCACCAGGGCGGACACGCCGCCGCAGAGAACCGCCTGCTCGCCGAAGAGGTCGGTCTCGGTCTCCTCGGCGAAGGTGGTCTCGATGACGCCTGCGCGGGTGCAACCGATCCCCTTGGCGTAGGCGAGCGCCGTGCGCTTCGCCTTGCCGCTCGCGTCCCTGTGGATCGCCACGAGGGCGGGGGTTCCCTGTCCCTCGACGAAGACCTCGCGCACGCGGTGGCCCGGGGCCTTCGGGGCCACCATCGACACGTCCACGCCCTCGGGGACCTCGATGGTCCCGAAGCGGATGTTGAAGCCGTGGGCGAACATCAGGGTCTTGCCGGGCTCCAGGTGGGGACGCACGTGGTCACGGTAGAGGCGCGCCTGGCTCGTGTCGGGGGCCAGGATCATGATGATGTCGGCCCATTTCGACGCCTCGGCCGGCGTGAGGACGCGGACTTTGTCGGCTGCGGCGCGGGCGCGGGAACGGCTTCCCTCGGGAAGCCCCACGGCCACCTCGACCCCGCTGTCGCGCAGGTTCAGGGCGTGGGCGTGTCCCTGGCTTCCGTACCCCAGGATGGCGACTTTCCGTCCCGCCAGATCCTGGATGTCGGCGTCCGAGTCGTAGTAGATCCTTGCCATTCGAATTCTCCTTAGGAAGCCTTCCGGGACTCGATGGTCCCGGTTCCATCACCGTTCGTTCCGTGCCCGTTGCCATTGCCGCTGCCGCGGACCATCGCCACTTTTCCCGTCCGCACCATCTCGACGATCCCGCGAGGACGCAGCAGGTCCACGAGGCCGTCCACCTTGTCCGCGTCCCCCGTGACCTCGACGATCACCGAGTCCTGCGCCACGTCCACGACCTTGCCCCGGAAGATCGACACGAGGTCGGCGATCTCCGACCGCTCGTTGGCGCCGCAGCTCACCCGAATGAGAGCCAGGTCGCGGCTCACCGTGGGGAGGTGGGTGACGTCACGCACCTCGACCACCGGCACGAGCTTGCGAAGATTGGACTCGACGAGGTGCGCGGGCACCCGCGACGTGTCGACCACGATGGTCATCCGCGAGTAGTCGGGGGTCTCGCTCTCGCCGACCGTCAAGCTGTGAATGTTGAACGCCCGCCTCCGGAAGAGACTGGCCACGCGGTTCAGGACGCCGGGATGGTCCTGGACCCGGGCCACGAGTGTGTGCCTCACGCGTTCACCTCCTGGTCCTGCGTCGGGCGGCGGATCATGGCGTGGAGATCGGCGCCCGCGGGAACCATCGGATAGACCGCCTCCTCCTTCTCGACGCGGAAGTCGACGAGGGCGGCCTG